>CAYMSU010000244.1:0-9508 GCA_964393165.1 uncultured Enterobacteriaceae bacterium
GCTCGCCATCGCGGATCACTGCAACAGCCTGCACACCAACGCCTACGACGAGGCAATCACCACTCCTACGGAGGAGTCGGTGCGCCGGGCGATGGCGATCCAGCTGATCATCAACCGGGAGCTGGGGCTCGCCCGCAACGAGAACCCGATGCAGGGCAGCCACTTCGTCGACTACCTGACGGACCTGGTGGAGGAGGCGGTGCTCCAGGAGTTCGAGCGGCTCTCCGAGCGAGGGGGGGTCCTCGGTGCGATGGAGCTGCAGTACCAGCGCTCGCGCATCCAGGAGGAGTCCCTGCACTACGAGCACCTCAAGCACGACGGCTCGCTGCCCGTCATCGGGGTGAACACCTACCTCGACCCGAAGACCACGCAGGAGGACTGGGAGCCGCCCGAGGTCGAGCTGCGCCGGTCCACGTCGGAGGAGAAGGACGCGCAGATCGAGAGCGTGCGGCGCTTCCAGGCGGCTCACGCCGAGGAGGCGCCCGCGGCGCTGCGCCGACTCCAGCAGGTCGCGCTTGACGGGGGCAATATCTTCGGTGAGCTGATGCGAGTTACCCGGGTGGCGACGCTCGGGCAGATCAGCCGCGCGCTCTACGAGGTGGGTGGCGAGTACCGCCGGAACCTGTAAGTAGCAGCGACCCGGCAGGGCCCCGACACGGAGGTGGATCATCGAGGAGCAGGACCAAGAGCAGATGAAGTTCGTGGTGCGAACCGGCAACAACGCCGAAGAGGTGATGGGCCGGACCGCCGCGATCGACGTCGCCAAGGAGATGTCCGCGAAGACCTGGCGGACGGTCGGCCTCGAGAGCGAAGATGGGCGCGTGAAGATGCAGTTCCAGCGCGGAGCCCTGCAGACGTACCGGTTCGACACCGGCGAGCGTCGCTAGTTCTGCATGCTGCGGCTTCAGTCCGAGACTCCGGAGGACTGGGTCCGCGCGGTGCAGGCAGACCTCCCCACCCTGGTGCTCGACCACGCGCACTGTGAGAAGAAGGCGGCGTCTACCGCCATCAACCTGATCTTCCGCTACCAGGACCGGTCTGCGATCCTGGTGCCGCTGTCGGCGCTCGCGCGCGAGGAGCTCGAGCACTTCGAGCAGGTCTGCGGTTTGCTTACGGCGCGGGGGTGGCCGCTCGGGCCGCTCTCCCCGAGCCCGTACGCCGGCGCCCTGTACCGCAGCGTGCGCCGGAGCGAGCCCGAGCGCCTCCTCGACACGCTGCTGGCGTGTGCGCTGATCGAGGCGCGGAGCTGTGAGCGCATGCGGCGCCTCGCCGAGGGGCTCGACGACGCCGAGCTACGGGCGCTGTACGACGGGCTGCTGGCGAGTGAGGCCCGGCACCACGCGGCGTACGTGGGGCTGGCCCTCGATATCTTCGATGCCGCCGAGGTGTGGCCCCGCCTCGAGGCGCTGGCCGCCCACGAGGCCGAGGTGGTGGCGGCGATGCCCCACGAGGTGCGCGTGCACTCCCTGGGCCGCACCTGATCAGGAGAGCGCTGCGGCGGAGGCCCTCAGGAGCGGGAGCGTGCTGACCCCCACCGCCCCCGCGATCACGAGGCTGGCGAGCGCATCCGCGGCCGGCCACCCGGCCATCACGAAGAGGCTGGCGACCAGCGCACCGACCGCGCCCGCGGCGTCGGCGAGCATGTGCAGGTAGACCCCGCGAGTGTTCAGATCTCGGCCGGCGCAGGGCTCGAGCACCCAGGCGGACGCGAGGTTGACCGCCACGCCGGCCACCGCGACCACGAAGATCGGTTCCCCGTGGGTGGCGTGGGCGTGCTCGCCGAGGAGTCGGGCGACTGCCTCCCCAGCGATCCAGAGGCTCGCGCCGACGAGGAGGACCGCGTTGAGCGCCGCGGCCGCGGGGCGCGCCCAGCGGATCCGCCGACCTACGGCCTCGGCCCCCACCGCGACGCCGAGGGCGGTCAGATCGCCGAGCAGGTGGAGGACCTCGGACCACACCGCGAGCGAGTCGACGACATAGGCCACCCCGCTGGCGAGCCCGAGGAACGACAGGTTGAGCGCCAGGGTGCGGCCGAGCGCCCGCCCGGGTGCGCGCGGGGTCTCGTGAGCCAGGGCCTGCATCACGCCCTCCAGCGCGCGACGAGGGCGCCGAGGACCGAGCCGTAGACGAGGTGGCCGAGCCCCGCGCCGACCACCGTGGAGGGGGTGAGCGGAAACAGGCCCTCCTGGGCGCCGGGGGCGACCCACAGCGTCGCGAACAGGCAGAACGCAACGAAGGCGCCGAACGCGGCGCCCGACCGGATCCCCCGGAGCCCCAGGACCGCGAACGACAAGCCCATGCCGCCGCCGTCGCCGAGGAACCGCCACACGTACCCGCTCATCCAGTACGGTTGGAGTTGCAGCCCTCGCCCGATGTTGGGAATCCCGTCGCCGGGGAACCAGCCTGCGGCGGTGAGCCCCAGCCGCAGGGCATCGTAGGGCACGGTCGCCACGATGCCCGCGACCAGGCCGAGACCTGCCGCGCGGGCGAGGCGCGGCCGAGGCGCCAAGAGCAGGGTCACGGTCAGGACGGCCACCGGAACGAGGCCGGCGAGCTCGACGAGCGGGGCGACTCCCGTAAGGTGCAGGGCGAGCGCCGCGACGGGCAGGAACCCCGCCGCCGCGACCGCGCCGCGCACCACCCAGGGCGCACTTCCAGACAGGCCCCGCGCAGCCGCGCGGGGCAGGACGACAGTCGACATGCATACCTCCAGGCACACCACGACCCTCGCGGTCCCGACACAGCCCCGCGAACCGTAGGCCGCGAGCTTCAGTCAGCTCCGAGCGGGCCTATGGCGTGCTGAGGTTCTGACCTCGTCTCGCCTGGGGGGTTCCCGGCAACTCACTGTGTGCCATCCAGGAGGCGCGGGGGCCGGCTAAAGCGGCTCCTGGAGGCCACCCCGAATGCCCGACCTGCGACGCAAGATCCTCGATGCCAGCATCGCCCTCGTGGCCGAGCAGGGCGTTCGCCAGGTGAGCTTCCGGGAGGTGGCCCGCCGCGCGGGGGTGAGCCACCAGGCGCCCTACCACCACTTTGGCAACCACCAGGGGATCCTCCGCGCCATCGCCAAGGAGGGGTTTCAGCGCTTGGCGGACGACATGCAGGGGGCCGCCGGGGCGAGCGGGGGCGACGCCACGGCCTCGCTCACCGCCGCCGGCCACGCCTACGTGCGGTTCGCACGAGACCACGCGGGGCACTTCCGCGTGATGTTCCAGCAGGCGCTCGTCGACGTACACGACCCCGTCGAGCCGCTCGAGGAAGCCGCGTGCACGAAGGACACGCTGGTCGGCCTGGCGGCGGCCGCCGCCGAGGACGCCGGCCTTCCCCCAGACACGCTGTCCCACCTGTGCTGGTGCACGGTCCACGGCCTGGCCACGCTTCTGGTGGAGGGCGTCCTGGCCCCCGAAGACGACGAGGCCCTGGCCCGCCAGGTAGTGGCGGGGATGGAGCAGCTCCTCCGGCGCGGCTGAGTCTGCGCCGGCGGACCTTGACACCGTCAAGGCGCAGACGTACATGGCCCTCACGGTCCGGTGACAGTGTCAAGGCCGGCGGCGGAGGGGTCATGAGGGAAGCGAAGTCGTCGAGCGTCCTGGGGCGCTATGGGCCGTGGGCCGTGGTCACCGGCGCGTCCGACGGGCTGGGTCGGGCCATCGCCGAGGAGCTCGCGCGCGACGGCCTCAGCCTCGTGCTCGTGTCGCGCAGGAAGGAGGTCCTCGAGGACCTCGCCGCGAGCCTGACGTCGCGTGCCGGCATCGACACCCGCATCGTCGCCGCGGATCTGGGGCAACCGGAGGGGGTGGCGAGGGTCGCCGAGCAGACCGAGGAGCTCGACGTGGGCCTGCTCGTCGCCGCAGCGGGGTTCGGGACCTCCGGAGATCTCCTCGATCACGACCTCGACACCGAGCTTGCGATGGTCGATGTCAACATCCGGGCCGTCCTCGCCCTCAGCTACCGGTTCGGCCATCGCTTCGCGGACCGCGGCCGAGGTGGCCTCGTGCTCTTCAGCTCGCTGCTGGGGTTCCAGGGAGTGCCCCGCGCGGCGAACTACGCGGCGACCAAGGCCTATGTGCAGTCGCTCGCCGAGGGCCTGCGCCTGGAGCTCGCTCCTCGAGGGGTCGACGTGCTGGCCACCGCACCCGGCCCGGTCGCCTCGGGGTTCGCCGCCCGGGCCGACATGCGCATGGGTATGGCGCTGACCCCCGCCCAGGTCGCCCGCCGCACGATCCGCGCCCTCGGGCGCCGAACGACCGTGCGCCCCGGCTGGCTGTCCCAGTTCCTGGAGCTCTTGCTCGCGCCGCTCCCGCGGTGGGGGCGCACGCGCATCCTCCAGCAGGTGATGGGCGGCTTCACCGCCCACCAGCGGCCGCTGGCCAGCCAGGCTCCCTGAGCTTCGCTACTCCTCGTCCGCCTTGGCGGGCGGCTCGAAGGCCTGGTCGAAGGCCTCGTGCTCGCCGTGCACCTTCACGATGCTCGCGTGAGCGGCCTTCGCGCTCTCTTCGTCGCCGGTCTCGACCAGCAGCGCGATGTAGAGCGCCGAGGCCTGACGCATGGCCTCCTCAGGCCAGTCCGGCCCGCGCGCGGCGAGCGCCATGTGGGTGGCGTCGAGCTTCGCGTGAGCCGCCTCCCACCCCTCGGCCAGGGGGCCTTCCTGGAGCGCGGCGAGCGCCTCTGCAGGCTTGCCCGCCGCGCGGAGCGCCCGAGCCTCGGCCAGCCGGCCGTCCCAGTACTGCCCGCCGCCCTTCTCCATCGCCTTCTGGACGAGGTTGAGCGCCGCCTCGACCTTGCCCTGATCGAGCCGCACGAACGCGAGCGCAATGCGGGACAGCGCGCTGTCGTTCCCCGACATCATCAGCCGCTTCGCGGCGAGCTCGGCATCGCCCTCGGACATCGCGAGCCAGCCTTCCGAGTACCGCTGCAGGTCGAGGTTCTTGGTCTCGTCGCACGACTCCCACAGCCCGCGGGCCCCGACGGAGTCACCGGTGCTCGCGAGGAGCTGGATGCGCATGCAGTCTGCATCGGCTGCCGGGAGCTCTGCCGCCTTGGCCTCCTCGTCGAGCAAGCGGAGGGCTTCGTCGCTCTCTCCGGCCAGCCGCAGCGCGGTGGTGCGCCGCCACCACAGCTTGCTGGACTTCGGCTCGAGCCCGATCGCCTCGGTCGTGGCGGCGGCTGCCTCCTTCCACTGCTGCCCCTCGTAGTAGGCCTTGGACACGGCCTCGGTCCCCTCGGAGCGCTCCGGGAACAGCTTCATGAGCAGCCTGCCCGCGCGAACCGCGTCGTCGTAGCGCTCGGCCTCGATCAGGGAGTGCGCCAGGTAGTCCAGGCAGGTGCCGCAGCCCGCCTGCTTCTCGAGGCTCGCCACCAGCAAGGGGATGGCCTCGGCGGCGTTCTTCTGATGGAACTGGTTCTTGCCGCGCCCGAACTCGTCGAGCGCCTTTCGCTTGGCCTCCCACTTCGCCTTGCGCGGCTCCTCGAGGGCCGCCTCGATGGAGGCCTCCTCCGCATGCGCCACCCCGTGCACCGACCACCCGGCTACCGAGAGTGGGGCGAGCCCTGCTGCAATCCACATCATCCGGAACCTCGCTGACGGAGACGCAGATCTACCACGCTCGGGGCGTCGACGCGCCGGTCAGTGCACGACCTGCCAGTGGGCTTCGCCCACGGGAGCAGCGAGGTCGTGGGCTCGAAGCCAGCGCAGGTGGGTGAGGATCTGGGCGGCCGCGATCGGATGATGGGCCGGGTCGAGGTCGGGGTAGACCTCGGGTGCGAGCTGCCGCGGCGTGGAGCGACCGAGGCGCCCCAGGACGTCGCGGATCTGCTCGGAGCGGGAGTGGCGGTGGGCGATGTAGAACGACAGCACGGCCGCGGCGTGCTCGAGGACGGGCCCGTGAGCGGGCAGGAGCGCCCGCCCGTCGAGCGCCTGGAGCGCGGCGAGGCTGTCGAGGTAGTCCTGGAGATCCCCCTCGCGCGGATCGATCGCGATCGTGCCCACTCCGGCGACCATGTCACCGGCCACGATCGCGCCGCTCGCCTCGTCGTGCAGGGCGAGGTGCCCTGGTGCGTGCCCTGGGGTGAAGTGGGCGCGAAACGGTCTGCCGCCGCAGTCGAGGACCTGCTGGTCCTCGACGTGCTCGGCCACGGGTACCGCGTCGCGGAGGATCTCTGCGGTGATCGCGTGAGCGACCACCGGCACCTCGTGCCCGAGCTCTCGCAGCCGGCGCTGGACGTCGACGGCACCGCCCACGTGGTCCGCGTGGTGGTGGGTGAGGAGGATCCGCTCCACTCGCTCCCCGCGGCCGATTCGCTCCCACAGGACCTCGAAGAGCCGCGCCTGCTCGTCCTCCCAGGGGCTTGCCGGATCGACCACGGTGATCCGCCCGGTCCCGAGGAGCCAGCAGTTCGTGTGCGTCGCGGGCGGCAGGGTGGGCGTGCGCACCGCGACGAGGGAGATGTCGGGGAAGGGGGTGTCGGTGGCCACGATGCGGGTCATGGGAGCGCGTCGATCATGACCGGCGCGTAACCCCCGATCGCGGCGACCGGCGAGTTAACGCCGGGCCGCTCGGCGACACCAGACGATCCCGCGGCTCGCATGTTAGCTCTCGCAACTGGAGGCTCCCGGATGTCGATGGTCCTGCTCCTCTCCTCCGGCGCGCTGGCCCAGTCGGTCACCTTCGTCTGCAACGACGGCGACCGCTCGGTGGTCGGCGTGGCCCCGTTCGAGGTCTCCTGCGAGGTCCGGCCTCCGTCCGTGGGTACGTGGTCTGGGGTGCGATGGCGCCTCGGCGACGGCGAGACCGCCGAGGGGGATCGCTTCACCTACACCTACGACGAGCCGGGCATGTACACGGTGTCGGTGTCGCTGCTGGACTACGAGCCCTCGCCCGACGGGCGGCGCGACCTCGAGAGGCGCCGCGACGGCACGGTCACCGCCTGCGGCGAGCCCGAGCCCCGCTTCGACTATGTCAACAAAGGGGGCCGGGACTACCAGATGATCAACCTCACCCCGGTCGCCACGCCCCGGTGCCTGCGCACGCTGCATTGGGCGGTCTACCGGGGGGCTCGCGGCGGCGGGGAGCCTTTGTACGAGTTCGAGACCTGGCAGCCTCGCTTCGAGCTCCCCGAAGACGGGCCCTACCTCGTGGAGTACACGGTCGACGCGCTCGGCGGCTCGGTCACGACCTCGGCCCGGATCGAGGCGGAGTACGCCCTGACCGAGGAGTACAAGCCCGGCCAGTCCACGAGCTGCTCGTCCGTCGGCGGTGTCGGCGGGCTGTGGTGGGCGGCCCTCCCGCTGCTCGCCATCCTCCGTCGCCGGGAGCCGTCGACCTGATCCTCGCCCTTCTCTGGTCGGTGGCCACGGCAGCGCCCCTGGATGTCCAGGCGCCCATCGTGGAGCTCGAGCACCCCACCTACCGCGACGCGGCGGGTACGGTGCTGCGTTGGCGACACGTCCGCCAGCTCGCGCGCGGCACCGACGGTGCGCGGCGGGTGCGGGCGAGGCGCTGGGGGCGTACAGTGCTGCGCGTGTTGTTCGCGGGCGTGACCGCGGTCGAGGTCTGGGGAACGTGGCAGCTCGCCCGACAGGAGAACTACCTGGCGCTCCCGCTGGGGGCGCAGGCCGCGAGCACCGGACTGGTCGCCACGCTGCTGTGGACGGGAGCTCCCCAGCAGCGGCGGGAGGACCGCGCCCTGATCGTCCAGAGCGTCAACCAGAAGGTGCGGCTCACGCCCGGCCGGTGATCCGGCCTGCAGGGCGAAGCCCGAAGGTCCGGCTCCGCTCTTGTACCGGCCTGCAGGGCGAAGCCCTGCCAATTCTCGCGGGTGGCCTCCTGGCCGCCGCGTGTGCGCCGGTGGACCTGCCCGCTCCGCCCCGCCCCGCGCTCGACCTCGCCGAGCCGAGCGCCTGGGAGGCCGCCGAGGGGCCGGACCCCCTCGCCGACCACCGCCCCCCGGCCGCGGCGTGCCCGCCGGCCGGTCGGATCGTGGAGGGGCTCACGCTCGAGGTCGACACCGGCCTCTGCACGTATGCGTTTCTCGAGCAGCCGCTGCCGGGGAGCCTGCGCCCCGGGGATCGGCTCGAGATTGCGCTGTGGCACGCCGACCTCGTCTCCGACGCCCCTGGCGAGGGGCACATCGCGCTGCTCGCCGGGGGGGCGGTGCTGTGGGAGACCACGCGGCCGATCCCGACGAGCCCCTGCGCGATCACCGACGTGGTCCCCGTGGGGGTGGCGGCCCAAGCAGGGAGCCCCCTTCAGCTGCACCTGCACAACCACGGCGCGAACACCTGGAACCTCTTCCGGGTGCGGCGCCACCCGCCGTCCGAGCCCGTCGGCCGCACCACCTCGTGCGATGACACCGGGTAGTCAGGCTTCCTTCCGGGCTGTCGGGTCGTCAGGGCTGGAAGAGCTGGGCGGCAGCCCACCCGACGAACAGCCCCGAGACCAGCAGGAAGACGAACAACGCCACCATCCCGGCCGGGATCCGCGCCCGCGAGGGCTCACGGCGCGCGGGCCGGGGGGGCGGAAGGCTCGGGACGCGCGCGCGGGGAGCGGGAGCGGGAGCGGGAGGCGGTGTGTCGCGCACCGCGGTCTCCTCCTCGTGGAGGAACCGAGGGGGAAGCGACGTCGGCGGCAGCGACCGCGGCGGGAGCGACTGCGGCGGCGGGGACGGGGGCGCCGTGGGAAGAGGCGACGGAGGAAGCGAGGCCGGGGCGGCGCCCTCGGGCGGAGGCGGGTTGTCGATGGTGCGATGGAACATCGTCGACATCGCCTCTTCGTGCTCCTCCACAGGGTCGCCTGCCGGTCCTTCGGCGCGGGTCGCGGACAACAGCGCCTGCTCCAGCAGCTCGCCCGGGGTGGTCTCCGCCGTCTCCAGCGACTCCCCCTCGTGAGGCTCGCCGAGCCCGAACTGCACCGGACTCTCGGTGAACAGCTGCGTGCGCATCATGCTCGGCTCGACATCGACGGAGGACGGACCCGCGGCCGCGGGCCGACCGCCCACGGGCTGCCCGACCCAGGCCCCGAGGCTCGGCAGCTCCTCGGTCTCGGCGACCTCCTGCATCACGGTGGACTCGAGGGAGGGATCGCCCTTGGCCGGTCCCACCGGCCGGAAGTCAGCGCGCAGCGGCTCGAACGGCGCCCGCGAGGCCAGCCAGGCCCCCAGCTGACGCCGCTCGGAGGCCGAGCCCGCCTGGCGCGCGAGCGCCATCAGCTCCTGGCGCGCGACGCCGAGGGTGGCGAACCGGTCGGACGGCTCCGCCGCGAGCATGCGCTGCAGCACCTCGGCGAGGGCAGGCCACTGCCGCTCCACCAAGGCCAGCATGGGTGCGGCGACCCCCTGCTCGGCCTGCCCGAGGGAAGCCGGCGCCGGCCACGGCTCGGCACCCGACAGCATCGCGCACGCGAGCGCGGCCAGCGACCACTGGTCGGTGAGGTAGGTGGCCGGCTGCCCCCGGGCCACCTCCGGAGGCACCCAGCTCGCGGGGCGAGGCGCCCCATGCGGCTCGCCGAAC
>CAYMSU010000245.1:0-9490 GCA_964393165.1 uncultured Enterobacteriaceae bacterium
GTCGTTGTCGACCCCGTCGCACACCTCGAGCGCCTCGGGGTGGATGTCGTCGCGCGTGTCGTCGCAGTCGTCGGCGTTGTCGACGTGCCCTGCGGGCTGCGCGCAGGCAACCACCGCGGCGTCGGCATCTCCGTAGCCGTCGAGATCCGCGTCCGCGAAGAACGTGCCTGCATCCACGGCGTCCTCGTCGATTTCGTCGTCGCAGTCGTTGTCGATGCCGTCACAGATCTCGTCCGAAGGCACACAGTCGGTGCCGGTATCCGTGGTCGAGGGCGCCTCGTCGGTCGGCTCGACGTCCTCGACGTCCTCGACGTCGCGGGGTCCAGGGGCCGGGTCGGCATCGGGCGGGGAGCACCCGACGATCAGGAGGAGAGCCATCGGGACGAGGTCGCTGGTGCGCATGAGTGCCTCCGGTGTCGCACTCCCCTCGTAGGCGGCCGTGTCGCTTACCCACGCTTATGCAGGCATAAACGTAGGTGTCCACCGCCCGTTAGAGTGGCCGGGGAGGTCCCGTGCACGCTCTTCAGGCCGCGCCGACCCGACGGTTCACGGTCGACGAGGTCCTTCGGATGGTCGCGCTCGGGTTGATCCATGAGGATGAGCCCGTCGAGCTCCTCCACGGGAGGCTGGTCCTCGTGAGCCCGCAAGGTCCCCTGCACACCGTCACCATCCTCCGGATCGCGCGGGCCCTCCGGGCCGTCCTGCTGCCAGGGGAGGAAGTGCGCGAGGAGAAGCCCCTGGCCTGTCCGCCCCACGACCTGCCAGAGCCCGATGTGTGCATTGCGCGCGGGACCGACGAGGCGTGGGCGGTGGCGCATCCCACGGGCGCCGACGCGGTCCTCGTGGTCGAGGTCGCCATGACCTCCGTGCAGCAGGATCGGGAGAAGGCGGCGATCTACGCCGAAGGCGGCGTGCCGCTCTACTGGCTCGTGGATCTGGGCGCCCGCAAGGTGGAGACCTATGCCGGCCCCATGCGCGACGGGCGCTATCGGGAGGTCCGGGTCCTCGGGGAGGACGACGAGCTCGCGCTACCCGATCGCGGGTACCGGGCTCGGGTCGGCGACCTTCTTCCGTGACGCCGACCGACCTCAGCCTTGGCCTTGGCCCTGGCCCTGGCCCTGGCCCTGGCCCTGGCCCTGGCCCTGGCCCTGGCGGTGGGAGAGGATGTACTCGGCCGACTCGTGCACCGCGCGCGCGGTGGGGATGTAGGTGAAGCCCATGACGCGCTCGGCCTTCGAGCCATCGACGTCCAGGTTCAGCTTCAGGTTGCGCGCGACCGAGCGCAGCTCGCTCACGAAGAGCCCGCCGAGCCGGATCATCCACTCCGGCGCGCGGCGGGTGGGGATGTTGCGGTCGGGATAGCGCTGCTTCAGCTGCCGGGCGGTGTCGATGAGGGTGAGCGCGCCGGCGTTCGCGGCGAAGCGCTCCCCGATCGTGGCCTCGTTCGTGAGCGCGTGCACGTGCATCCGGGCCACGTCGTGCACGTGCACGGCGGGCAGCTGCATGGCCGGCAGCATCGGATCCCCGCCGTCGAGCATGCGCTCGATCAGGGCCAGCGAGGTCCCGTAGTGGGGGTCGAGGGCCGGCCCGAACACCGCGCCGGGGTTGATCGTGGTCAGCTGCAGGGACGGGTGATCGGCGACGAAGTTCCAGGCCGCCCGCTCCGCCAGCGTCTTGGACGCCTCGTAGGCCGAGGTGGCGGGCCCGTCCGGATCCGTCCAGTGGGACTCGTCGGGGCGCTGGTGCGGCGGCTTCGTCGGGTCCTTGTAGATCGCCGCGCAGCTCGAGGTGAGGACCACCCGGCTCACCCCGTGCTTCTCCGCGGCGCGCAGGGCGCGGAGGGTTCCGTCCACCGCCGGGCGGATCAGCTCCTGCGGGTCGTCGGGATCGGAAGCCGGGAACGGCGAGGCGGTGTGCATCAGCACGTCGACCCCCTGGAGCGCGGCGTCCCAGCCCTCGTCGGCCAGCAGATCGAGCATGGTGAGCTCGAGCTTGCCGGGGAACAACGCCTCCAGCTCGGCCCGGCGGCGCTCCGAGCGGATGCTGCCCCGGACGGTGAAGCCCTGCTCCAGCAGCTCGCGGACGATGTGCTTGCCGATGTACCCGGAGGCGCCGGTGACGAGGACGGTGGCCATGCGGAGGCTCCCTTGGCGTGGTGTGTCTGCTGCGCAGGGTGGGCGTATCTCCCGTCGCAGGCGGGGAGGTCCGGCCCCTGTGAAGGCGCCGGGTCGCCAGGAGCGGCGTGGGATCTCACGCAGGAGGGTGTGCATGTCGGCCCGCTGGCCGCCCGCGGCCGCGGCCGAGCGGAGCGGGCCCCGCGTTGGCATCCGTCGTGCAGAGCGGGTGAGGAGGCCATGACGATGCGTACGCTAGATCTGCTCGTAGGCAGCGTGCTCGCCCTGCTCGCGGGCTGCTCGCGCGGAGCCGACCCCGACCCGGTGGGGGAGCTGCCCTACTGTGAGGAGGAGGGCACCCCCCTCGGGCTCGAGGAGGCATCGCCGCTGGGCTTCTCCGGCGCCGACCTGCTCTCGCTCGCCGTGGGCGCCCACGCGACGACCTTCGACTGGGCGCGCGAGGGCGTCGACGACACTCCGCTCACGCTCGTCCTCACGAGTCGGGACGGCGCCCGGTACATCGAGAGCACCGCGGTGTACCCCCGCGGGGGTGGCGAGCAGCCCGCGATCGGCGTGGTCTGCGAGAACCGGCTCGAGGTCGAGGTGGCGGTCCAGCTCGAGACCGGCGACGGGGCGTTCGACGAGTCGTGGGACGGCAGGCTCGTGGGGCTCGCGGCCGACGCTGCGTCCACGAGCCAGGTGCTCGACCCCGACGATCTCGGCGGCGACTACGAGATGGACGACGACATCGACGAGCCCCACTACGACGAGCGGTCGCTGACCGTCGAGGCGAGGTTCGACGAGACCGGCAGCTCCGGGGCCGTTCGGGGGCAGATCTCCGGCGAGACGCCGTGTGAAGACGACGAGGACTGCGTCGCGTGGGCGCAGCAGCTCGAGATCGGCAGCTGGGGAGGGGAGCCATGACCCGCGCGTGGCTCGTGCTGCTGGCGCTCCCGGGCTGCATCGTCGTCGACCTCGACGAACCGCCGTGGATCCGGTGGGCAGAGGCGACGTGCGGCTACGACCCAGGGCTCCGCGCGTGGACCTGGACGTTCGAGGCCGACGTGTTCGATCGCGACGGCGACGTTCGGTTCGTCGACGCTCACGTCTACGACGAGATCGCGGGCGTATGGGCGGACAGCTTCCCGCTGGACCCCGAGGTGGGGTCTACCCTGTGGTACAGCGCCTGGACGGAGCGGAGCACGTACCTGTACTGCGGCGATCCGTACGCGATCGACTTCGTGGCGGAGGACGCGCGCCTGAACACCGACGTGTACACGGTGTACATCGGCGACTGGTGGCGCTGAGAGCGCAGTGAGGGTGAAGGGGTCTCCCGGCGTGGCGCCCGCGCCGGTCGAGACCTCCCGCGTCGCGTATACTGCCGGCGTGCAACGACTCGCCCAGCTCCGGCGCAACGCGGGCACCTTCGGCGTTCTGCAGACCGTCTTCGTGCTCCTCTTCTTCGGTGTCCTGGCCGGCGCGACGGCGGCGTCCATCGGGGCGTGGCAGCCGCTCGCGGCTCTGGGGCTCGGGGTGCTCGTGCCCACCCTGCTCCGTCGCGTGCTCGTCGACCACGCAGAGCAGACCAGCCGATTCCTCGCCGGGGCCCGGTGGGGCTTGCTGGGCTTCGTCGTCGTGGCCAGCGTGTTTCGCGATCGAGTCGAAGCCGCACTGGGCACCGAAGGGCTCGTCGCCAGCATCGTGCTGCTGGCCACGGCCTACACCGCCGCCTTCTTCTGGTTGTGGTCCGACCCGGACGTCCGGCGCGTCCCGTAGCGATGTCGGATCGGGCGGTTGCTGACGCGATACCGCGGGGTCAGTGGTGGTGGTCTGCGGGCGGGCTCCCCACCACGGCGCGCACTCCCAGGCCCCCGGAGACCTGGCGCGCGGTCTCGGTGGAAGCCCAGAGCGGCACCCGAAGCTGTGGGGTGAGCGACCACCGCTGCCCCCACGCCACCACCGCCCCCGCGGTGACCGCGGCCTCGGCGAAGTCGGCGCCGCGAGCAGGCGTGCCGGGGGCTTGTCGCACGCCGGAGACCCCCACGAAGGCGACGGTCTTGGCGAACCGCCGAGCGAGCCGCACGTCGCCGCGGACGAAGGGCCCCTGGCGGACCCCGTCCCAGCCCTCGTAGAGCGGCACCCGGGTGACCACCGACAGGCCGCCCATCCACGAGGTCCCCACCAGCAGGTCGCCGGCGAACCAGGGGTCTATGCTCGCGGTGGACAACGGGTTGAAGCCGAGTCCGCCCCCGAGGCCGCCCGTGGGGATCGACAAGCCCGGCTGCAGGCGGATCGTCAGGTCGTCGCGGCTCACCGGCAGCCACAGCGCCGCCAGGGTCGCGTCACGCGCCTCGACGGTACCCTCGGGGCGGCGCAGCACGCCCCCCCACGCGACCGCAGCGACCGTGTGCGACACGGGCACCTCGACCCCCAGGATGGCCTGTGCCTCCAGGCCCCCACGCGGGCTCGCGAGCCACGCCGCGCCCTGAAGGGCGAGCTGCCCCGGCTCCATCGGGGCATCGAACTCGGACCTCCCGACCGGGAGGCTGCTGTCCGCTCAGCTCGTTCACTGGGCCTGGGCAGGCTCCGCGGCGAGCTGGAAGAGCAGGGTGGAGGCGCTGACGAAGATGCTCATGCGGGGGCTTGTAACCGCCGACGCGGGCCACCACCTTCCGCTCGCTGCACATCGGGTCATCGTCGGTGGGCGGCGTCAGCAGGGCAAGCCATGCGATCGTCACGGTCTGCGTGGCCGGAAGCGCGACCAGGCGACGAGCCCGAGGGCGAGGCCGAGCACGACCAGACCGCCGGTGGCGGCGGTGCTCACCAGAGCCGAGCCCTCCTCCACCGAGCCCGCGCGCTTCAGGAAGATCCCCAGGAACGCCCAGAGGACGACCAGGCCGTAGGCCAGGTCGCGCCGGGTCCACAGCACGGCCCCCGTGACGCCGAGGGCCGTCGCGAGCATGCCCACGGTCAACGCGGCGGGGACGGTGCCGAAGCTGGGGGCGCCCAGGTCCACGGCCAGCGCGGTGACGTTGGCGATCGTCGCGACGGTGATCCAGCCCAGGTAGAGGCTGATCGGCACGTGCACGGCCCAGGTCACGGCGGGGCTCGCCCTTTCGACGCCGATGCCCAGGCGTAGGTACATCGCCATGAGCGACCCGAGGATTCCGAGCATCACCAGGACGGACAGCGCCACGAGCTGCCAGTGCCAGGCGAAGATCCAGGCACCGTTGGCCAAGCACGAGACGAGGAACCAGGGCCCCAGCTGCTCGAGCACGCCGCGCGCCTCGGCCTGGGAGACCTCGGTGAAGCTGTACACCACCAGGGCGATCAGGCCGAGGTAGATGACGCCCCAGATCGAGAACGTGAGGCCCGCGGGCACGAAGAGGTTGGGGTAGAGGGCCGAGAGCTCGCCGGTGTTCATGCCGTTGAGGGGCAGCCCGTTGGCGAGCCCGTTGGCCACGAGGGCGAAGCCGAGTCCGACGGCGTTCAGGATGGCCCAGCGGATGCGCGACCGCGATGCGCTCATGGGGTGGGTCCTCGGTAGGTGGGGGTCCACCCTACGCGCAATGGCCAGGGTCTGCGTACCCACGATGTGGACAAGACACCGGTGCGGACAAGCGGACTTCGTGGGACGACCTCGAGAGCTCTCGCGTGCCGATCCGGCACCGAGCCTTGGCCGTCACCCGCCGCTCGGGATGATCGTGCCCTCGAGGGTGGTCGACGTGTAGCTCGAGCCCGCGGGCCACTCCGCGACCGGCAGGAGGAAGTCGGCGTAGGTCATGTCGCTCCTCACGAGGGTCGAGGTCCAGGCGATCGGCGCGTGTCGGAGCTCCCACTGGGGATCCGCCTGCGAGAACCCGTACCGGTGCTCCACGGCACCCTCGATGGCGACCTGCGACCAGAGCACGACCGTGCCGTTCTCCGTGGTCTCGGCGGCGAGTGCGGGATTGGCCGGTACCTCGGGGAACTCCGCAGCCAGGGGCACCGTAGGGCTTCACGGAAGTGCCACGCGACGAACCGCTGGGCGCTCCCCTCGGCCGTGCCGAGGCCGATCCCGATCACCCGGTTGACCTCCCCCTCGAGCGCGGGGGCTGCGTGGACCTGGTTTGGGGCGGTTGCATCACTCGAGAAGTCCACTTCGAGGTCTCCGGGCAGGAGGCGCTGCGCCAGGACGGTCACGATCTCGTCCGCCCGCTCCCCGGTGATCGTGGCCTCCACCGGGAGGACCTCGGAGACCGACCAGAACGTTCCTTTGCTCGTCAGGTCGAGGTCGACCGTCCGGTTGCGGCTGATCTCGACCAGATCCCGCCGAGCGAGGTGGGTGGGGACGCTCGCGCTTCGCACCAGCGCGAACACGGAGTAGCTTCCGGGAGGAACCTCCGACACCGCGGCTCCGATGACTACCGTGACGTCATCCTCTGGATCGAGGCCGAGGATGGTCCCGCTGACCTCGTAGGTCTCCTCCGGCGGCGCTGCCGGACAGACGCGCTGCAGCGTCACGACCTCCTGAGTGGTCGCGCGCAGCTCCGAGACGGAGACCCCTCGAGCATCGGCGCAGACGCTCACGACGCCGAACGGTCCGGGAGCCACCGCCGCTTCGTAGCGGCCGCCAGCGCCGGTCACCGCCGTCCAGGGCCCGTCGGCCTCCTGGAACGCGACGAACGAGACGTTCTGCTGTGCAGTCCCCACCTTCGTCAGCAGGGTGACCGTCTGCACCCCCAGGCCGGTCTCCGTGGCGCCGGTCTGGCTCGTGGGCCCGGTGCTCGCGGTCCCGGTCTCCGCCGAGGGCGAGGGGGACTCGTCGGAGGCCACGGTGTCGCGGCCCGTGTCGGTCGAGCGCTCCGCGGGGTCTGGGTAGCTCACGAGCAGACAGGACGTGGCGAGCCACGGGATCACGTAGCGCCAGAGGCCCCCAACGGTGCAACGGGTGCAACGGTGCAACGGTCAACGGGTCCATCCTACCTCTCGTCAGCGCACCAAGGTGAACGCCGCCTCGGCCACCGCCTGGCCGTTCACCCGCAGCTCGACGAGGTGCTCGCCCGCGTAGTACCGGCGTGTCGTCACCGGGCGCAGCGAGTGGCGCTTGTCCTTGCGGTGCACGCCCCGCGCCGCCCACGCCCTCGCCCAGTGGAACACCTTCGGCGACGTCGAGCCGTCGGCGCGCCGGTGGTGCACGACGTAGTCGAGCACCAGCTCCTGGTCGTCCGCGAGCTCGATCTCCAGCTCGAGTGTGACCTCGCCCCCGATCGCGACCTGCTCCGGACGGACGCGCAGCGCCGCCCGCACCACGCGCGGGGGAGAGATCCCCACCAGCGCCAGCGCCCGCGGATGGGCCTGCTTGAGCAGCGTGCGCAGGGCGTGGCGCACCGTCCGCCGGCGCGCCTCGGGCGCGCCCCGCAGCCACCGCTCGGCGACGTCGAGCACGAGCTCCGGATGGTCCTTGGCGACGTCGTTGAGGTGGTTGGCGACCGACCGCCGCACGTAGGGCTCCGGATCGTCCACCAGCCGCTCGAGCAGGGCGAGCGGCTTGTGGGGCGCCTCGACGAACACCGTGAGGCGCAGACCCCACGGCAGCCGCGGTCGCGTGCCCTCGGAGATCCATCGCCGCACGTGCACGCTCGGGTGGTCGACCCAGGCGCTCAGCTGCGCCAGCACCGCGTCGGGCTCGGCCTGCAGGTAGGGACGGACCGCGAACTCCGCGGTGAACCGCTGGGTCATCTCCGCCAGCGCCGCGACCGAGCGCGCGGGGTGGTCGCGCCCGTGGTCCTCGACCCACTGGGTGAGGGGCCACACCCAGGTGTGCGCGAACAGGTCGGCATCGTCGGGCAGGGGCGGCGGCAGCGCGCCCACCGCTCGGTCGAGCGCGACGAGGTAGTCGCCATGCTGCTGGGCCAGGTGCGCCGCGAGGGTCGCGGACACGTGCCGCACGCGGTCCTTGAGATCGAGGGCCTCGAGCCCGCTCGACGCCTCGCCGACGAACCGATCCGGCAGCGCCATCGCAGCGGCCAGGTCCGCCACGAGCTGCCGGGTGATCAGGTTCTTGAGGGGCTCTGCCATGCACTCCCATCATGACCTGCGGGTTACGCTGCCGGCCACTTCTCGGGAGGCACGGCCGACGCAGCGTGCCTCGAGCTGTCCGCGCCAGACGCCCCACCAGGAGAGAGGAGAGCTTCGTGACCACCCTGAAGGAGCCCGCGGAGAGCCGCCGGGAGTACCGCGTCTTCCACGCGCTGGACTTCGACGGAGACGGGCTCGTCGAGCGCGAGCGGCTGGCTCGAGGGCTCGAGATCGTCGGCTTTCGCCGGCAAGATGCTCGGCTCGCCGAGGTCTATGCCGCCCTCGAGCCGCTCGACGGGCCGCCGCTGGACTTCGCCGGCTTCTGCCGGGTGACCTCGCCTGCGGGCCTCCTGGTGGAGCGGGCGATCCGAGGCGCGGTCGCGGTGCCCGACTTCTTCACCTTCCGCAACCAGCTCGAGGAGATCTACGAGCAGGTGATCGACAACCGGGCGGGCCAGCAGGCCGACTACATTCCGCCGCTCGCCGCCGTCGATCCCGAGCAGTTCGGGGTCGCCCTCGTCACGGTCGATGGTCAGCATCTCGCTCTGGGCGACGCCGAGGTCGACTTCTCGGTCCAGTCCACCTGCAAGCCCTTCAACTACTGCTTCGCGCTCGAGGAGCTCGGGGAAGCGGCGGTCCATCGGCACATCGGCCGAGAGCCGAGCGGGCACGAGTTCAACGCCTACGTGCTGCAGCGCGACAACCGGCCGCACAACCCCATGATCAACGCCGGGGCCATCATGTGCGCCTCGCTGATCAAGCAGGACCTGCCCTCCCACAAGCGCTTCCAGCACGTCGTGGACTCGTGGAGCGAGCTCACCGGGGGGAGTGCGCCGCGCTTCAACGCGTACATGGCCATGGAGGAGGAGCGGACGGGCGATCGCAACCGGGCGCTCGCGTACATGATGAAGAACGAGGGCGCCTTCCCGGGGGGCGAAGACTTCGAAGACGACGATGTTCGCAAGACCCTCGAGCTCTACTTCAAGATCTGCTCGCTCGAGATGAGCGCCTCCGAGATGGCGTTGGCGGCAGCCACCTTGGCCAACGGCGGGGTCAACCCGCTCACGCGGGACCGCGTGCTGAAGCGAAGCACGGTGCGCAGCTGCCTCTCGCTCATGCACTCGTGCGGCATGTACGACTTCTCGGGCGAGTTCGCCTACTCGATGGGCATCCCCGCGAAGTCTGGCGTCGGTGGGGCCGTGCTGCTCGTGGTGCCGGGCCTGTTCGGGGTCTGCACGTGGTCGCCGCGCCTCGACGAGGTGGGCAACAGCGTCCGCGGCGTCGACTTCGCCGCCCGCCTGGTGTCGAAGTACCGG
>CAYMSU010000246.1:0-9476 GCA_964393165.1 uncultured Enterobacteriaceae bacterium
ATGATGACCAGCATCAGCGGGACCGACGCCCAGGCGGCCGTGAGCATGCTCCTGGCGCTCGCGTTCATCGCCGGGGGCACCGGCGCCACCTGGTGGCTGTGGACTGTGGTGGGCCTCGTGGCGCTGCCTGCCCTGGCGGCGTTCGGCCTGTTCGTGTTCGCGGGCGAGCAGCACATGGAGTAGCTCCATCCGGTATCGTACGCTCCGCCAGGCCCTGGGGGCCGGGAGGTACCGATGCGTCGATGGTGGGGAGCCCTGCTGGTAGCGATGGGGATCGTGCTCGGGAGCGCGCTCCCCGGCGCGGCGTGGGCCCAGGCCCTCGCCGTGGGGGTGCTGGCCCCGCAGCAGGGGCCGGAGGCGGAGGACGTGGCGCGCGCGGTGGAGATCTTCTCGGAGGACCACCCGTCGCTCGCGGTCACGCTCGCCCACGACGCGAGCACCCTGGCGGCCATCGAGGGGCTCGCGGCGGTGGTGGCGCACCTGCCCGACGAGGCGGCCTCCCAGGCGGCGGCCGAGGAGCTGTCGGGGAGCGGGATCCCGTTCCTGGCGGCGACCGGGGCGCGCCGCGCGCTCGCCCGCGTGTCCGACCGGACCTACACCGCCACCTACACCACCGACATCGAGGCCCGCCGGATCGCGGCCTACGCGGCGGCGGTGCTCGGCGCGAGGCGGGTCGCGGTGCTCCACGCCGACGATGCGAGCTCGGTGGCCAGCGCCGCGCTCGTGCGCGACGCGCTGAAGGCCGTCCAGGTCCAGGTCCGCAAGGTGGACCAGTGGCCGGGCGCGGGCGTTCCGGAGCGCTACGTCGAGAAGCTCTTCCCGATCCTCACCGGGCTCGAGAAGCGCGAGCTGCCGCCCGGCCTCCGGCTGCTCGGGCTGCGCCGGGCGTCCGAGGCCACCAAGAAGCTCCAGCTCGACGCGGTGGTCGTGGTGGGGGCGGCGAAGCCGGCCGCCGAGGTCATCCGCCAGCTGCGCGACGCAGGGCTCGACGTGCCCGTGCTCGGCACCGAGGCGCTGCACGATCCGGCCCTCGTGGCCGGCCTGCAGGACGACTTCCAGGACGTCTTCGTGCCCTCCGGCAACAGCTGGGACATCGAGACCTTCGAGGGGCGTGCCTGGCGGGAGCGGCTCGGGGCCGAGCGCGCGCTCAAGAGCTCGGTGCTGTACGTGCACGAGTCGCTGCAGCTGGTGGCCGAGGCGGCCCGCGAGGGGGCCACCGACCGAGACGAGGTGGCGGCCTTCCTGGCCACGCTGCGGTCGCCCGAGGAAGCCGTCCGCGGCCTCTCCGCGCTGCTGTACTTCGACGAGGACGGTGTGCTGCAGCGCGAGCCCTGGTTCCTGCGGGTGCATCGCGGGCAGCTCACGCCTGCGTTCCGGCAGCTGCGCAAGATCGTGGATCCCCGCAAGCGGTGGCGGGCCGAGCAGCACGCCGAGGAGGCGGAGGAGGAGGCCGCGGCGAGCGAGGATCGCAAGCCAGCCGCAGGCTCGGCGCGCATTCAGGTCGGTCGCCTCCGGGTGCTCCCCGGCGGCCGGGTCAAGGCGCCGCCCCCGCCTCCGCTCGTGACCTACGCGGGCGACCAGACGGTCACCGTGGGCGACGAGAGCTACCACCTCACGGCCGTCGTCTACGCGGGGCTCGACGTCTTCCGGATCAACGACATCGACGTGGCCGACGGCCGGTTCGACGTCGAGATGTACCTGTGGTTCCTCTGGGAAGGCGACGACGTCGACATCGAGAGCATCGGCTTCCTCAACCGGATCCACTCCCCCGATACGCTGTGGGAGGTGCTGCAGCAGGACGTCGAGGGCGACGTCAAGTACGTCTGCTACCGGATCCGGGCGCGCTTCGTCACACCCTACGACGTGCGCGACTTCCCCTACGACACGCAGACGCTGCCGCTGTCGCTGTCGCACCAGACGCGAGACGCCAGCAAGCTCGTGCTCGTGGTCGACCGCGCGGGCCTCACCCGCGAGGCGATCCACCGGATCTACCCCGGGGAGTGGCTGTTCAAGGACCGCCGGGACTACTCGGCGATGTTCGAGCCGCCGACCACCTTCGGCGATCCCACGCACGTCGGGCCGGCCAGCCGGTCGCTGTTCTCGGTCTACCAGAGCGAGGTCGACGTCCAGCGCATCCTGTTCCCGTACGTGGTCACCCTGTTCATGCCGCTCGGGATCATGGTCTCCATCTCTCTCTTCGTGATCCTGATCCCCTCGCGGCAGTTCGAGGCCCGGCTCACGCTGGTGATGACCGCGCTGCTGTCGGTGGTGGTCTTCCACCTCGCGCAGCAGGAGGGGCTGCCCAACGTCGGCTACCTCATGCGAGCCGACCAGTTCTTCATCGTGAGCTACGTGCTGCTGTTCGTGCTGATCCTTCAGACCATCCTGGTCAACATGCTGATCAGCATGGTCAAGCCCGCCGTGCTGAAGACGGTGGAGCTGGTGTTCGCGGCCATCTTCCTGCCGGTCGTGTTCCTCGCCTACGTCGGCCTGACCTTCGGGAACCCGCTGTCGTCGGGCTACGAGGTGCCGTACTGGGGGCCCGCGCGCCCGACCGACGCGGAGGACGAGATCCAGTCGCCGGAGCCCACCTCGGCGGCCATCGAGGGAGCGGGGCAGGAGGCCGCGCCCAGCGCCCCGGTGGCGCCCGAGGCGCCCCACAGCCCCGACCATCACTACGTGATCTGCAACGGGGAGGTCACGGCGCTCGGGAACATCGTGCAACCGGTCCTCGAGAAGCTGGATGCCACGGAGATTCCGTACACCCAGAGCAAGTCGGGCGGTGACCAGCTGCGGGACTGCTCGGGGAACTTCCTGCGGGTGTCCAGCTGGGTGGCCGCCGTGTGCCCCGACGCGGAGTCCACGCTCGCGGCCTCCGCGGGGGTGACCGACTGGAACCCGGGGGGCAACAACGTGTTCGCGGGCACGATCCAGAAGTGGTCGGAGGGGGGCAAGGACTATGCGGCCCGCTCGAGCCGGGGCACCGCGCGCTGGTACCACGCGCAGGGCCTGTTCCGCCCGGTGTTCGCCGACACCGGGGCGCAGCCGGTGGCGGAGGCCTCGGCAGATCTGAAGGCGATCCGCAACGAGCTGCGGCCGGGCACGGTGATCTGGTTCGCGAAGCCGGGCTCCCGGATCACGCGCCAGGAGGGCGTGGAGCGGATGTTCTCGACCTCGTCGGGGGAGCGGATCACCCACGTGGGGGTGGTGCACTCGGTGGAGCGCGACGACGACGGCAACATCGTGTCCTACCGGATGTACCACGGCCGCCGGGCCTACCAGAGCAGCGACCCGGACAAGCAGGACAACAAGATCACCGTGCACCGCTGGGAGGCGACGACCGGCTCCCGGCCGCTGCCTCCGTTCGGGAACTGGACGGAGCCGGTAGTGGGAATCGCGCCGCTGCTCCCGCCCGTAGGCTGACCCGCGGGCGGCCTACAGGTAGGTCACGTGCCGCGAGGTCCGCAGCCACAAGGCCTGGCCCGACGTGAGGATCCGCACGTTCGGCGACGCCGACATCAGGTTCACGGGGTCGTCGCTGTGCCAGAAGATGCCGCAGCTGTGCGCCACCTCGTGGGCCGCGGTGGTGTCGTCGGCTTCTTCCCGCAAGATCGAGCAGTGGTCGGTCAGCAGGCCCATCGAGAAGCCGAGCGCGGGCTCGTCGCTGTACTCCCGGACGGTGAACACCATGATCGGGGCCCCGTAGCCGAGCAGCCGGCGCAGGTTGCCCCAGGGGTTCCGCAGGGTGGTGAGCAGCTCGAACCACATCCCCCGCAGCCAGAGATCCTGCCACGCCGCGAGCGCGGTGGTCGACAGCGAGGCCAGCTCCGGGCGCGGCTTGTCGAGGAAGCTCACGTAGGCGTCGCGCGCCTTCTCGGGGCCGTGGAACGGGGTGCGGAACACCCACGGCTGGTCTGGGATCACGCGCACGTTGGCCTGGTCGCGGAAGATGTCGAGCAGGTTCTGCACCTCGGTCATCGCCGCCTCGCGGGTCATCGTGGGGCCGTGATCGTCCTTGACCACCATCAGGCGCACGCGCAGGCGCTTCTCGGGCCGGATTCCGACCGCCCACAGCAGCATGTCGAAGACCTTGAGGAGGCGCTGCACGGCGACGTGCACGAGGTTCACAGCCCAGCGGAGGAGGCGCCCCACGAGGGGCACCGACCACAGCAGGGCGAGGGGGAACAGCAGCAGCGACGCGAGGCTGCCCACCACGAGCTCGAGCACGTAGCCCACCACCAGCAGCGCGGTGTGCACCACGTCGAAGATGCCGCGGAACACCCGCTGCGCGGGGTTCTCGGACTGCAGGACCGCGGGCTTGGACATTGGCGCACCTCCTCGGGGGGAGGGGCAGCCTACTCCTGATCGGGCGTCGCGGCGGGGTGGGCGAAGATGGCGAAGTCCCGGTCGCCCTGGCCGGCGCCGATCGCCCGATCGAGCGCTTGCGCGACGGCGGGGAGCAGCATCAGCGGGGCATCGGCGCCCGCCGCCTCGATCATCAGCCGGCAGTCCTTGCGGGCCATCGTCGTCTCGAAGCTCGCCTCGCCCTCGAGCGACCGCAGGACGCGCTTGCCCATCGCCTTGGGGCTGGGCGAGAAGGACTCGAAGAGCCCTACGACCTCCTCGGGGGTGACCCCGTGGGGGGCCGCCACCCGGAACAGGTCCCCCATGGTGGCCGTCATCATCAGCAGGGCCCCGTTGCCCACGAGCTTGATGGCGGCGGCGTGGCTGGGCCGCTCGGAGAGCTGGACGAGCCGGCCGGTCATGGCCTCGAGCGCAGGCCGCAGGGCCTCGATCTCCTCGGCGGGCCCCGAGACGAGCATCATGCCGGTGGCCGCGCGCGCATTCGCGGGGGCCATGAACACGGGGGCGTGCAGGTAGCGCACCGCCGGATCGGCGCCGCGAAGCCGGGCGAACCGCGCCTCGACGCCAGCCGGCGCGTTGGTGCTGTGGTCGACGAGGGGGACCCCGGCCCCGAGGCCGGGCCGCAGATCGTCGATGACGTGGTCGACGGCGGCATCCTCGGAGAGCACGAGGTGCACGCGCTCGGCCCCCTCGACGGCCTCGGCGGGGGTGCGGGCCACGGTCGCGCCATACTCGGCGAGCGGCGCGGCCTTGCTCGCGGTGCGGTTCCAGACGCGGACCGCGTGGCCCTCCTCGAGCAGGCGCTCGGCGAAGCCACGTCCGAGGAGCCCGGTTCCCAACAGTGCGACGGTCGACATCCATCCTCCGACCGGCCGCCATATCGTGGGGCGCCCGGGTCTCGCCGCGCTAGGTCGCGGCCCGCTCCCGAAGCCAGGCCTCCACCGTCCTGGCCTCCGGCCAGAGGTCCCGCGTGGTCGAGGTGTCCAGGCTCACCTCGCCCGTGCGCAGCCAGGACCACATCTTCACGAGATCGTCGCCGACGAACAGCTTGAAGAGAAACACGGGCATCGGCAAGCGTGGACGGGCCTTGCCCATCACCTGCTTCCACAGCGCCGCGCACTCGTCGAGGGAGCGCACGTCGGACATCAGCGTGAGGTCCGCGCCCACGTAGCGCTCCGGATCCGCGAAGAACCCGGCGTAGATCGCCCCGAGGTCCTCGGCCGAGATCCAGCCGATCCGGCGGTCGGGCCCCATCAGCATCGGCATCACGTGCCAGGTCGACGACGCCGGGTAGTAGCTCGGGTCCGTCATCAGCTCCATGAACGCCATCGGCCGGCCGAAGCGGCGCTCCGCTCGCGGCTCGATCGCCGCGCGGGGCTCGTCACGCTCGTCGGGGCCCCCGGCTGCGGCAAGACCCGGCTCGCGGCGGAGGTGGCGAGAGGCTGGGTCGACGGCGGAGACCAGGGCGCGTGGCTCGATCTGTCCGCGCAGCGCGGCGAGGAGGGACTCGAGCAGGTCGTCGCGGACGCGCTGGCGACCGCGGGCGAGTCGGTGGAGGAGGCGCTCGCGCGCCAGGGGCGGTCGCTGCTCGTCCTCGACAACCTGGAGCAGCTGCCGCGGAGCGCGCACGCCCGAGTCGCGAGGTGGGTGCGGGCCGCGCCCTCTCTACGGGTGCTCGGTACCTCCCGGGGAGCACTGCGGCTCGACGAGGAGGAGACCGTCGAGGTGCCCCCGCTGGCGCTCCCTGCCGGCGATCCGCGGCAGTCCGCGGCCTGGGCCCTCCTCGAGGACGCGGCTCCGAGGGGGGTCCTGCGAGGGGTCGGAGAAGCGGCCGCGCGGCGTCTGCTGTACGCGCTGGACGGGCTTCCGCTCGCCCTGGTGCTGGCGGCGGGCCGGCTCGAGGCGCTCGGCTTCGACGAGCTCGTCGCTCGGAGCACGGATCGCTTGTCGACCCTGGCCGATCCGGAGCGACCTCCGGGGAAGGGGGGCTCGCTCCGGGCGTCCCTGGCCTGGTCGTGGTCGCTCCTTCGTTCACCGGAGCAGGAGGTCTGGGCGACCGCGGCGGTGTTCCGGGGCTCCTTCGACCTCGACGAGCTCGGCGAGGTGCTGGGAGGACACTCGGACCCCCTCGATCGCGTCCACACGCTGGTCCGTCGCCACCTGGTGTTCCGGGATGGCGACCGGTATCGCATGCTCGGTGTGATCCGCGACTTCGGTCGCCGCCAGCTCCTGGCCGCAGAGAGGGCGGCGCGGGCCGCTCGCCACGCCGCTGTGTTCGCCGACCTCGCCGAGGCCGCCTTGCGCGGGCCCGACGGCGTCGCCCAGCTCGGCGCGGACGCCCGCACCGAGATGGAGGCGGTGCTCGACCGTGCCGTCGCGGATGCGTCGCTCGTCCCGGCGGCGGAGAGGTGCACCGCCGCGCTCGCCGCGAGCTTGCAGACTCGCGGTCGGCCGCCCGCGCTCGAGGCGTTCACGCGGAGGGCCCTCGATCTGCTCGCCCCCGGGGATCCCCCCGAGGGCCGTCCGTTGGTCGCGAGGCTCTCCATGGTGCGCGCGACCGCCCTGCGGCGGCTTGGCGATCCTCAAGGCGCGCTGGCCGCGCTCGACCGGGCCGAGCGAGCCCTCCCGGCGGGCGAGGAATCCCCGCTGTGGTCGGTGGTGGCCCACCACCGCGGCGACATCGCGAACACGGTCGGGGACCGGGCGACGGCGCGCCGACACTACGAGCAGGCCCTCAGCCTGGCCGAGGGCCCCCAGCGCGCCCTGCTGCTCGCGAAGCTCGCGGGCACCCCGCCCGATCCGTCGCCCGAGGCCGAGGCGCAGATCGACGTGGCGCTGCGTCAGCTCGGCGGTTCACCCCCGCCGGCCTACGAGATCGAGGTGCGCAAGCGGCAGGGGCGGCTCGCGATGCTCCGCGGCGACGCGTCGCTCGCCTTCCGCGCGTTCGGTCGTGTGCGGGCGCTGGCGGAAGAGACCGACAACCTTCACGGCGTGGCGTTCGCGCGATGGCACCTTGCGGTGGCGGCGGACGTGCTGGAGGACCGGCCGGACGAGGCCGACGCCGACTACACGTTTGCCATCGAGGAGCTCGCGCGCCTCGGCGCCCACGACGCGAGCGGCGTGGCTCGGCTGAACCGTGGCCAGGCGCGGATCCGGCGCGGCGCGTCGGAGGAGGGCCGGCGCGACGTCGAGGCGGTACGCGCGGCGTCGTCGGCGGAGCGGTCCGAGGCCGGCGCCACCCTCGCCCTGCTCGACGCCCTCGAGGGGCGTGGACCGGCCCCGCGAGCGGAGGCGGTCGTGGCGACGCCAGCCCTCGTCGAGCCCCTCCGCAGCGTGCTCGAGGCCCTCGGCCGCCCCGGCCGGCCAGCCGGCCCGCTCCCCGAACCGGTTCCCTGGTCGGTCGTGGACGGCGATGGGCGCATGGGGTTCGTCGCGTTCCTCAACCAGCAGCTGGCCCGCCTCCGCGCGCTCGCCCACGCGTGGGTGATCCACCGCGGGGGCCGCTGGTTCCAGGCCCCCGCGCAGGCGCCGCAGCCCGTGCGCAGCGGCCCCGCGGCGAGGATCCTGGCCGCGCTGCTCGACGCGCGGCAGCGCACGCCCGAGGCCGGGCTCGGCCACGAGGCGCTCCTCGCGGCGGGGTGGCCGGGGGAGGCCGTGTGTGACAAGGCGGGGCGAAACCGCGTGAACGTGGCGCTGACCACGCTGCGCAGAGCCGGCCTCGGTGAGCTGATCGAGCGGCAGGGGGCCCCGAGCGAGTGGCGGCTGCAGCCGGGCGAGCTCGTGGTGGTCGAGGACGGCGTGGCCTCGGGCGCGGCGGCGGAGTGATAATCGGCCGGCGGGAGGACCGATGCCGAGACTGAGCGAGGGGCTCGCGATCCTGCTGGTGGCGATCCTGGTCGTGGCGTGTAGCGGCGGGGAGGGCGCCGGGCCGTCCTTCCCGAGCGCCTGCGACGAGTCGTCGCGCGATGGGGACTGCGTCGAGTACACCGGCGCGGGCTGGACCGAGGACGAGATCCTCGCCGCCTGCGGCAACAGCAGCCTCGAGGAGGCCTGCCCGGCGTCGGATCGCGTCGACGGCCGCTGCGTGATCGACGCGGGCACGGACTTCGAGTCGGTGTCGTACTTCTACCTGGGGTTCTGGGACGAGGCGTCGGCGGCCCGCGCCTGCCAGAGCACCCCCGGCGCCGAGTGGCGCTCGCCGTGAGCGAGCGGGGGCACCCGCTGGCCGCGCGCATGCGCCCCCGCACGCTCGACGAGGTCGCCGGGCAGGCCCACATCGTGGGGCCCGGGCGCCTGCTGCGTCGCGCGATCGAGGCCGACCAGCTGTCGTCGGTCATCTTCCACGGGCCCCCGGGCACCGGCAAGACGACCCTCGCCCGCGTGATCGCCAACTCCACGCAGGCCGAGTTCGTGTCGCTCAACGCGGTGCTCGCGGGCGTGAAGGACCTCCGCGCGGCCGTGGCCGAGGCGCAGCGGCGGCGCAACGACCTCTTCGGCCGGCGCACCATTCTCTTCGTCGACGAGGTCCACCGGTTCAACAAGGCCCAGCAAGACGCCCTGCTGCCCTGGGTGGAGGACGGCACGGTGGTCCTCGTCGGGGCCACCACCGAGAACCCGCACTTCGAGGTGAATCCGGCGCTCGTGAGTCGCTCCCGGCTGTTTCGCCTCGAGCCCCTGACCCCGGCCGACCTGCACGCGGTGCTCGAGCGCGCGCTCACCGACCCGCGGGGCTACGCAGACCGGCCCGTGGTGCTCGACGACGCAGCCGCCGAGCACCTCGTCGACGTGTGCAACGGGGACGCGCGGGCGCTCCTCAACGCCCTCGAGCTGGCCGTCGAGACCACTCCACCGGCGCCCGACGGGCAGGTGGTCGTCGACCTCGCGGTGGCCGAGGAGTCCATCCAGCGCCGGGCGGTGCTCTACGATCGCGAAGGCGACGCCCACTTCGACACCATCAGCGCGTTCATCAAGTCGATCCGCGGCTCCGACCCCGACGCGAGCCTGTACTGGCTCGCCCGCATGGTCTACGCCGGCGAGGATCCGCGGTTCATCTTCCGCCGCCTGCTGATCCTCGCGAGCGAGGAAGTCGGGCTGGCCGCCCCGGAGGCGCT
>CAYMSU010000247.1:0-9435 GCA_964393165.1 uncultured Enterobacteriaceae bacterium
CTCGAACCACCGCCGGCAGATCCTGCACGGCCGCTTCCTCGGCGCCACGGCCACCGCCCACCGAGCGGTGGCCGGTCTGGGAAAGCAGCGCCTACCCAGACGCCCGGGGGTCCGTTCTCGCGAGCACGACAGGGTTCATTCTCGTGAGCGTCGAAGCCATGAGGCCCTCGCGCGCCGTCCACTCGTCGAACGGCACCTCCGATACGGCCGACCACTCCACCAGGTGGGGCGTCATCGCCGCCATCGCGCAGGCGACGGCGAGATGGTGGGCGCCCATCGCAACCCTCGCTGGCTCTTTGCTCCGGAGGAGGAGGTCGAACACGCCAGGGTGAAGGTAAGGCTGGAGCACTCGGGACCCAAGCCCGGGGACCTGAATGTACCGCTCGGCGATAGGGGGCAACTGCCGCTCGCGAACGGGAACCTCGAACCTGTGCCGGACCTGCCGAGCCACCCACTCCGCGGTGAGCCAGCTCCGGTTGGCCTCGAGGAACGCATCCCAGTCTTCATCGGCTGCCATGACTACGCGGTGGCCTCACCACCCGACGAGGTCGGCACGAAGTCACCGAACCGCGAGTAGTCCTGCTCGAACGCCGCTGGGGCCAGATGCGCGTACCGCTGGGTCATGGCAATGGTCGTGTGGCCCAGGATCCTCTGAAGCCGGTAGATGTCGCCGCCCTTCAGCATCCAGTGGCTCGCGAACGTATGCCGTAGCGCATGGAACGTGATCCGCGGCAACCCCGCGTCCTCCACACATCGAAGGAACGTCTGCCGCATCACGCGCGCACTGCTCACGTGCATCTTCCCCCGCTTGTTCGGGAACACCAGCTCGTCGCTCACACACCGCTCGCGCCAGTCCTCGAGCAGCGGCAGCAAGGGATCCAGGATCGGCACTCGGCGAATCGCCCCCAACTTCGTGGGTACCTCGAAGCTCCGCTGCACCGTGATCAGCCGCCGCTCGAGGTCCACGTCCTCCCATCGGAGCCCGCACAGCTCCCCGGCTCGCATCCCCGTGTACAGCGCCGTCGCGTAGAACTCGACCAGCCCGGGGTAGTCCGTCGCGCGAGCCGCCTCGAGCAGCTTCCGCATGTCGTCCTCGGACTTCAGCCACTCGTAGTCGAGCTCCGGTGCCTTCGGCAGCCGCACCTTCGGGGCCGAGAGCAGCCAGTCATGCTCGACCGCCAGGTTGAGCATGCTCCGCAGCAGGCTCAACACCTGCCGCACCGTGCCCGTCGATACCTTGGACGACACGTGCCGCTCCAGCGCCGCCACCCGCGAGGTCGTGATCTCGACCAGCTTCCGCCCCGTGAACTCCGGAAGCAGGTGGTTCCGGATCCGGCCGAGGTCATCGCGCAGCGACCGCTTCCGGTGCTTCACGTCCTTCCACAGCTCGACCAGGTCGTCGAACGTCCGGTCCGGATCGCGAATCCTCCGCGCCCCCGACCGCTCGGCGTCCGCCTCCGACTGCAGCCGGCGCAGCTCCTGCTGCGCCTCCTTGAACGTCGATGCCGACTTCCAGCGCCGCTTGCCCGAAGCATCGTAGTAGCTGAACTCCCAGCAGTTCCCATGCTTGCGGGGCTTCGTCACCCGCGCCATCGTTGGCCCCCTTGGGGGCAGAACGGTGGCAGCCACCGTCGTGGTGGCAACATCACCCACCGATAACCAAGGGTCAAGCCAGCGCCCCTGGGGCTTGTGTAGCGAGAACTTGTCGGACCTCGTTCGCGTTGGTTCGCAAGCGGCCTTCGAGCGAGGAAGTTGACAAGAAGAAGGAGCGGAAGCCGGTCGGGTGGCGGGCTCGGGAGTGGCGGCGGATGCTCGACGAGGGGGTCTACCGCAACCAGAGCGAGCTGGCGCGGGGCGAGGGGGTGTCGACGGCGGCGGTGAGCATCGCGTTGAAGGGGTTGCGGGAGCGGGAGGGGTGAGCACCTACTGCTCGGCCACCTCGCCCCCGTCGGGGGTCTCCTCGCCTAGGGTTTCGAGTCCGACTTCGGCGGCGATGCGGTCCCACCACCCGGGCTTCGGCAGCTTCTGGTTCGATCGAGTCTCGAGGGCGTCGCGCACCTCGACCAGAGAGTGCAGGTGGCGCGGGTTCGGAGCTCGCGAGCACGCGGCCGCCCAGAGGGCTTCGACCACTTCCATGTCCCCCAGGAGCGAGCTGATTCCTGCCGGCGTGCCGGCGCCGACACCCCCAACGACAGCGGAGTTGTCGGTGACGGCGTAGAGGAAGTCGACCACGTTCTGGCGCACGACGGAGGACTCTGCCGACTCGCCGAGCACTTGCAGCGCGTCCGAGCGGCGGTCCTGCCTGGACCATCAGGAGCACCGAGGTCTTGCCGGTGCCCCACGGGCCATAGACGCCGATGCGGACGGACCACTCTTGTGGGCTCTTCATCGCGATCCGGGCGACGTCCGCGGCGAACGCGCGGCGCCCGAGGGCGTCGTCCTTCGTCGGCGCGTCGAATCCGCCGCCGCCGAGGCTCATGGTTGCCCCCCACCCGCGGCCTTCGCCCGGATCTCTTCAACCAGAGCCGCACCACGCCCAAGGTCCTGCGCCCGCACCTCTACGACCACCCACTCCATCTCACCATCCCGCAGCTTCCCCCGGATCGCCCGGTCCCGCCGCAGCCGCTGCCCCTTGTGGAAGGCCGCGCCGTCCACGTAGATCAGCACCTTCGTCCCGACGACGCGGAAGTCCGCCTGGCTGATGTTGGGGCCGCCGGGCTCGGCGGACACGGGCACCTGCTTCTCGACCTCCAAGCCGTGCCTCTCGAACAGGCGCGGGAAGGCCAGCTCCAACGGCGATCCCACCCCCTCGTCGTAGGCGGCGAGCCACGGCCTCGGGTCGTCGTCGTCGCCGCGTTCCTTCCCGAGTGGTTCCGGCGGCGCCGACGCGAGCTGCTCCAGGTCGGGCATCACGTCGGGCCACGACAGGTGCTCGTGGTGGCGCTGGTTCTGGTAGGACTTCAAGCATCGGTAGCAGGCGGACTCGCACCCCTTGTGGTCGAGGTGCTCGATGGTTCGCTGGGCGACGAGGTGCAGCTCTTCGGCCGCGCGGTCGAGGAAACCGCTGCCGCCCACAGCGCCGTCGACGAAGGTGAGCGCGCCGCGCTTGCGCTTGATGCCGTCCTCGTCGACCTCCCAGGCGGGCTCGAGCTCGAACTCGATCTCGGGGCCGTCGAGCATATAGAGGTGCCGCAGGCCGGTCCGAAGCGCGTAGCCGAGGGAGTAGCCCCAGCGCTCGTACATGCCCTCGCCGAGGTCGGGCGGCAGGTTCACCTCGATTCGGAGTGTGGTCGCGGGCGTCGTGGCGATGATCGCCACGGGCTTCGGTGGCTCGCCCGCCCGCTCGCAGCCGTTTCCGTGCCCGTAGGGGTCCTGGCCGCTGTCCTTCTTCGCCTTCTTCCTGCCCTCGTCCTTCTTCTTTGACTTGCTCTCGTCAGGGATCGACAGGGAGCGACCGCAGGCCGGGCACAGGTAAAACCCGCGGCCGCCCTCGTGCAGGTACGGACGGCCCTCGTCCTTGTCGCGGTCGGTCGGGGGCTTCCACTCGTTGACCCAACGGATCGTCTCCTCCGCGCGGAGCGAGGCGCTCCAGCCCGTTGGGAGCCGGAACCGGCCGACAACGCGCCCGTCGCGCTGCGGGTAGCAGCCCACCAGCGCGGAGATGGAGAAGCGGTCCTCTTCTTGGAGCACGGGTGTGTCGTCGCGGGTGGCGAGGAAGCCGCCGTAGGCGTGGCCCGGGAGGCCGTCCCCGAGCGCCTCGTCCGAGCCGCAGCGCGGGCACTCGGCGTGCTCCTGGGCGCCGTAGCGCAGGTCGCAGCCCTTGCACCGCACGTAGACCCAGTCCGGCTCTTGCGACTTCGGGTTCCACGGCGAGCTGAGGTCCAGGCCGACGACCTTCCAGCGGTGACCGCGGGCGTGGGCCTTGGCCTCGGGCTGGTACTGGGCGATGCCGAAGCGGCGGGCGACGGTGACGGGGTCGTCCTCGTTCTTGTCCCCCCACAGGCGCAGCGTGCAGGGCTCGCTCGGGAACTCGTAGCCGGGGAGGATGCCGAACTCGGCAAAGCGCCGCATCGGGTGCCCGCTCCCGCGGTCGTCCGCGTCGCGGTCGGCCTTGTCGTCTCGGAGGCCGAGGATCTTCCGCTTCAGGTCCTGGGCGTGCATCGCCGAGCGGTCGCCCTTGCCGAGCTCGTTCCAGCGGTCGATGGTCTCCTGGAGCTTGAGGATCTGCCGCCGCACGCGGTCGAACAGGTCCCGCACCGCGTCGGGCAGGCGGTCGAGGGTGGCGCGCAGGGCCGCCTCGTTGCTCAACCCGGCAGGATCCAGGATTTCGGGTCCCCAGGCCTCGCGCGCGAGCGACACGGCGTGGTCGAACTGGGCACCCACGGCGGCGATCAGCTCGTCGACCTTGGCCTGGTCGAGCTCGCCCCTGATGTTCACGTACTCGGCCATGCGCCCGGCCAAGCCGGGGTCGGCGCTGCCGAACGCGATGGCGTGGAGGTGCCGCAGGACGACGTCGCGGTTGCCGAGGGGCACGCCGGGCGCGGGCACCTCGCCGGCGATCATCTCCTCGGGCTTGTCGAAGAAGTAGCCGTCGTGCGGCGTGCTGCGGGCATAGCCGAGGACGATGCCGACCCGTGTGCGCCGACCGGCGCGGCCCCCGCGCTGGGCGTAGTTGTCGGGGCGGGGCGGGACGTTGCGCATGACGACCGCGTCGAGGCCGCCCACGTCGATGCCCATCTCCAGGGTGGGCGAGCACGCGAGCACGTTCAGCGTCGAGCGGCGCTTGGTGAAGTCCTTCGCCTTATCCGGGGGCGGGACGTAGCCGGGGGGCGGGGCCTTAAAGTCCTCCTCGAGCTCGATGCGGTCGTCGCCGGTCACCTGCGCGGTGTGTTCGCCCGCGACGAGGGGCAGCATGTCCGCCTGGAGGATGCGCTCGACGTACCGGCTGGCGGTGAACTCCTCCTCCGGCCAGGGCTCCAGCTTCCCGTGGCAGCTCGGGCACGGCGAGCCGGGCGCCACCCACGGCAGCCGCACGTTGCAGACGGTGCAGGCGAAGCGGTCCTCGGGCCGCAGCAGGACCAGTTCGATGGCGTCAGCGTTGACCTGGAGCAGGTCGCGGGACTTTCGGAAGCCCTGCAGCTTTGTCGGGGCGAGGAGGCGCGGACCGCTGCACAGGAAGCCGAGCAGCGCGAGCATCCGCTCCTCGGTCACCTCGGCTCCGCCCATGCGGCCCACGAGGTGCTTGACCAGCCGCTCCAGGCTCGGGCCGCGACCGCCCGCCTTGGGGCGCCGCCAGGCGTTGCTCGGCGTGATGCCGTCGGGCACCTCGCTCTGGTCCATGTAGGCGAGCGGGATTCCCTCGGGCGAGCAGGCGTAGCCGGCGGGAGACTTGATTCGCCGCTCCCAGTCGGCCGCGCGGAACTCCTCGGGCAGGCTCGGGCTCGCGGGGTGGTACGCGAGCATCGGTCGCGAGAGCGCCCGTCGGCGCCGCACCTCATCGAGGACGGCCCGGCAAAGCAGCTCGAGTTGACCCGGCGACAGACCCAGGTCGGCGCACAGGTCGCCGCCGTTCTTGGCGACATGCTTGGGCAGGTGGGCGTAGCGGACGCCGACCAGGCCGAGGTTGAAGGCCGTCGCCCGGTAGCCGGCGCTGACGGCGAGGTCGTCGAGGAGCGGCGCCTCCTCCCATGCCTTCGCGCGGCTCTGGACCTGCGGCGGTAGCCAGTCGGCGTCGTCGTACCCACGGCAAACGGGGTTGTCGCCCTTCGCGACGCCCTGCTCCAGCAGCGCCTTGACCGCGCCGTCGATGGTCAGGCTGTGGCCGGGCGCCTGCTCCAGCGCCCGCACGAGGCGACGACGCATCCGGTCGTAGCGGCCGGCGTAGGTGATGAAGCGCGCCTGATGAGCGGCGTCCTGGCGGCTGTCGGAGAAGACGAGCACACGCTCCTTCCCGTCGTGGTCCGCACGCCCCTCGTTCTGCTCGTGCAGACCCTCGACCAGCCCCTCGCAGACGACCCGCACCGCCGCGGACGTGCCGAGCGCGACGGCGGTGATCACGTCGTGGGACCCAGCGGTGCCGCCGCAGACCAGGCAGCGGTTGCGTGCCGGGGCCAGCACCACACGCTTCGAGTAGGCCGAGGCGTCAGCCGAGAACGAGCAGCTCTCCGGGTCGAAGCTCCCCTCCATGACCGGCCGCTTGCGCATCTGCTTGTCGAGGCCGACGAGCTCGTCGTCGTCGCCCGCCTCGAAGCGGTCGCGGTCGTAGAGCAGCCACTCGCCATCGTTCGAGCGGCTGGTGTTCGGGACCAGTGGGGCGTTCTCCACGCCGTCGTCGGCCTCGCGGAAGCGCAACGTGTCGGCGCCGCAGGAGCGGCACAGGTAGAGCGGCGCCGTCGAACGACCGCAGCCGCACTGCTCCTCGCCCATTGGGTAGAGCTTGCCGCAGGCCGGGTCGACGCAGCGCATGAAGCGCCATCCGCCGCGCAGGAACCGGTGGGTGCGAAGCCGCAGCGCGCCGGGTGTGTCGTCGGGGAGAGAGGCGCCGGTGATCAGCGCCGCGAGCAGCTCGCGACGCACGGAGATCGCCGAGGCGTGGGCGCGCGCCGGCACCTCGGCACGGACTCGCTCGACCAGGTGACCGAGCGACATCGGCTTGCGGGCCAGCAGGTCGTTCAGGGTCCACAGGACCCCGGCCCTTCGTGCGAGGCTCGCGACGTCGCCCGCTCCACCGCCCGCCAGCGCCTGCACCGCCTTGCGAACGCTGGCCTCGTCCGCCGGGTCGGGCGGCTCGATCTCGACCGGCGCGGCGGGCCAGGCGGCTTCGGCCGGGATCTTCAGGTCCTGCAGCTCCTCGCCGAGCACCTTGAACCGCTCTTCGGCCACGCCGGTGAGCTTCGCGAGGAACTCCTGCACCGCCTCGTCGCGGAGGGCGCGGATCTCCTCAGGCGTGTGCCCGGCCTCGTCCACGCTCTTGATCGTCGCCGAGGTCGCCACCGGCAGCAGCTCGGGGAAGCGCTTGCGGTCGTGGGGGTTCTCGGCGGCCCAGTCCTGGCGCGCGTGTCGCAGGTGAGCGAGCAGGCGCCGGAACAGCAGCGCGATGTTGGCGCCCAGGCTGCCCCGGTACGTGTGCACCTCGTCGAGCACCACGAAGCGGCACCGGTGGTTCGCGAACAGCGCGTCGCGATCCGACGGGCGTACCAGCAGGTACTCGAGCATCATGTAGTTGGTGAGCAGGATGTGCGGCGGATTGGCCCGCAGCCGCTCGCGCTCGTCCTGCTTCGTCGACCGGTCGTAGCGGGCGACCTGGACGTGGGTGTGCCCCGACTCGGCCAGGTAGGTGCGGATGCGCTCCTCCTGGTCGTTGGCGAGCGCGTTCATCGGGTAGACCAGGATCGCCGTGAGCCCGCTACGCTTGAAGCGCACGGCGTCGTCGATGGCGTTCTGGATCACCGGCAGCAGGAAGCACTCGGTCTTGCCCGAGCCCGTGCCGGTGGTCACGACGATCGGCGTGGCCTCGGGTGACAGCAGGTGCCCGATCGCCTCGCTCTGGTGGTGGTACGCGGTCTTGGAGCGGCTGCGCCGCTCCATCACCTTCGCGAGGGGGCCATCGAGACCGAGCTCGACCCAGGGAAGACCGGCCTTGAACGGACGGTGCGCCTGGAAGAAGGGCTCCTGAGCGAGGAAGCCCGGCTCGTCGAGCGCCTCCTCCAGCGCCTTGCGCAGCGTGGGGTCGGAGGCGCGGAACTCGGTGGAGAGGTAGCTGCGGTACTCGTCGAGCACCTGGTCGACGACGGCGATCGGGTGCAGGCTCATCGGGCGCCTCCGTCGGCAGGGGCCTGGCATATCCGCGGCGGGTATCGCGCGGCCGAGAGAACGCAGCTCTCATCGGCGTGATCGGGCGTCGAGCCGCAAACGTCGGCATATCCGTGAGGGTCATTGCGCGGCATTTGCCCACTCCTCCCAGGCCGGCCCTGGACGATAGCGTGTGCCACGCTTCTCGCCCTCGCGCACGAGCACGCCCTGGGCGGTCAAGCGCGCCAGCGCCGCCGTGGCCTCGTGGCGGTCGACGCCGAAGCAATCGCGGTACTCGGCGTTCTGGATCGCGCCCTGGGCCGCCATGACCGCCACCAGCGCGGCCGCCGGTGAGGCAGGCGGCCGCTGGACGCGCGCCCCGGCGCGGGCCTCGTCGGTGACCTGGTAGCGGGCCGCGCGGCCGGAGCCGCCGGGCGCCGACAGCAGGCCGCGGTCCACGAGGTCCTTGAGGTCGCGGTAGGCGACGTCGCGGTCCACCTGGTTGAGCTGCTGGTAGTCGGCGTTCGCGAAGGAGCCTCGCGGCCAGGCGACGAGCACCCGGCGCTGGCGGTTGGATAGCGGGAGCGAGCGCACGTGCTCGACCCACGCAGGGTCGGGCGCCACCAGGATCGGCTGGTTTTGCAGGACGACGACGAAAGAGCGCTCGTCGGCGCGCAGCTCGGGGAGGCGCAGCCAGGAGCGCTCCATCTCTTCGTAGATGCGCGGGATGCCCTCGCCCTGCTCGCGCATCAGCGCCAGCTCCATCAGGACCCGGGTGATGCGGGGGTTCCGCGCGGCGTGGATCGGCTCCCGTCGCCGCAGGCGCTCCACGTCGACCTCGGAGACGAGACCGCCGGGGCTGTGGACCTCCAGGCGGTCGTCGTAGAGGTAGACCTCGATCCATTGGTGCTGGTTGCGGTAGTCGCGGTGGGCGACCGCGTTCACCAGCGCCTCCTGCCACGCGAAGGTCGGGTACTCGGGGACCTCGCGGAAGAACAGGTCGTGCAAGCGCTCGGACTTGCGGATCAGCCCGCCCATCACGGCGTAGGCGCGCTCGAGGATCGTCGGCAGCGCGCCTTCGATGCGGGGCAGGACCTCCTGCACGTTCAGTCGCGGGCCGGTGCGCCGCTCCGTCCCGTCCACCCGGAAGATGCGGATTCCCGCGGTGGGGTGGTCGATGTCCCGCGCCCGGCGGGCGAACAGCAGAAGGGCGCCCTTGTTCAGCACCAGCTCGGCGCCGCGCTCGTCAGCGAGACGGCGGTCGAGCAGGTACTCGCGTGGGTCCTCGTCGGGCAGGCCGGCGCCGGCCATCGCTTGGCTCACCCGGTCGAGATCGAGCTGGTCCAGGGTGAGGCCCGGCACGGGCTCGGCCTCGACGCTCTCCAGCAGCCCACGCCGCTTGATGGCGTTGATCGCATCCTCGGACTCGTCCATCACGGTGTCATGGACGCGGCGCGGGAAGCCGTCGCCGGTCACCATCACCGCCTTCGGCGCGCTGGCTACGTCGAAGACCAACAGCTCGTGGCCCTCCCAGGTCACGCGCTGGCCAGCGGCCTGGGGCGGGTTGAGGCGATGCGTGGGGACGGCGAGGAACTGGTCGATCACGTCGGCCTGGAGCGCTATCGGGGCGGTGCGCGCAGCGCC
>CAYMSU010000248.1:0-9418 GCA_964393165.1 uncultured Enterobacteriaceae bacterium
AGCTGCTCACCGGCCGCCGCCCGTTCCCCGGCCACGGGGAGGCGCTGCGCCGCGCGGTCCTGGCCGCCGACGTCGACCTCTCGCCGGTCCCCCACGAGTGGCGGCCCCTCCTCCGGCAGCTCCTCACCGCCGATCCCGCCGCACGGCTCGCGAGCGCGGAGGCCGCCCGCCAGGCGATTGCGGCGGTGGTCCCCGCCCCCGCGGCGCTGACCGCCGCCAGCCGCGTCGCGGCCGCCGTTCACGACGCCTCCCTGCAGGGGACGGCCCCCGCGCCGGTCGCCGCCGCCGCCACCGTCCTGCCGAGCGAGGTCCTGCCGAGCGAGCCCTCGGCGCCCCCCGGCGCCGAGCTGCCCCCCGAGCGCGACCCCTTCGTGGGCCGTCAAGCCGAGCTGCGCACCCTCGGCGAGCGCGTCCGGCCAGGCCGCCTCGTGACCCTGGTGGGGCCCGGGGGCGCCGGCAAGACGCGCCTCGCCCTGCAGCTCGGCCGCACCGTGCCGTTCGCCGGGGGCGTGTGGTTCTGCGACCTGACCGACGCCTGGGAGGCCGACGGCATCGTCGCGGCCGTGGGCCGCGGGCTGGGCGTGCCGCTGTGGCCCCACGACCCCGTGCAGCAGCTGGTCGAGGCCCTCCGCCGCCGCGGAGCCTGCCTGCTGATCCTCGACAACCTCGAGCAGGTGGTCGCGCACGCGGCCGGGACCGTCGGACGGTGGCGCGACCTCTGCCCCGAGGTCGCCTTCCTCGCGACCAGCCGACAGCGCCTCGGCCTGCCCGGCGAGGCGCTCGTGGAGGTGCCGCCGCTCGACCCCCCCGCGGCCCGGGAGCTGTTCGAGCAGCGCGCCGCGTCGGTCCGCCCCGGGTTCCGGGCGGAGGGGCCCCAGGAGCCCGCCTTGGCCGAGCTCGTCCACCTGCTCGACGGCCTCCCGCTCGCGATCGAGCTCGCCGCCGCGCGCGCCCGGACGCTCGACCCCACCGAGCTGCTCGACCAGATGACCGAGCGCTTCCGGCTGCTCGCGGACCGCGCCGCTCCCGCGGGGCGTCACGCGTCGCTCCGGGCGACCCTGGACTGGAGCTGGCGGCTGCTCACCCCGGCCGAGCAGCGGGTCCTTGCCCAGCTCGCGGTGCTCGACGGGGGCTTCGACCTCGAGGCCCTCGAGGCGATCGTCGACGCCGGCGACGACTGGGTCGTGGACCTCGCCCAAGCGCTCGTGGACAAGTCGCTGGTGCGGGTGGTCGCGCCGGGGTGGTTCCAGCTGCTGCACAGCGTGCGCGCCTATGCTCGAGACGTCGCGGGGGCGTCCCCCGGGGCCGCGGGTCGGCTCGTCGACCACTACGCCCGGTTCGGGACGCGCGAAGCCCTCGACGCGCTCGACCGGCACGGCGGACCCGAGCGCATGGCCGTCTACCGCCGACACGTGCCGAACCTCCGCCGAGCGGTCCGGCTCGCGATCCGCGCGGGTCGCCACGACGACGCCACCCGCGCGGCCCTCGCCGCGTGGACGACGTACCTGCGGGAGGGCCCCCTTCGTACCGGCCAGCAGCTGCTCGCGGAGGTCGCGGAGCCCGGGCCGTCGGACCCCTCGCTTCGCGCGAGCTGGCTGCAGCAGCGCGCGAACGCGGCGCGCATGCTCGGCGAGGGCGCCGAGGCGGACGCGCTCGAGGGCTCTGCCCGCGCGCCCGCCGACGGCCTCGGCCCGTCGCTGGCCCGGGGGGAGATCCTGCTGAACGCCGGCACCCACGCCCGGGCCGCCGGCGACCTCGAGCTCGCGGAGCGGCTCGCCACCGAGGCCGAGCAGGTGCTCGAGCAGCTCGGCAGCGACCGGCTCCTCGGCCACGCGCGGATCCTGCGCGGCCTGCTGGAGACCCGACGGGGCCGGCTGGGCGCGGGCCAAGCCGCGCTCGAGGACGCCCTGCGGCGCCTGCGGGCCGCCGGGAGCGCGCAGGGGGTGAGCACGGCGCTCTACAACCTGGGCATCGGCCACCTGCAGGCCCGCCGCCTGGCCAAGGCGGAGGAGGCGTTTGGCGAAGCCCGCCGGGCCTACGCCCAGGCCCGGGATACGCGCGGAGGGGCGCTGGCGCGGACGTACCTGGGGGTCACCCAGCTGCGGCGCGGGGCGCTGCCCGAGGCGATGCGGACCATCGACCGCGCGCTCGCCGCCCACCGGCGCATCGGGAACGTACGGGGCGAGGCCGACGCGCACCGCTGGCGCGGCTGGGGCAGCTACCTGTCCGGGCAGCCCCGGCAGGCCGCGACGCACCTCGCGGAGGCCCGGGCCCTCGCGCAGAAGACGCAGGACGGCAGCCTCGAGGGGCTCGTCGGCAACCTCGAGGGGGAGATCGCGCTCGATCGGGGAGACCTCGAGGCCGCGAGGCTGCACCTGCGGGCGTCCCGGGCGAGGCTGGCGGAGGTGGGCTACCGCCAGGGCGAGGCCAGCGCCCTCGTGCTGCTCGCCCGGCGGTCTCGGCTCGAGGGCCAGCTCGCCGAGGCGCACGCCCGGCTCGACGAGGCGGCCGCGCTCCGGGGCCCGCCCTCCCTGCAGGCGCGCATCGACGTCGAGCGGGCCGCCGTGGCCCTGCAGGAAGGCGACGTCGCGGGCGCGCAGGCGCACCAGGAGGCGGCGCTCGCCACGTTCACGCAGGTGGGCGATCCCGAGGGTGCGATGGTCGTGCACGTGGCGCGGGCGCTCCACCACGTCGACGAGGGCGCCTGGTCGGCCGCGCGGGCGGCCGCCGACGAGGCCCTGGCCACCGGCGCGCACCACCCGGTGTCGCGGGCACTGCTCCGGTGGGCACAGGCGGTGATCGCGTCTGCGGCGGGGCACGCCGCGGAGGCCTCCGAGGCGCGCGCCGCCGCCCGGCAGATCGCCGCGCGGCTCGAGGTCGGCCCTCCCGCGGAGCTCGCCCAGCGCCTGCGGCGCGCGCTCCCCGGGCCCGCCGTGTAGTAGGCTCCACCGAGGAGGGAATATGCGCTGGATCGCGGTACTCGGGTGCACCGGCTGCACGACCACCCTGTCGGTCACCAACGGCACGCCCGACGAGGTGACGGTGCGAGTCGGCGGCGAGGACGTGGGCGTCGTGGCCGCCGGCGGCAGCGGCCGGTTCTCCGTCAGCCGGGGAAGTCACACCCTCACGGTGGCGCGGAGCGCGCCCGGCGAGGCCGTCGTCGCGAGCGAGGAGACGCCCGTGAGCGCCGTGTTCTCTCCAGTCGCGGTGCAGGTGGCGTGTCCGCCGCAGTCGAACGTGGTCGCCTGCCCGGAGCTCGTGCAGAGCGCGCTGACGCTGGCGCCTCCGGGCGGGGGCGCGCCCGTCCAGATCGTCCTCGGCTCGGGCGATGCTGCGCCGCTCGGCATCGGCACCTACGGCGTGGTGTCGTTCGCGGGCACCGCCAACGTGGGCGACGGCCCCCAGCAGGTCCAGTGGGAGGAGGGCACCGACAGCCTTGAGATCCTGCCCTGCCGCAACCGGTACCTGCGCGTGTCGGCCGCCGGCCCGAGCCTGATCGTGTCGCGCCAGGAGTCGTGCCCGGTGGAGGCGGTGGTCGAGCTCCGCCCGCAGCTCACGCTGCAGTAGCGGGGGTGGCCGACCTGCCGACCACGCAAGCCCCGGCAGGCGCGCTGCCGCCGGAGGAGGAGCGCCCGCAGGGGCCCAGCGGGTCGGGCAAGGAGCTGGTGGCGCGGGCGCTCTACGCGCGCTCGGCGCGCTCGGCGGGCCCGTTCGTTTCGCGGAGCGCCGCGACGATCCCGCCCACGCTGGCCGACGCGGAGTTGTTCGGGAACCTCCGGGGGTACCCGAACCCGGGCATGCCGGAGCGCCCCGGGCTGGTGGGCGAGGCGGCGGGCGGGGTGTTGTTCCTGGACGAGCTGGGGGAGCTCCCGGAGGACACCCAGGCGCGCTTGCTCCGCGTGCTCGACAGCGGCGAGTACACCCGGCTCGGCGAGGCGCGCGCGCGCCACGCCGACGTGCGGGTGGTCGGCGCCACGAACCGGCCCCTGGACGCGCTGAAGCACGACCTGCGCGCCCGGCTGCAGCTGCGGATCGAGCTTCCTCCGCTGACCGCGCGACGGGAGGAGCTGGGGCTGCTGATCGGCCACCTGCTCCGGGGGATCGCCCGCGACGATCCGGCGCTCGCGAGCCGCTTGGTCCCCGGGCGCGAAGTGGAACCCCACCCCGTCGTGCAGCACGGTCCACGGGGCCTGCTCGACGAGCTCCCGGGCGACGGGCCCCCACGGGCTGGGTGCGTGGGGGAGCACGCGGACCTCGTGCTCGGGGCCGGGCTCGGCGGCGCCGAGCGCGGCCAACAGGCTCTGGAGCTCCCGGTCGAGCGCGGGCAGGCGCCGGGAGACCTCGAGGCGGGCCCCGATGCTCATGGCGAAGGGCGCGAGGTGCTCGCGCACGGCCGGGCGGCACGCGATCCGCCGCGGCCGGCAGGGCCGCCCGTCGCGGGCGGGCTCCCGCGCGAGGTGCGCGAGCGCGTTGTGGGCGGATCCGGGCACCGCGTCGAGGTCGGCCACCGGCCGACACCGCCGCAGCATGGCCACCGCCGAGCCGTGCGCCACCGGATCGATGCCCGCCAGCAGCTGCGCCAACGCCTGGTCGAACACGGGACCTCCAGCAACCCCGTATTCGCGACCCACCACGGTCGCCCGCCCCCGCCAGCGCGGCAGAGGGGCGGCCCCCGCCAGGCGGCGCTCCCCCGGCCGCCCTCGGACCGTCGCGAAGCGCGGGCCGAGCGCCAGGCGCAGCGCCACTCCTGTCTTCTCCCTACAGCATGCCCAGGCCCCGCAGGAGCCGGCGCACCACCTCCTGATGCATCTCCACCCGACGCGCCTCGTCGAACCCCATCCACGTCTCCACGCAGGTGCCCACACACCCGATGCGGTCGACGATCACCTCCGTGGAGCTCGTGGCCACCGGGTAGTACAGCGTGCTCCAGCGCTCCTCCTCCGCGTCGAGCGCCGCGTTCAGCTGATCGACCACCCGCGACAGCAGCCGTGGACAGGGCTCGACCCCGTAGACCAGGGTCTGCCCGAAGGACGGAGTGACCGCCGGATCGTAGCGCTTCTGGCTCTCGTGCAGCGTGGCGACCAGCGCAGGCCGCTCCTGCTCGATCAACTGCATGAACACACGGGCCAGGCGAGGCTCGTAGCGCTCCGCCTCCGGATCCCCGGGGAACTGACGGTTCAGATCGAGGCCCCCCGGCGCCGCTCGCTCGCGCGCCCGATAGGCCGGCGGGTTCATCACCGGCACCACCAGCAGCCGACCCGCCACCGGCCACAGCGCCCCGTCCTCCAGCAGCTCCTGCAGCGCATGCACCCCGGCGATCTCGTCGCCGTGGATGCCCGCCTGCACGAGCGCGGTGGGACCGGGACGCTCCCCCTGCAGCACGTACAGCGGCACGTTCGGCCACAACAGCTCGATCTCGGGCGCATAGCGCGCAGTCATCAGGAAGTCTCCTCCGGCCGCGCCCGGTGATGCCGCGGAACGGGCCGGTCCCGGGTGAGCGTACCCCAGAACGCATGACTCTCCGGCGCCTCCGCCCGCATCCGCTCGATCGCCGCCCGCGGATGCTGGTTGAGCCACCCGGTAATCGCGTAGGGCACCTCGTAGCCCCACCGCAGGGACTCCCGCAGCGCCATGAACTCGTCGGCCAGATCGAGCACCGGCTCGACGTCGAACCGAGGCGCGTCCAGGTACATCAGCAGCAACTCGAGAGGCACGTTCCCAGCCCCCCGGCCCATGCCGAAGATCGAGGCATCCACGAGGTCCGCCCCCTCGTCGATCGACGCGATCGCGTTGGCGAAGGCCGTCTGCTGGTTGTTGTGCAGGTGCACGCCCACCCGCTGGTCGGGCCGCAGCCAGTTCTTGTACTTGCGCAGCAGGTAGCGGACCTGGTGCGGATACAGCGCTCCGAAGCTGTCGACCACGGAGACCGTGCCCACGTCGCTGGTGCGCAGCCGCTCGAGGAACGCATCGACCTCCTGCGGCGTGTTGCGGGTGACTGCCATCACGTTGCAGTGCACCTCGTAGCCGAGCTCGAGCGCACGGTCGCAGATGGACAGCGCCTCGTCGATCTGGTTGCCGTAGCAGGCCACCCGGATCACGTCGACCACGCTGTCGGACGCGGGGCGCAGGTCGTCGGCGACGATGCGACCCACATCGACCATGCACGACAGCTTGAGCCGTTCGCCCTTGGCGCCCGCGACCTGGACGAGATCGTCCTCCCGGCACGCCCGCCAAGGCCCCACGCCGGCGAACGGCTGGCCCTGCGCGAAGAGCCCAGGCGACGTCTGGTAGCCGATCTCCATGATGTCGACGCCGGCCTGCGCGAGGCCCGCGACCGTCCGGCTCACGAGATCGTGGTCGAAGTGCCAGTCATTGCAGATCCCACCGTCGCGGATGGTGCAGTCCAGCACCCTCGCGTGCCGCCGCCGGTCCGTGATGAGCCCGTCGGGGCAGCATTGGACGCGGTAGTCGAGTCCCACCAGTGACCTCCTCGATCTCGCTGTATGTTCCCGCGGGCCCGGGGGCCCTGCGCGCCGCGCAGAACCGGCGTCCTCCGCGCAACTCCGAGAAATTGCCGAGGACCCCCAGAGGGCCCGGGGGACCTCGGCAATGGGCGGGCCTCGCGTGGGATCGACAGCGGGTGGACCTCAGCGGCGCGTGCTACGCTCCGAAGGACCGCTCGTCTCTCCTCCTCGCCGACCGCCGCCCGGCGGTCGCCCCACTCCCTCCGGAGCCACACGACATGGCCGCACCCGACGGCGTCGAGCAGGTGGCGCTGCACCGCGCCACGGCAGACCGCTACCTGATGTACGCGCTCTCGGTGATCACCGCGAGGGCGCTGCCCGACGTGCGCGATGGGCTCAAGCCCGTCCAGCGCCGGATCCTCTACGCGATGTACCACGACCTCTCGCTGCACCCGGGAGGCCGCTACAGCAAGTGCGCGGGCGTCGTCGGCGAGGTCCTCAAGAAGTACCACCCCCACGGCGACAGCGCGGTCTACGACACCCTGGTGCGCATGGCGCAGCCGTTCAGCCTGCTCCACCCGCTGATCGACGGGCAGGGCAACTTCGGCTCGCTCGATGGCGACCCGCCGGCGGCCTACCGCTACACCGAGTGCAAGCTGCGGCCGCTCGCCGAGGAGCTGCTCACCGAGATCAAGAAGCGCACGGTGGACTTCCGGCCCACGTTCGACGGCCAGACCGCCGAGCCCACGGTCCTGCCGGCCCAGTTCCCCCACCTGCTCGTGATGGGCTGCGAGGGCATCGCGGTCGGGATGGCCACCCGGGTGCCCCCGCACCACCTGGGCGAGGTGATCGACGCCGCGGTCGCGATGATCGACCAGCCCGCGCTGGGCGTCCAGGACCTCCTCGAGTACGTCCAGGGGCCCGACTTCCCCACGGGCGGGCGGATCCTCGCCACGAAGGAGGAGCTGCTGCGGATCTACGAGCGCGGCAAGGGCTCGCTCATGGTCCGGGCGACGTGGGAGGTGGAGTCCGGTCGCCGCCCGAAGGTCGTGCTCACCAGCATCCCGTACGGCCAGAACAAGGCCAAGCTGGTCGAGCACATCGGCGCCGAGGTGCAGTCCAAGAAGCTGCCGCAGGTGGTCGACGTGCGCGATGAGTCCACCGAAGACGTGCGGATCGTGCTCGAGCTCAAGCAGGGATCGTCGGCCGAGGCCGTGATGGCCTACCTGTTCAAGCGCACGAACCTGCAGTCGACGTGGCCCGTCAACCTCACCGCGCTCGTGCCGGGCACCGACGGCGGCGCGGCCGCCCCCGAGCGCCTCGATCTGGCGCAGATCCTCCGGCACTGGCTGGACTTCCGCTTCGAGACGGTCCGTCGCCGCTACCAGTACGACCTCGAGCAGCTGCTCGCCCGCATCCACCTGCTGGAGGGGCTCGAGATCATCTTCGACGCGCTCGACGAGGCGATTTCGATCATCCGCGGGTCGGACGGCCGGCGCGACGCGGGGGAGAAGCTGATGGCGCGCTTCGAGCTTTCCGACGCGCAGACCGAGGCGATCCTCGAGCTGCGCCTGTACAAGCTCGCCAGGATGGAGATGGAGGCGATCCGCGAGGAGCTGGCCGACAAGCGCACCGAGGCGAAGAAGCTCGAGAAGATCCTCGCGTCGGACGAGCGGCTGTGGGGCGCGGTCCGCTCCGAGCTCCTGGAGGTCCGCAAGATCTACGCGCAGGACCGCCGCACGGTGATCGGCATGCCGCAGCAGCGGCTCGAGTTCTCGGAAGACGCCTACATCGTCAACGAAGACGCCTACGTGGTGGTCACCCGCGAGGGGCGGATCAAGCGGCAGTCGTCGTTCACCGACACCGCGCGGATCCGGCTGCGCGAGCACGATGCGCTCGGCTGGCTGTTCCTGGCCAACACCCGGTCGGTGGTCACGCTGTTCACGAGCCACGGCAGCGCGTACGCCATGCGCGTCGACGCGGTGCCCGCCACCACCGGCTACGGCGAGCCGCTGTCGGCGCTGTTCTCGTTCGCCGACGGGGAGCGGGTGGTCGGCGTGGTCTCCCACGACGCGCGCCACGCCGATCTGCAGGACGACCCGCCGCTCGGGCTCGCGGTCACCGCCGCGGGGCGCATGCTGCGGTTCCCGCTCGAGTCCCACCGCGAGGTGTCCACGCGGGCAGGGCGCCGCTACGCCCGCCTGAACGACGGTGACCAGGTGTTCTTCGCCGCCGCGCAGGCGAGCGAGGCCCAGCACGTCTGCGTGGCCTCCCGCAAGGCGCGGGGCAGCGCGGTGCCGCTCCCGGAGATCCCGATCCTCAAGGCCCCCGGCAAGGGGGTCGCGGGCATCAAGCTGGCCGACGACGACCGGCTGATGGCCTGCGAGCTGGCCGACACGTTCGACGCAGGCCCCGCGGTCACGACGTCGCGGGGCCGCACGCTCGTGGTGAACCCCGAGGGGTTCGCGGTCACCCGCACGGGCAACCGCGGCCGGGCGATCCTGCGCAAGGGCACGCTGGATCTCTGGCACCGTCAGCCCGCCATCTGGCTGGGACCCGAGCCGGAGCCGCAGACCGAGCCCGAGACCGAGACCGACGGAGGTGAGGAGTGAGCGTGGCGGCCAACCGCTCGGAGGATGGGCGCCCGAGCCCCGAGGGATCGGACTACACTGCGGCCGACATCGCCGTGCTCGAGGGCATCGACGCGGTGCGCAAGCGCCCCGGCATGTACATCGGGGGCACCGGAACCGACGGCCTGCACCACCTGCTCTGGGAGATCGTCGACAACGCGTGCGACGAGGCGATGGGCGGCCACGCGAGCACCGTGCGGGTCACCCTGCACCGCGACGGCGAGACCGTCACGGTCGAGGACAACGGCCGCGGGATCCGTCCTCGTTCTGTGCGTCGCCGGCTTCGAAATCCGGTTCATCGCCCAGGCCGCCGGGCTGCCAGAA
>CAYMSU010000249.1:0-9406 GCA_964393165.1 uncultured Enterobacteriaceae bacterium
GGGGCGCGCTCGCCTGGTTCCTGGTCACCTTCGTGCACGCCCTGCGCGGGGGCGCGATCGGGCTCCTCGCGCTGGCGCTGATCGACGAGCAGCCGGCGAGCGTGCTGCTGCCCCTCCTCCTGGGAGCGATGGTCACGACCGGGCTGCCCTGGCCGCTCACCCGCCGGTGGGTGCGCCGCGGTCGGGTGCGCGCGGCCTGGTTCGGCACCCGGAGCTGCGCGCTGTACCCCTGGGGTCTCGACCAGGTCGGCGGCGCCGGGTTCACCGCCGCGACCGCCCTCGTGCGGCAGGCCGCCCCCGAGCCGGCCGACGCCGCCTGGCTCGCCGCCCGCCTCGAGGAAGGGCGCGTGCTCACCGCCGCCGCGCTCGGGGCGTGGGGGCTGCTGGCGGCCGCGCGGGGCCAGCGCCAGGAGGCCCGCCGCCTGATCGCGGCCACCTGGCTGTTCGACCGCAAGGGCTCCGACGACCTGCTGCGGGTGCGCACGGTCGAGTGGCTCGTGGCCGACGCCGCGGAGCACGGGGAGTGGGCCGCCCTCGTCCGCGACGTGGCCGGCAAGCGGCTCCCCGACCGGCGGGTGAAGGTCCTCGTGGGCGTGGCCGGCCACCTCGCGGGCCAGCCCACGGTCGGCGTCGAGCGGCTGCGGCGCGACCACCGGCGGCTGCGCCGCCACGAGCGGCTCCCCGCAGCGCTGCTCGAGGCCGCCGCCGCGCCCCCGCCCCCATCACCCGTCGCCGACCTCGGCGGCGACCCGCTGACCGCCGCGCTGCGGGCCACGCTGGCGGCGGCCCGGCACGAAGCCGCCGATCCGGGTGCCGTCGCGCTGCGGGGGGCGGCCGCCGCGTGGAGCCGCGCGATCGACGCCGGGGCGGTGCCCGCCACCCTCGTCCCCGCCGTGGTGGACGACCTCGCGCACGCCGCGAGGCGTCTGAGGCTGCCGCTCGGGGAGCTCGGCGAGAGCCCGCTTGCCGAGCAGGTCGACGCGCAGCGGCGGGAGGAGCTCCTCGCCAGCGTCGAGCTCTCCGCGCAGGTGCTCCACCAGCGCATCAGGGCCGAGCGCTGGCTGCCCCGCATCGACGAGGTCCGGGAGTGGCTGCTCCTCGCGGAGGCCTACCGCGAGGCCGTCGACGTCGGCGGCCCGGACGCGCGGCGGCTCCTCTTCCGGCCCGTCGCCGACGGCGTGCTCCGCCTCGCGGTGGATCTGTTCAACCGCCGCAAGGAGCGCTGGCTCGGCAATGCGATGTTCCGCTGGCTGAAGCCCGAGGCGATCGCCGTGGGCGACGAGGCCTACATCGAGGCGCTCGCGAAGAACCTCACGTTGTCGCCCCAGGGATGAGGCGGGCCGCCTGCTCCAGCTCGGGGAGCCACGGTTCCAGCGGGTCCGCGTACCGCCGCCAGCGGGCCCGCGCCCGCCGGTGCACCGGCTCGGTCACCGCGTGCGTCGACGGCGTGCGGATCGCCCGCCCCTTCGCGGTCTCGTGGAAGGAGGCGACCTGCTCCGTCCACGCGGCCCCGACGTGCGCGACCAGCGCCCGCCCCTCGCCCGTCGGGTCCTCGGTGAGCGCCTCGTAGCGCTGCACGCGGATGGCGAGCCCGTCGAGGCGGGCCGTGGAGGCGCGCCCGAGCGCCAGCAGATCCACCGTCGCCCGCGTCAGCCGCGTCAGGTCCGTCCAGTGGACCATCGCGGGGTTGAGCACGAGGTTCTGGAAGTAGCCGCTCGCCACGGTGTCGCGCGGATCCCGAACCGCGAGCACGACCCGCGCGCCGGGGAACACCCGCTCGACCAGCCCGAGCTGGAGCAGGTCCAGCGGCAGCTTGTGGAGCACGCGGCCCCCGGCCGGCGCGCGCGCGAGGAACTGCCGGCGCAGCGCGCGGACGACCTCGGCGGGGAGCGTGTCGAGACCGCCGGGGTAGACGATCCCGGGGAAGCGGCGCAGCACGTCCACCAGCGCGCTCGTGAGGACCGGCCGCTCTTCGGTGCTCGTGAGCCCCGCGGCCACGAGGATCTGCTCCATGAGCGTGGTCCCCGAGCGGGGCACCCCCACGAGGAAGGCGGGCACGGGCGCCGACTCCGTCCAAGGGATCGGCGGCGCCCCCCGGCGCTGCGCCACCCACCGCGTGTAGGCCTCGATCTGGCGGGGCAACCAGGTCGCGTCCAGGCGGCGGGTGCCGGGGAGCGCGCGCCGGATCGCCTGGCCCCGATCGATGGCCGCCCACGCCTCGTCGTAGTCCCCGGCCGCGTCGAGCGCCTCGCCGAGGCCCATCAGCGCGTGCGCGTGGTGAGCCTGCGGGGCGGCGACGTCGCCGCACGCCCGGCGGAAGTGCGCGACCGCCTCCGCCAGGCGGCCGACACCGCGCAGGGCGCGTGCACGGCACACGTGGGCGGCGGCGGCCCGCGCGTCGATCGCCAGGGCGCGATCGGCTGCGGCCAGGGCCTCGTCGTAGGCGTGACGCAGCGTCAGGGTGTTCGCGAGGGTGGACCAGCCCCCGAGGTGCTGCGGATCGTGCGCGAGCCCGTCGCGCAGCGCGCGCTCGGAGGCCGCGGCGTCGCCGGCGGCGAGCAGCCGCGACGCGCGCTTGACCCAGTCGAAGGAGGAGTCCTGAAGCTGCATGGGCCGGACGTCGGCGCGCAGGCCCGCGGCTTGACCGACCGTGGGGCGGTCCCGCCTCTAGTACGGGTCGCGGCGGATCGTGGTGGCCGCCGGGCGCACCGACACCCGGGTCTGGGCCGGCCGGTCCCAGGCCATCAGCACCGTCGTGAACAGGCCCGCCCACCCCACCAGCGCGACCGAGGCCAGGAGCGGTCCCTTGGGGTCTTCGCCCAGCCACGACGGCGCGGTGGTCACGAACGCGGCCGCGGCGAAGCTCGCGAGGAACCCGCCCGCCACCCGGGCCCCGGGCGGATACGGCTGGGTCGACCGGAGCTCGCTCGTCGTTCGCTCGCTCATGCGATGGGCCACGAACAGGCGCTCTCCGCGAACGACGTCCAGCGTGATCTGGTCGCCCGGAACCGTGAGATCGTCCTCCGCGTCGTCGTCGGGTCGCTCGAGCACCAGCACCTGCGGCCCCTCGGGAACCGCCAGGGCGCAGGGCGTCTCGGCGCAGCCGAGCGTGCCGCCCACGTACACGCGCGCCGGCATCCCCTCGACCGCGCTGACCACCGTCGCGGCGCCGTCGACCTGGCGCGGCAGCACCAGCGCCGGCGGAGCGAGCTCGAGGGGCGGCGCCGGCGCGAACACCGCCTCGACGTGAACGTCGTGACGGGCCGCGCACCCCGCGAGCAGCAGGAGCGGGCTCACTCCGTGAGCTCCGGTCGGTGGCGCACGACCTCCGTGGCCCCCGGCGCGAGCGTGCGACGGACCCGCTGCGGGCGCCCGAGCGAGTACCCGACGATGCCGACGACGGCGCCCGCCGCCCCGATCCCCCAGGTGATTGCGCGCTGCCGGGAGGGCGACCACTCCGGCCCTCGGAACACCGGCCCCGTGGCCACGTCGTTGACCACCGCGTAGGTCAGGAACGGCCAGCCGAAGAACTCGACGAACATCCCGACGGCGCGCATCGTCCAGTCCCACTCGCCGGTCGCGGTCTCCTCGACCTGCGACGCGCGGTGGGTGACCAGCAGATCCTCGCCCGCGACCACACGCAGATCGATCCGATCCGCCACGCGGGCCCCCGTCTCGTCGATGGGCGGGAAGATCTCGAGGGACTGCTGCCCTGCGGGGAGCGAGAAGCTGCACGGGTTGTGGCTGCACAGCAGGGTGGCGGTACCGTCCGTGCGCACGACCGCGACCGACGCCTCGGGCTCCTCGAGCACCTGCACGACCACCCGGGCCTCGCCCTCCTCGGGGAGCGGGAGCGCTACGCGGGGATGGGTGTACGGACCCACCTGCTGGGCGGGCCGGTAGTGCGTGTCGACCACGCGCACGGGGCGCCGGGTGAGGGAGCACCCGCCGAGGGCTCCCAGGGCCGCGAGCAGGCTCGCTGTGCGGATCACTGCATCCCTCCGGTCCTCGCAACCTTACCAGCATCCGAGGATGCTAGGCTCGCCGGCAGGAGGGGCGTGCCCATGGGCGATCCGCGATGGTGGTGCTGGCTCGCGCTGGCCCTGACCGCGTGTGCCAAGGGAGGGCGCCTCCCGTCCGGCGGATCGGGCGAGGTCCCCGCGGAGACCCGCTCCACCCGCGTCGTGGGCCCCGAGGGGGCCTCCGACAGCCCCCTGGCCGCACTCGACCGCGCCGCCAGGGCCGTGTGTGGCTACCGGGCCGTGTTCTTCGCCGCACAGGAGTACGCCGACGCCCGCATCGGGAGCCTGAAGACGCCGCTCGAGGACGCCCGGCGGATCGCCTTCGTGCTGCGCAACCAGTACGGCTTCGACACCGAGATCGTCGGCAACCCCACCCGCAGCCAGCTGCTCGGGGCGGTGGGCGAGCTCGTGCGAACCGCCCGCCCGTGCGAGGGCATCGTGATCTACTACGCCGGGCACGGGGTGCGGACCGACGACGGCCGGGCGCTGTGGCTTCCCGTCGACGCGACCGACGGCGACGTCTCCACCTACGTCGACACCGCCGAGGTGACCTCCCTCATGGCAGAGGTGCCCGCCGATCACATGCTGCTGATCGCGGACTCCTGCTACGCGGGGAACATCCTGTCGGCCGCGCCGACGCCCCCGCTCGGCGACGCCGTGCCACGGAGCCGCTGGGTGCTCACCTCCGGGGCCGACGAGCCCGTCGTCGACGAGTTCCTCAACGAGAACACGAGCGTGTTCGCCTACTACCTGCACCAGGAACTCTCCGAGGCCGCGGCCCCGTTGGTTGCACCGCTCCGGCTGTTCAGCCCCCTGTCGAAGCAAGTCGCGGCGGTCACCCGGGGGGCTCAGCGGCCGCTGTACGGGCCGCTCCCCCAGGCTGGCGATCAGGGCGGCCACCTCGTGCTCCGCAACCGCACGACCCGCGACGAGGACGTGGTGCTCCCGCCGGAGTCCACGCTGCTCGGGGTCCACCCCTTCGAGCCGATCGACGTGTGGACCCCCCGCAAGCAGAACCTGCTCGTGGTGACCACCGGCTTCGGCCTGGCCGGGTACTCCGATCCCGGCTCCGGCGACGTCGAGTCCGGCCCGCTGGTGCCCACCCAGCGCTTCGACACCTTCGTCGACGCGAGCCTGCGGCTGGCCACCGGATCGCTGCCGGGCCTCCACGGCGAGGTGAGCGTGGGGCTCGGCGTGCAGTCGGGGGTGCCGCCGTTCCTCGACGACGTCGCCAGCGGCGGCGCCCGCACCCAGCTGCTCCTGCGCGCGCCGATCCGCATCGCCGTCCCGATCCGACTGTCCCGGTCGCTCGAGACCTTCATCGGGCCCCTCGTCGCCGAGGGCTACCTCGGCCCCTCCCCCGGGCGTGGCCTCGAGCCCGGGCTCGGGCTCGGCGTGAGCCCCGGGGGCCTCGGCTTCCGCGCCGGAAAGGCGGGCTGGTTCCGCTGGATGCCGTCCACGCTGCTGCTCCGGGTGGGGCGCACGTCGAGCCTCGCCGCCGGCGCGCCGGTGACCAACGCCTGGCACACCTCGCTCAGCTGGTCGCCCGACCCCGGCCAGCCCCGGCGCGCCGCCCCGTAGGCCCCTGGCGACGGGCGGCCGCGCTCAGATCTCCCAGAACACCAACGAGGAGACCGAGTAGAACGCAGGCTGGAACGGATCGTCGGCCAGCTCCGCGGACGGGATCTGCGCCAACCCCCCCTCCTCCACCAGCACGTTCTCGTCCTGGTCCATGCGGTAGGCAAAGGCGTACGCATCGTCGATCCGCAGCGGCTCGCGGCCGTTGACCATGAAGCCCGGCGGCAACCCCAGGGCCCCGCCCACGAGGTCCAGATCCGGGGCGTTCGCCTTCAGGAAGTCCTGCACCGTCCTCGTCTGCTGCCCGATCGCGACGAAGTGCTCGACCCCCGAGGTCAGCCGCGACACCGCATCGCCTCCCCACAGCGCCGGGTCGAGCTCGTAGCCGGGCGTGTTGCACGTGGTCAGCAGCGGATCCGCGAGCGGATCCCAGGTGAACCCGAACCACAGCTCCCGCGCGCTCCGCAGGTCCAGCTCCTCCCCGACCTTCGAGACGTCGCGCGGCACCGCGTTCTCGAGCGGTAGCGCGATGACGCAGTAGTTCTCGAGGTCCGAGCCCGTGCCGTCCCAGTCCCTCGTGGCCAGGGTGATCATCACCGCGGAGGGGTTGGCGTTGCCGTCGACATCCGCCGCGACCACGCCCACCCCGTCGTAGCCGAGCTCCGCCGAGAAGAAGATCTGACGCGCCGGGAAGTACGGGTCTTCCTCCGGGAAGGTGTCCTCGTTCGGGGCGAGATCGAGGGGCGCACGCACGTTCCGAGGGTCCCCGCCGGTGCACCCCAGCACCACCAGCCCCAGCCCCGCTCGAATGCCGCTCATGGAGACTCCTCGCCCCTCGTTGACCACTCTACGGCTTACCATGCCGGTCCGCGACCCACCGGGATCCGTTCCTCGGGGAGGACGTCCCTCGGTCGCGGGCCGCCGCCCGGCCCGCGATCGGGGGCCTGCACCAGGGGGTCCCGTGCTCGCGGGGCTTCGTTCCCACGACCCCCGAAACGTTCTAGAGTGCGCGTCCGCGCCGCCCGCCCCTGCGGCCTCGGTGCGCGGTCGGAGTTCTCCCATGCGCGCGTGCCTGCTCCTCGCCGCTCTCTCCTGGTCGTCCCCGGTACTCGCCCAGCTCCCGCCCGGGGTCTGCGGCGACGGCGTGCTCGACCTCGGCGAGCAGTGTGACGATGGCAACCTGCTCACCGGCGACGGGTGCACCGACAGCTGCACGTTCGACGCAGGGATCGTGTCGCTGTGCTCCACCGGCGCCGACGGGGACCTCGTCGTGACCGCCGAGACGGTGGTGAACGGCTACTACCCGCCCGCGACCGACGAGACGACGGCGTCGGCGGGCAGCCGCTCGCTGTCCCTCGGCACCGTCCGGGGCGACGCCACCCCGCTGTCGGTGGGCGATCGCCTGCTCGTGCTGCAGGTGCAAGGCGTCGACATCGACGCCGGCCCCGCGCTCGCCGTCGACGACAGCTACGGCGACGGCACCCCCGACGCGCCCGCCACCGACAACGACCGCGCCGGTCACCTCAACCAGAACCTCCTCGCGGGGCAGTTCGAGGTCGTCGTCGTCGCGGGGGCCGTCGTGAACGGGGTCGTGCCGATCTACGGCGGCGGCATCGACGGGGGCCTCGAGCACACCTACGTGAACAGCCGCACGGTCGACGACGACACCGGGTTCCGCTCCTGGCAGGCGGTGCGGATCCCGTCCTACGACACCGTCTCCGTCACCTCCGCCGACGTCGTCGCGGAGCCCTGGGACGGGCAGACCGGCGGGGTCGTCGCGCTCGACGTCGCCGAGGCGATCACGCTCACCGGCGGGAGCCTCGACGCGAGCGTCCGCGGGTTCCGCGGCGGCCAGGCCGACAGCCCGGCCAACAAGGACTACGGCACGGCGGGGTGGCCCGGCTACAAGGGCGAGGGCATCGCGGGCTCGCCGGCGCTCCTCTACGATGCGCTGGGCGACGTCTTCGTCGACCAGGGGGCGTCGGGCTACCCCGTGCCCGACGACGACGGCCCCGGAGCGCCCGCCAACGGCGGCGGCAACGGCTACAGCTCCTACGACGGCGGCGGCGGCGGCGGCGCCCACGCCGGGGCGGGCGGCATCGGCGGCAAGACCGACCAGACCGGCCCCTACCGGGGCCTCGGGGGCGCACCCGTCGACGGGCCCGGGTACTTCGACCTCGACGCGAGCCGGCTGTTCTTCGGCGGCGGGGGCGGCGGCACCAGCGGCGACGACCCCATCCCCGACCCCGAGTGGGCGGCCGGGGGTACCGGCGGCGGCCTCGTCTGGCTGCGGGCCGCAGACGTGCTCGTCCCCACGGGCCCGAGCGGGCTGTACGCGAACGGCAGCGGCGGCGAGATCTCGAACCAGGAGGGCGGCGGCGGCGGAGGGGCCGGCGGCACCCTCGTGGTCCTGACGGACAGCGCCGACCTCACCGCGCTCGCCCTCGAGGCGCTGGGGGGCGACGGCCACGCGTCCGACGAGAAGCACGACGGCGGCGGGGGCGGCGGCGGCGGAGGCATCGTCTACGTCTCCGGCAGCACCGGGGCAAGCGCGTCGGTCCTCGGCGGCGCCGGCGGGGGCGTGGGCCTCGGGCTCGCGGGCAACGACGGCGAGCCGGGCACCGGCGGCCTGGCCCTCCTCTCCGCGATCCCGGATCCGGGGTACGACTGCGACTTCGTGATCGGCGACAGCGACGGTGACGGCCTCGACGACGACGTGGAGGAGGAGCTGGGGACCGACCCCAACGATCCCGACTCCGACGACGACGGCGTCAACGACGGCGACGAGGTCGACGACGGGACGGACCCGCTCGACCCCGACTCCGACGACGACGGCCTCGACGACGGAGACGAGAACACGGAGGGCACCGACCCCCTCGACCCGGACACTGACGACGACGGCCTCGACGACGGAGACGAGATCACCGAGGGCACCGACCCGAACGACCCCGACTCCGACGACGACGGCGTGGAGGACGGCGAGGAGGTCGTGATCGGGGGCACCGATCCGAACGATCCGGACACCGACGACGACGGCCTGACCGACGGCGAGGAGAACACCGAGGGCACGGACCCCCTCGACCCGGACACCGACGACGACGGCGTCAACGACGGCGACGAGGTCGACGCGGGCACCGATCCACTCGACCCCGACTCCGACGACGACGGCCTGACCGACGGGGAAGAGAACACCGAGGGCACCGACCCCCTCGACCCGGACACCGACGACGACGGCGTCAACGACGGCGACGAGGTCGACGCGGGCACCGACCCCCTCGACCCCGACTCCGACGACGATGGCCTGTCCGACAGCGACGAGATCGACGCGGGCACGGACCCCCTCGACCCCGACTCCGACGACGATGGCCTGTCCGACGGCACCGAGGTCAACGACACGAAGACCGACCCCCTCGATCCTGACTCCGACGACGACGGGCTCACCGACGGCACCGAGGTCAACGACACCAAGACCGATCCCAACGATCCCGACTCCGACGACGACGGGCTCGACGACGGCACCGAGGTCAACGACACCAAGACCGATCCCAACGATCCCGACACGGATGACGACGGGCTCGACGACGGCACCGAGGTCGGCGACACGAAGACCGATCCGCTCGACCCCGACTCCGACGACGACGGGCTCACCGACGGCGACGAGGTCAACGACCACAAGACGGATCCCCTCGACCCCGACACCGACGACGACGGACTTACCGACGGCGATGAGGTCAACGACCACGAGACCGACCCCCTCGACCCCGACTCCGACGACGACGGACTCACCGACGGCGACGAGGTCAACG
>CAYMSU010000250.1:0-9396 GCA_964393165.1 uncultured Enterobacteriaceae bacterium
CCAGTCTCCGGGCTTCGGGTCCGCGGCGGCGGACCCGAAGGTGACCGGCGCGGCCCCCGTGCCCTCCACAGAGAGGCCTCCGGGCCCGTCGATGCCGACGGCGAGCGCTCCGCCGGTGCGAAACCGCAGCCGGGTGCCCGCCTCGAGCGTGAGCAGTGGCTCGTCGGTGCCCTCCACCCGAACCGTGTCGAGCAGGTACGGCGCCCCGACGTCGGCCCAGGTAGCATCACGCGCGAGCGTGCCCGACGTGACGGCGATGACCTGGGTGGGCTCGATCAGGTTGGGACCGGATAGCGCCGCCACCTGGTCCACGGGGAGGATGACCGGCTGCAGGCCGATGCGCGCGAAGGTGTTGTCGCGGAACGGCGAGGGCCGCCCCCGCTCGGTGAACTGCACGCCGTAGCCGGCGCTGTCGGTGAAGCGCGACCCGGTGATCTCCGCCGTGCTCGCCACCGCGAGGTTCGCACTCACCGGCCCGGTGGGCGTGGCCACCTTGGCGCCGCCGAACTCGATGGTCACGTTGCGCAGGATCGCCTGGCCCGCGTTCTCGCCCACGAGGATGCCGCCGTGGGCGCCCTGGGCGGGGGCCGACAGGCTCGAGGTGAACACGATGGGCTCGGCGGTGCCGTCGGCCACGAGGCTGCCCCCGTTGGAGGCGACGCCCACCTCGAGGTGCGCCCCTGCGTCGAGCTGCACTTCCACGCCGGGCCCGATGGTGAGCCGGGCACCGGACCGGACGCGGACGACGCCCGACAGCACGTAGGGCACATTCGTGCACGTCCACTCCGTGTTCTCGTTCAGGTCCCCGGCCACCGCGACCGGCCCGGTCAGCTCGTCGCAGGGGTCGGGAGGCTGGGTGGTGGGGAACGAGAACCCCGAGTCGCCGGTGGGCGAGTCCCCGTCGTCGTCAACGGGCGTGTCGTCGGCGCCGCTGCACGCGGCGACCAGGAGCGGGAGGACGAGCCAGCGCATGGGGAGCACTCCGCCGCCCGAGGGGGGAGGGTCGGGCGCTCCCGCCCTCTTACAGCCGGACGTACTCGTAGTCGAGCGGCTGGCCGTTGATGCCCTTCCGCGGCGCCGCGATCCAGTTCGCCATCTGGCCGGGCTCGTACACCGGGGTCATGAGCGACTCCACGTAGGCCCGGTCTTCCTCGGTCGGCAGCCAGGTCGTGCGGTTCGCCTCGAACTGGTCCTCGGAGATCGGGTGGCCCTGCAGGTCGAAGTGGCCTTCGGAGTAGATCCCCTGGCGCCGGTGGAACCGCGTGGAGGGCAGCCGGATGCGGAACTGCTCCTCGCCCTCGTCGGCCAGCGCGCGGTTCCACTTCTCGACCACCTTCTCGCAGTCCTCCACGTACTCGTTGCGCAGGACCTCGTTCATCGCGTTGCGCAGGTCGACCTCGACGTCCTCGAGGCCACCGTCGCGGATGTGGGGAATGGTCATGACCTGGCCGAGCGCGGAGTGCTCGTCGTACTTGTCTTCCTTGAAGCGACCCTTGAGGCCACTGGCGAAGAAGTCCGCTGCGTTGCTGGAGACCTCGGAGCCGAACAGGTCGAGGCTGTAGCTGAACCAGTGGTTCACGAACTTCTGGATGGTGTCGAGGTCGACCCCGCCCTGGGCCCGCACGTCGCCGTTGGGGTCCTGCCGGGCGAGCTCCACCGCGCGCCGGATCACGCGCTCCACCCCGGTCTGCCCGACGAAGAGGTGATGGGCCTCTTCGGTGAGCATGAACCGGCAGGTCCGCGCCAGCGGGTCGAACCCGGACTCCGCGAGGGCACCCAGCTGGTACTTGCCGTCGCGGTCGGTGAACGTGGTGAAGCAGAAGAAGGTCAGCCAGTCGTTGCAGGGCTGGTTGAACGCGTCGAGGATGCGCGGCTTGTCGTCGTCGCCGGCGCGACGCGCGAGGAGCTCCTCTGCCTCGTCGCGGCCATCGCGGCCGAAGTAGCCGTGCAGCAGGTAGACCATGGCCCACAGGTGCCGGCCTTCCTCCACGTTGACCTGGAACAGGTTCCGCAGGTCGTACAGCGAGGGGGCGGTCTGCCCGAGCCGACGCTGCTGCTCGACGCTCGCGGGCTCGGTGTCGCCCTGCGTGACGATGATCCGGCGGAGCATGTTCCGGTACTCGCCCGGGACCTCCTGCCAGGCGTCCTCGCCCATGTGGTCGCCGAAGTGGATCTTGCGGTCTTCCTCGCGGTCGGCGAGGAAGATGCCCCAGCGGTAGTCCGGCATCTTCACGTGGTCGAAGTGCGCCCAGCCGCCCTTGTCCACGCTCACCGCGGTGCGGAGGTACACGTCCTTCGCCTGCCAGCCGTCGGGGCCCATCGACTGCCACCAGTCGAGGTAGGCGGGCTGCCACTTCTCGAGCGCGCGCTGGAGCCGACGGTCCGACGACAGCTCGACGTTGTTCGGGATGCGTTCGCTGTAGTTGATGCCGGACACGTCAGTCCTCCCTCTGTGGTCTGGTCGGAAGAGGACGGGCGTAACACTCGCCCCCGGCTTCGACTGCACCGGCTGCCGATGGCGCGACGTGTCGGGCGGGCTACGTGCGGCGCCAGTCGAAGGCGGGGCGGGTGGGGTGCCCGTAAAGGGTGAGTGCGCCTTCTTCGCCCACCGCGTTGGGCCGCTGGAAGATCCAGTTCTGCCACGCCGACAGGCGGCCGAAGATCTTCGAGTCGCAGGTCTCCGCGCCGACGAAGCGCAGGTTCTGCTCCATCCCGGTCAGCGCGTCGGGGGACAGGCTCGCGCGCTCCTCCACGGCGATGCGGATCTCGTCTTCCCAGTCGATGTCGTCGGGGGCGAGGGTGACGAGCCCCAGGTCGAATGCCTGGGGGGCGGTCAGGGGCCCGGCCTGCTCGAGCGCTACGTGGACCTGCGAGGGATCGCGCATGAACCGGGCCTGGAGCCGGGAGAGGCCCGTGGACATCGGGTAGTGTCCGCTGGACGCCTCGGTCACGCGGATCGTGACAGCGCCATCCTCGTCCTCGAGCATGTAGCTGCGGTCGGCGGCCAGCGCGATCTCGAGCAGGGCGCCCGCATAGCAGCTCCCCTCGTCGATGATCGCGAACATCGACCGCGCGGTGTTGTCGAGCCGGCGGAACACGCGGGCCTGGAGCAGGCGGATCTCGCGCGACAGCCAGTCGTCTTGGTTCGCGAAGAGCACTGCGTCGTGCTCGAGCACCTGAGCGGCCTCTCCCCTCGTGTAGAGCAGGAGGGTTCCGACCGTGTCGTGGTTGAACCGCAGGCGCAGCAGCGCGTCGTCGAGCTCGCGGAACGCGCGCATCACCCAGGCGTCGGCCCCCTGGGCGCGCAGGTCGGCGGGCGAGCTCGGCGCGCTGCCGGCTTGCGGCGCGCGCACGGTGATCGCGGCCACGCGGTGGTCCTCGTCGAGCTCGAGGGTGACGTGGGCGTAGGTGCGGGTGCGCCCGTCTTCCGACAGCTCGCTGGTGATCTCGGTGAGCGCGATCCCCTCGGTGGCGTCGGGCGGGCGGTTGGCCAGCTCCTGCGCGCGCGCGGCGATGCCCTCCTCCCACTTCGAGCGCGGGAAGCCGCCGTCGATCAGGGCCATGCGCTCCGCGTCGCGGGTGCGGAAGCCCTCCGCCTTGGTGCAGAACAGATCCGCCACGTCGCGGCGGACCTTCCGCTTGTCGACCAGGCGCGTGAGCCCCCCGGTGCCCGGGAGCACGCCCAGCAGGGGGACCTCGGGCAGCGACACGGCCGAGGAGCCGTCGTCGATCAGGTAGATCTCGTCGCAGGCGAGCGCGAGCTCGTAGCCGCCGCCGGCCGCGGTGCCGTTGAGCGCGGCGATGCTGCGAAGCCCGCTGTGCTCCGAGGCATCCTCGAGCGAGCACCGCGTCTCGTTCGTGAATCGGCAGAAGTTGACCTTGAAGCCGTGGGTGCTCGTGGCGAGCATGCGGATGTTGGCGCCGGCGCAGAACACCTTGGGCTGGGAGGAGTCGAACACGAGCGTGCGCACCTCGGGGTGCTCGAACCGCAGACGCTCGACCGCGTCGGCCAGCTCGATGTCCACCCCCAGGTCGTAGCTGTTCTGCTTGAGGAGGTAGTCGTCGGGCCGCAGGCCGTTCTCTTCCTTCACGTCGAGCGTGAGGGTGGCGACCGGCCCGTCGATCGACAGCTTCCAGTGCTTGTAGGTGTCAGGGTGGGCATGGAAGGATTCGATGTGCTGGACGCGGGTCTCGCTGCCCATGGTCGGACTCCCGGAACGATCGGCGTGCCACGTAGTGTGCGAACCGCGGTTGCGGTAAAGAAGGCGGCTCTGTACCCCGTTCACGGACCACCCGCACTGGAGAGCGCGTGCCGCCGCTGTCGTCGCCGATCCCGCCGCCCCTGCTGCTGACCGGGCTTGCCGTAGGGGTGGCGTTGCTGCAGCTGATTCTCGCGCGGTGGCGGGACCTCGGGCCGGCAACGGTGGGGCTGGCGGGGATGGCGCTGGTGCTCGGGCTCCCTCAGCCAGCGCTCGAGGTGGTGGGCGGGCTCGGGCTGTCGCTCGGGATCGCGAGCGCGGCGTGGGCCCGGGGGGGGCGTCGAGGAGTGGGTCGGCCGGCCCTCGTGGGGCTGGTGATCGGCGGCGCGGCGGTGGCCGCGGTCGCGGTGCCGTTGCTCGACGGTCGGGTGCCGGTGCCGGCGGAGCGGCTGCGGCTGGCCGCCGCATCGGCACTCGGGCTCCTGGCGCTGCTCGCCTGGGGCTTCGCGCTGATGCGGGCGCGCCCGGCGGTGCCGCCGCCTCGCTGGGTGGGTCCGGTGACGGTCGAAGAACCGAGCTAGGAGCCTGTGGGGCTCCTGGACGGAACGACCTCGATCCAGACCGCGCGGCTGACCCCCAGCAGCTCCTCGCCCGCGTACAGCGCCGCGCCGCTGTACTGCTTGCGGCCCTCCGCCGGCTTCCGGGCGAAGCCCAGGACCACCAGCCGCTCGCCTGCCCGCGGCCGCCGCGCGAGGCGCACCGCGAGGCGGCCCAGCAGCGAGAACGGGGCGTCGAGCCCGAGGCCGTAGAACGACGGGCAGTCCAGCGCCCCCCACAGCACCTCCGGGCGCACCCGGCCGTCCGCATCCGCCACCGCTCCGGGGGGCGTCCACGGGCTCGCGAACACCGGCGGGGTCCGGGCGCCCGCCACCGGGCCCGGGTGGATGCCCAGCGACCCCTCCGGATCCGCCGGATCCTGGCTCAGGAGCGGACGCGCGATGCCGCACACGAAGCACTCCGGCAGCGGGTGCCGATCCTTCGCGCGGTACCGCGTCCGGGCGTCGGCCGCCTCCGCCACCGTCACCGGCGGAGGGGCCTGAAGCGCCAGCTCCGTGGGCTGCGCTGTCGCGACCAGCTGCTCGCCGTGGTGCACCTCCACGCCCCCGGCCACCGCGGTGACCGTCAGGTCGGTGTCGAGCGGCGGCGGCGCCCGAAGCGTGACCTCCACCGGGCCCTCGACCTTCAGGAGCTGCTGGAGCGTTTCCGCGACGAGGCCGCTGCTCACGCCGCCGTTGCCCGAGTGGGAGGGGCCCCGGAACCGCCGGGGGATGCGCACGACCATGTCAGGCTCCCTCGTTGCTGAGGGCGATCACGTCGTCGGGGAGCCGCTCGAGCGCGCCCTCCCGGCTCACCGCGACCAGGTGGATCACGCACTTCACAAGCGGCTGGGCACCGCCCTCACGCCAGATGTCCTGGTGGAACAGCAGCCGGTACTCGCTCGCGAGCTCCACCGTGGTGCGCACCTCCAGCTCGTCGCCGAACCTCGCGCCTTCCTTGAAGGACATCTCCGCCTTGTAGACCACGAAGTTCGTGCCCTCGCCGCGGTACATCGCCACCAGCCGCTGGCGCCCGAGCAGGTGTTCCCGCGCGCGCTCACAGTACTTCAGGTAGTTCGCGTGATAGACGAGCCCCGAGTGGTCGGTGTCTTCGTAGTAGACGCTCACGCGATGGATCGCGGGTTCGGCCATGGTGCCCTCCGTGGGCTTGCTCACGTAGCGCGCTAGGCTGGCCCACCGGAGGAGGACTCGCATGAAGCTGCAAGGGCGCACCATGTTCATCACTGGCGCCAGCCGAGGCATCGGGAAGGCCATCGCGCTCCGGGCCGCCCGCGACGGGGCCAACGTCGCGATCGCGTCGAAGACCGCGGAGCCCCACCCCAAGCTCGACGGCACCATCTACACGGCCGCCGAGGAGATCGAGGCGGCCGGGGGCAAGGCGCTCCCCCTCGTGGTCGACGTGCGAGACCACGAGCGCGTGGCCGAGGCCGTGCAGCAGACCGCGGAGCACTTCGGCGGCATCGACCTGTGTGTCAACAACGCCTCCGCGATCATGCTCACCGACACGCTGTCCACGCCCGTCAAGCGCTTCGACCTCATGTTCGGCGTGAATGTTCGTGGCACGTTCGTCACCTCGCAGGCATGTCTGCCGTTCCTCTTGAAGTCCGACCACGCGAAGATCCTGAACCTCGGGCCGCCCTTGAACATGGAGACCCGCTGGTTCGCGCCGCATGTCGCGTACTCCATGAGCAAGTACGGCATGAGCATGTGCACCCTCGGCATGGCGGGGGAGCTCGCCGGCAAGGTCGCGGTCAACTCGCTGTGGCCGAAGACCACCATCGCCACTGCGGCCGTGAACATGCTCGGCGGTGATCCGCTGATGAAGTCCAGCCGCACCCCGGAGATCATGGCCGACGCGGCGTACTGGATCCTCACCCAGGGCATCGACGTCAGCGGGGAGTTCTTCATCGACGAGGAGGTCCTGACCGCCGCGGGCGAGACCGACCTCGACAAGTATGCAGTGGACCCCGGCACTCCGCTCACTCCCGACTTTTTCCTCTGAGCGGTCGCGCGCGGTCGAGGTAGGCTCGTCTTGCCGCGCGGGCAGGCAGGCTGCGGGCAGGCAGGCTGGATGGGAGGCAAGGTGAGCTGGGTGGTCGGACGGTGGGGCGTGCTGGCAGGGGCGGCGTGCGCGCCGGCGCCCCGTCGCGCCCCGGACCGAGATCGCCCGCACCGATCCGGGTACCCGTGCCTTCCGGCTCGACCCCGTGGCCCTGTTCGACAAGCAGCGGGCGAGCTACCTCGTCGAGGCCGATCGGGCAGGCGGCCCCCTCGCGTCCTCGCCCGTGCGCGTGCCCGCCGACCTCTCCCCGGCGATCGGGTTCCTGAAGTCCCCCGTGCCCGGCGAGAACGACCTGTTCGGCGTCCGCGTGGCGCTGTCGGCGGACGGGTCCACGCTCGCGGTCGCCGCCACCCAGACCGACACGCCCCCGATCTTCTCCCACGGCACGGTCTACGTGTTCACCCGGGGCCCCGCCGGCTGGGAGGAGGAGGCCACGCTCACCGCGTCCAACCAGGGCTCGGACTTCCTGGGCGACGACCTCGGCATCTCCGCCGACGGCACGCTCCTCGTCGTCGGGGCCTCCGAAGAGGAGAGTGCGGACCAGGGCCTCGGGCAGGACGGCCTCGACGACGACGCGCAGCGGGCGGGCGCGGCGTACGCGTTCCGACGGGACGGGCTCGGCCGATGGCGCGAGGAAGCCTACCTCAAGGCGGCCAAGCCCGGCAAGAACCACCGGTTCGGCGCCGAGGTCGCGACCGACGCCGACGGATCCGTCGTCCTCGTCACGGCCACGCTCGACGACCGCGGCCGGGTGCACGTCTTCGACCGCCAAGGGGATCGCTTCGTGAGCGGCCCCTCGATCCTCGGCCCCCGACCCGAGGATGTGCAGTTCGGCAGCCACCTGTCGATGGCCGCGGGCGGGCGCCTGGCGGTGGCGGGCGCCAACGGAGCCGTGCACGTCCTGGTCCTCGACGAGGTGAGCGGCTGGGAGGTCTTCGACACCCTCGTGCCCCCCGTCGACCTCGGGAGCCCCTCGGCCCGAGACTTCGGGCGCGGGGTCGCCCTCTCCGCCGACGGCACGGTGCTCGCGGTGGGCGATCAGCGAGACAACAGCGGCCTGCCCACGAGCGGGGCGGTCTACGTCTACTGACCCTCGGCCCCGGGAGTCACCGGGAGCCGCGTCTCGTGGGCCCCGTAGGCCTTCGGCAGGAGCTCGATCGCCGTGTGTAGCGGCACGTCGAGGTAGGGGCAGTCCGCTGGGGGGCGGTCCGTGAGGTAGCCGTACAGGCAGCGCAGCACCGCCTGGTGCGCCACGATCACCACGGGGCGCCGCTGCCGCTCGAGCTCCACGATCACCGGGTCGAGGCGATCGATGACGTCGGTGTAGCTCTCCCCGCGCGGGTACCGGTAGTTCAGCTTGTCCGCCTTGCGGGCGGCGAACTCCTCCGGCCGCTCCTTCTCGATGCGCTCGTAGGTCCACCCGTCGAACACGCCTGCGTCGATCTCGTCGAGGTTCTTCAGCTGCTGCACGGGCCACGACAGGGAGGTGGCGGTCTGGATCGCTCGCCGCAGGGTGCTCGACCACACGACCGGGGGCTCGGGCAGGCGCGCCTGCAGGACCGGCCCCAGGCGCCTGGCGAACGCCCACCCCTCGGCGGTCAGCGGCGGATCGCCGCCGATCCGATCCTGCGGGTTGAACGTGCTCTGCCCGTGCCGGGTGAGCAGGATCGGCCGGGGCACCAGGTGCAGGTTCATCAGGAACACGACGATCCGCGCCGGCAGTGACCCGCGGATCCGGTGGAGCTCGATCTTCTCGCCGACGTCGATCAGCTTGACGAACGAGCCCTCGGCCTCCTCCACCGGCCGGTACGATCGGGTGTAGTTGGCGATCCGCGCTCGGAAGTCCCGCACCGCCTCCTCCGGATCGGCATCGGCGTAGTCGGGCATCGAGAGCTTGGTCTCCACGATGTTGGCCTCGACGAGCGCCTGGTCGTTGCAGATCGACTCCACGAACACCACGTGCACGCCGGCGTCGGCCAGGCGAGCCCGGACGAGCTGGCGGCGCTCGGGGGTGCCGTTCGTCGCGTCGTAGATGCCGACCTTCCCGCCGCCCTGCTGAAGCCACTGCACGAGGTCGTCGAGCGCCGCGAGGGCCATGCGCCGCCGGGCCTCCGCGCCCTCGGGGTTGTCGGGATCGAAGAACGAAGCCGGCTGGTGGCTGCCGAGGTGCTTGCGGCGGTAGTTCCCCACGTTGAACACGCGGGCCGCCACGCCGAGCCAGTTCAGGTAGCGCGCGAGCTTTCGGGCGATGTAGGTCTTGCCGCGCGCCGGCAGGCCCACCATCACCAGCACGAGCTGGACATCTTCGGCCAGGGTTCGCACCGCTCCCTCCACGTGCCCGTTCGGTCTGCCCGTGCGATATCGGTTCGTCGCGCAGCGCGCGCGGCACGGAGTGCTCGGACCAGTGTGGACCTTGTTGGCAGGGCTGCTCCTGTGCGACGCCGCGGCCCAGGGCCGCGTGGCGTGGACCGACGCGCCCGGCCCCTGGAACACGCTGCGCACCGAGCACTTCCGGATC
>CAYMSU010000251.1:0-9385 GCA_964393165.1 uncultured Enterobacteriaceae bacterium
ACTCACTTCATCGGCCGACTCACTTCATCGGCCGACTCACTTCATCGGCCGACTCACTTCATCGGCCGACTCACTTCATCGGCCGACTCACTTCATCGGCCGACTCCTCCTCTTGCAGAAACCGGTCGATCACCGCGATCCCGGGGACCCCGAAGTCGCCGAGGGTGGGCAGCAGCGCAGCGGCGTCCTCGAGCGAGATCCGGCGGGTGACCAGCGCGCCGGGATCGACCGCGCCGCGTGCGACGAGGTCGAGCAGGCCCGGGTAGTCGTGGGCGGCGAGGCCGTGGCTGCCCACGAGGGTGAGCTCCCGCGCGATCACGCGGTCGAGCGGCACGGGGACGGGCCCCTCGGGGAGCAGCCCGACCTGGACGAGCCGACCGTGGGGGCGCAGGGCCATCACCCCGTCGCGCACGCAGTCGGCGTGGCCGAGCGCGTCGAGGGCGACGTGGACCCCGCCCCCCGTGAGGTCTGCGATCGCCTCGGCGACGTCCGGGACGTCGCCCACGCGCACGGTGTGGACGGCGCCGGCGGCGCGGGCCAGGCCGAGCGCCTCGTCCGAGATGTCGACGGCGACGACGGCGGCCCCTGCGGCGCAGGCGAGCTGCACCGCGGCCAGGCCGACCCCGCCACAGCCGTGCACCGACACCCACTCCCCGGGGCGCACCCGGCCCTGGGCAGTCACCGCGCGAAAGGAGGTCGCGAACCGGCAACCCAGGCTCGCCGCGGTCACCGGGGCGAGCCCCTCCGGCAAGGGCACGAGGGTGGCGTCGGCCCGCGGCAGGGCCACCCGCTCGGCGAACCCGCCCCAGCCGTGGAACCCGGGCTGGTACTGGTCGTCGCAGACCTGGGGGTGCCCTGCCGCACAGCGGGGGCAGCGCCCACACCCGGCGATGAACGGCACGACACAGCGGTCCCCGGGAGCGAAGCGGCGGGTGCGGGGCCCGACCTCCTCCACGATCCCCACGAGCTCGTGGCCGGGGACGTGGGGCAGGACGATGTCGGCGTCGTGGCCCATCCAGCCGTGCCAGTCCGAGCGGCACACGCCGTTGGCGAGCACGCGCAGCACGACCCCGTCGGGAGGCGGCACCGGATCGGGCACCGTCTCGACGGCCAGCGGTCCCCCGAAGGCGTGGTAGACGGCGGCCCTCACCTCGACACGGGGGCCACCTAGAGCCCTCCGCGGGTCAGCGTGTAGCGCCCGATCCACTTGTGCAGCGGGTAGCAGGCCTCGTCGCCGTGCCCGCAGTGGGGCCCGAGGCGCTCGGGGGTCTGCCACACGTGCAGGCGGTGCAGGTCGGCGCGCCCCTCGGCGGCGCAGTGCTCCGGCGGGAGCGCCTCGCTCTCGCACACGTCGAGCCGCGCGGGGAGCGCCTTGTAGGCCAGCGCGAGCGAGGCCTGGACCTCGGGGGTGAGCAGGTGATCGAGAAAGCGGTACGCGCACCCCGGGTGGGCCGCATTGCGGGGCACGACCCCGGCCAGCGCCCAGGCGGTGGCGCCCTCCTTCGGGATCACCCACGCGACCTCGGCGCCAGCCTGCCGCAGCTGGTGGTAGGTGTAGCGCCAGCCGCTGGCCACCACGGCCCGGCCGCCGAGGAAGTCGGCGACCTGCTGCTCGGGGTCGTTCCAGTACTTGCCCACGACCGCCCGCTGGCCGCGCACCGCGCGGATGGCAGCGAAGATCTGGGGCTTGCGCAGCGCGTACGGGTCGACGATCCCGAGGTCCGGCTGGACGCCGCGGACCCACAGCGCCACCTCTGCGAAGGTGATCGGCTGCTCGTAGGCCTGCACCCGGCCCACGGTGGTGGTCCCGTCCGGAAGCTCCGTGGGGTCGAAGAGCACCCCCCAGCTGTCGGGCAGCGCCTCGAAGGGGGGCGTGGCCACGATTAGGCCCTGGGGGCCGAGCGCCACCGGAACCGAGAAGGGGGTGCCGTCGAGCTGGGCCCAGGCCGCCTCGCGGAACCGCTCGGGAAGCTCCGCCACCGACGGCAGGAGGGCCAGGTTGAGGGGCTGCAGCGCGTCGTCGCGCACGAGCCGCCGCACGAAGTGGCTCGGGCTCAGCACGACGTCGAACGGCTCCTCGCGCGCCGTGGACCACTGGGTGTAGGCCGAGCGGACCGACGTGATCTCGACGGCACAGCCCGTCTGTGCCTCCAACGCCTCGACGGGGGGCGGGGACGGCGGCAGTCCATCGACGAGGAGCAGGCGCAGACGGCCCTCCGCGACAGGCAGCGCCTCGAGCGCGGTCCCGGTGAACGGGGGGAGCGTGGCGGGCTCGGTAGGCCCGGTGCGCACGAGATCGCAGCCCAGGGGGGAGCCGAGGAGGGTGCAGAGGGGAACCAGTCTCCACATGGACGAGCACCTATCCCTCTCCGACGGTGGTGTACGCTCTGCGGCCTCGACCACGGGAGGGCGACCATGCTCGACGGCGCGACCACGCGACTCGGCCACGCGGTGCGCTGGCTCGTGCTCGCGATGGTGCTCATCGGCGCGTTCAACGCGGTGGCCCGGTACCTCGGCCGCTTCGTGGGGGTGAACCTGTCCTCCAACGGGTTCCTCGAGGCCCAGTGGTACCTGTTCGCGGCGGTGTTCCTGCTGGCCGCGCCCTACACGCTGCTCGTCGATCGCCACGTGCGCGTCGACGTCGTCTACGGCCGCCTCGCGCCCGCCCGCCAGGCCGCGATCGACGTGGTCGGCACACTGCTGTTCCTGATCCCGTTCTGCGCGGTGAGCGTGGCGCTGTCGCTTCCCTCGGTGAGCGAGAGCTGGAGCATCCTGGAGCAGTCGCCGGATCCCGGTGGCCTTCCTCGGTACCCCGTGAAGACGCTGCTGCCGGTGGCCATGGCTTGGCTCGGGCTCCAGGGTCTCGCCATGCTGCCCCGCCGGATCCGCGCCCTGCGCGCGCCCCGGCCGGTCGACCCGGAGGCCTCGTGATCGCCGAGGACGCGCTCGGTCCGCTGATGTTCGTGGTGGCGTTCGCGCTGATCTTCAGCGGCTACCCGGTGGCGTTCTCGCTCGCGGGCACGGCGCTGCTGTTCGCGGTCGGCGGGTCCCTGCTCGGGATCTTCGACCTCGTGCTGCTCTACGCGTTCCCGGAGCGCGTGTTCGGCATCATGAACAACTACGTGCTGCTCGCGGTGCCGTTCTTCGTGTTCATGGGCACCGTGCTCGAGAAGAGCAAGCTCGCCGAGGACCTCCTCACCACCATGGGGGCACTGTTCGGGCCCCTGCGAGGGGGGCTGGCCCTGTCGGTGGTCGTCGTCGGCACGCTCCTCGCGGCGGCCACGGGCGTGGTCGGCGCCTCCGTGGTCGCGATGGGCCTGATCAGCCTGCCGGTGATGCTCCGCTACGGCTACAGCCCCGAGCTGTCGTCGGGCGTGATCTGCGCATCGGGTACCCTCGGCCAGATCGTTCCGCCCAGCGTGGTCCTCGTCGTGCTCGCGGATCAGCTCGGGGTGAGCGTGGGCGACCTGTTCGTGGGGAGCCTCGCCCCGGGCCTGCTCCTGGCAGGCCTCTACGCGGTGTACGTGCTCGGCGTCGCCTGGCTCTGGCCGTCGTCGGCCCCCGCGCTGCCGCCAGAGGCACGCACGGGGTCCGCGGCGGGGCTCCTCGTTCGCGTCATCGGGGTCATGATCCCACCGCTGTTCCTGATCTTGCTCGTCCTCGGGAGCATCTTCGCCGGGGTCGCCACGCCGACCGAGGCGGGGGCGCTCGGGGCCGTGGGCGCGCTCGGGCTGGCCGCCATCCGGGGCCGCCTGGGCCGAGAGGCGCTGACGGGCGCGCTCGACGAGACCACCAAGCTCACCTCGATGGTGATGCTCCTGCTCGTCGGCTCCACCCTATTCACCCTCGTCTTCCGGGGACTCGGGGGCGACTTCTGGATCGAGGATCTGCTCACCACGCTCCCCGGAGGGCAGATCGGCCTTCTCGTCGTCGCGAACCTCGCCATCTTCCTGCTCGGGTTCTTCATCGACTTCTTCGAGATCGCCTTCATCGTGCTGCCGCTGCTGGTGCCCGCGGCGCAGGTCCTGGGCATCGACCTCGTGTGGTTCGGGGTGCTCATCGGGATGAACCTGCAGACCAGCTTCCTCACGCCCCCGTTCGGGTTCTCCCTGTTCTACCTGCGGGGCGTGGCCCCCGCGTCGATCGCGACCACCGCGATCTACCGCGGGGCGGTGCCGTTCATCGCGATCCAGGCGGTGGGCCTCGCCATCGTCGTCGCGTTTCCCGGGCTCGTGCGGCTGTGGCTGTAGCGCATCTACCGACTTGGTCGAGCAGCGCGCCAGGTCAGGGCTCGAACGCCGCCATCGCGTAGGCGCGCTCGGCCGTGGCGAACCACGCGGAGGACGCCTTGCGGAAGGCCTCCCAGTGGTCGAGCAGCTCGCGGTACTCGGGGTCCTTGCTGGCTTCGTCCTGGAGGAGCTGGCGGGACGCCTCACGCGCCCCGTTCATCAGGTCTTCCGTGAAGGGCTGCACCGACACCCCGGCCTCGCGGATCCGCTGCAGGGCAGGGGGATTCTTGGCGTCGTACCGGGTCTGCATGGCGATGCCGGCCTCGTGGCAGGCGGCCCGCAGGACGCTCTGGTAGGTCGCCGGCAGCGCCTCGTACTGCGCCTTGTTCACATAGAACGACAGGCTCGGGCCGGGCTCCCACCAGCCCGGGTAGTGGTAGTGCCCCGCGACCTTGTGAAAGCCGAGCTTCTCGTCGTCGTACGGCCCGACCCAGTCCGTGGCGTCGATCGCGCCTCGCTCGAGCGCCGTGTAGATCTCGCCGCCCGCGAGCGTCTGGGTGGCTACGCCGAGGGCCTCCATGACCGCGCCGCCCATGCCCGGGATGCGCATCTTCAGCCCCTTGAGCGCCTCGAGCGAGCCGACCGGCGCCTTGAACCAGCCGCCCATCTGCACCCCGGTGTTGCCTCCGGGAAAGCTGACGATGCCGAAGTCCGCGAAGCGGCGGTTGACGAGCTTGAGCCCGCCGCCTTCGAGCAGCCAGGCCGCCTGCTGTCGGGCCGTGAGCCCGAACGGCACGCAGGTGTCGAACGCGAGCGCGGGGTTCTTGCCGATGTAGTAGTACGACGCCGTTTGGCCGACGTGGACGGTGCCCTGCTGCACCGCGTCGAGCACCTGCAGCGCGGGCACGATCTCCCCCGCCGGGTACACCCGGATCCGAAACCTCCCCCCGCTCATCGCCTCGACGCGCTCGGCCATGACCTCGGCCGCGCCGTAGATCGTGTCGAGCGAGCGGGGAAAGCTCGAGGCGAGGCGCCAGCGCACCCTCGGCAGGTCGTCGCCGCCTGCGGCCGAGCGGGCGGAGTCGCTCGCCGAGGGGCTGCAGGCAGCCGCGCTCGCGAGCGCGGCCCCGAGGAAGGCGCGACGCCTCATGTCAGGGCGAGACCGCGTCGGAGGCGGTGGGCAGCGCCCCCTCCGACATGGTGAAGGTGCCCGACTGCCGGCAGGCGGCGGGGTCCTGGTCGTCGAGCGGCGCGCGGTTCTCGTAGCAGGTGTCGACGGTGAACGAGCCCTCCATGCTGCGGGTGTCGCCCCGGTCGTCGACCAGCACGTCGGTGAGGTCGAGCTTGCGGGCCCCGAGATCGTGGAACAGCTCGACCGTGGCGAGGTCGCGGTCGGACGCGGCGGTCCACACCCCGTAGGTCCAGCCATCGAGTGTGACCGAGCCGTCGAAGGCGTAGGTCTCCGCCTCTTCGTCGTACGTGAACGAGGCGCTCACGACCGCGGGCACGCCCCCGGCGATTGCGCTGCCCGACCAGTCGCCGGCCATCGCGGCCACGATCGGGTCTCTCGAGCAGCCAGCGGCGAGCAAGCAGATGAACACGGTGCTGTAGACGCGCATGCACGTTCCCCTGGAAGGAGTGGTCCCCGCACCCATCGGGCCCGCCCCGGGTTTATCACAGAGGACATTAGGAGGGCCGGATGGCGCTCGATCGGTTCAGCGACCCTGTGCGGTCCTGGTTCAGCGAGGCCTTCGCGGATCCCACGGCGGTGCAGCAGCGGGGTTGGCCCTCGATCGTCGACGGGCAGAACACCCTGCTGCTCGCTCCCACCGGCTCCGGGAAGACGCTCGCGGCATTCCTCGGTGGCCTCGACCAGCTCTTCCGGCTGCCGCTCGACACCCCGCCGGGGGTCCGGCTGCTCTACGTGTCGCCCCTCAAGGCGCTGGTCTACGACATCGAGCGCAACCTGCGCGCGCCGCTCGTCGGCATCGCCAACGCGGCGAGCCGGCTCGGGCGCAGCATCCGTCCCGTCCGCGTCGACATCCGCACGGGCGACACCCCGCAGCGCGAGCGGCAGCGCCAGGCCAAGGACCCGGGCGACATCCTCGTGACCACCCCGGAGTCGCTCTACCTCCTGCTGGGATCCCAGGCCCGGGAGACGCTGCGCACCGTGCAGACCGTGATCGTCGACGAGATCCACGTGATGGCGGGGTCGAAGCGCGGCGTTCACCTCGCGCTGTCGCTGGAGCGCCTGTGCCGTGCCGCGGAGGCTGATCCGCAGAGGGTCGGGCTGTCGGCCACCCAGCGCCCGCTCACCGAGATCGCCAGGTTCCTCGGGGGGGACCGGCCCGTGGAGATCGTCGACGCGTCGGCGCCGCCCTCGGTCGACCTCCAGATCGTCGTGCCCGTGGTGGACATGGAGAACCCGGTGGCGAGCGCGGGCGAGCCGGCCAGCGCACCCGACGGTCCCGTCCAGCAGGCCTCGCTGGGAGCGGTCTCGGACTCCTCGGGCCCGGACCGGCTGTCCGCGGGGCTGTGGCCCGTGGTCTACCCGCGGCTGCTCGAGCTCGTGCGCGCCCACCGATCCACCATCATCTTCACGAACAGCCGCCTGCTGTGCGAGCGGCTCGCGCAGCGGCTGAACGAGCTCGCCGGCGAGGAGCTCGTGTTCGCGCACCACGGCTCGCTCTCCCACGCCCGCCGTCACGAGGTCGAGGAGGCGCTGAAGGCCGGCCGGGTGCCGGGGATCGTGGCCACGAGCTCTCTGGAGCTCGGCATCGACATGGGCGCGGTCGACCTCGTCGTGCTCGTCGAGAGCCCCGGCAGTGTGGCGAGCGGGCTGCAGCGCGTGGGACGGGCCGGGCACCAGGTCGGAGCCGAGTCCATCGGCCGGATCTTCCCCAAGTACCGGGGGGACCTGGTCGAGAGCGCGGTCGTGGCCCAGCAGATGATGGCCGGCGAGGTGGAGCCCACCAAGGTGCCCCAGAACTGCCTCGACGTGCTCGCCCAGCAGGTCGTGGCCATCGTGGCGTCGGAACCCGCGCTGGAGGTGGCCGAGCTGCACGGACTCGTGAAGCGCGCGTACCCGTTCCACCAGCTCAGCGAGGGCCTGCTGGCGAGCGTGCTGGACATGCTGTCGGGCCGCTACCCCTCCGACGACTTCTCCGAGCTGAAGCCGCGGGTGACCTGGGATCGCTCGAAGGACGAGCTCAAGGCCCGTCGGGGGGCCCGGATGCTGTCGCTGCTCAACGGGGGCACCATCCCCGACCGCGGGCTGTACGGCGTCTTCCTCGTGGGGGAGGGCACCCGTCTCGGCGAGCTCGACGAGGAGATGGTCTACGAGTCCCGGCGCGGAGACCTGATCATCCTCGGCGCGAGCACCTGGCGGATCGAGGAGATCACCCGGGACCAGGTGCAGGTGAGCCCGGCGCCGGGGGAGCCGGGGCGGCTGCCGTTCTGGCACGGGGAGCGGCCCGGTCGGCCCGCCGAGCTCGGCCGGCGCATCGGGGCGTTCCTGCACGAGGTGGCCAAGCGGGGCGACGAGGCGAGGGCGTGGCTGAAAGACACGACGGTCCTCGACGAGCTCGCGATCGGCAACGTGATCTCGTACGTCCTTGAGCAGAAGGAGGTCACCGGCGAGGTCCCGAGCGACCGCACGCTGGTCGTCGAGGCGTTCCGCGACGAGCTCGGGGACTGGCGGATCTGCATCCTGTCGCCGTTCGGGAGCCGGGTGCACGCGCCCTGGGCGCTGGCGCTCGAGGCCCGCCTGGCGGTGCGCGGCGGGATGGACGTGCAGGCCCTGTGGACCGACGACGGGATCTCGCTGCGGTTCGCCGACGTCGACGAGCGCCCCTCTCTCGAGGATCTCTGGCCCGACCCCGACGAGGTCGAGGACCTGGTCGTCGACCAGCTGGGCCGCTCCGCGTTGTTCGCGGCGCGGTTTCGCGAGAACGCCGCGCGGGCGCTGCTGCTCCCCCGGAAGACGCCCAAGGGCCGGCAGCCGCTCTGGGCGCAGCGGCTCAAGGCGCAGAACCTGCTCGCGGTGGCGAGCCGGTTCCCCGCGTTCCCGGTGGTGCTCGAGACCTACCGGGAGTGCCTGCAGGACGTCCTCGACGTTCCGGCCCTGATCGAGCTGCTGCGGAAGGTCCACGCCCGCGACATCCGCGTCCACGAGGTGGAGACCCCCCAGCCGTCGCCGTTCGCGCGGTCGCTCGTGTTCGCCTACGTCGCGGCCTTCATGTACGCGGGCGATGCGCCGCTCGCCGAGCGCAAGGCCGCGGCGCTGTCGCTCGACCGTGCGCTGCTGCGGGAGCTCCTCGGGCAGGCGGAGCTGCGCGAGCTGCTCGAGCCCGCTGCGGTGGCCGCCGTCGAGGCCGCGCTCCAGGGGCTGGACCCGGAGTACCGCGTACGCCACGCCGACGGGCTGCACGACCTGCTCCGCCGGCTCGGCGACCTCACCGACGAGGAGGTCGCCGAGCGATGTGAGGAGCCCCCCGGGCCGTGGCTGAAGGAGCTGGCCGAGGCGCGGCGTGCCGTGCCCGTGCGGATCGCGGGGGAGCCCCGGTGGATCGCCGTCGAGGACGCCGGTCGGGTGCGCGACGCGCTCGGCGTGGCGCTTCCCCCGGGGCTGCCCCAGGCCTTCCTCGAGCCGACCGACGGGCCGCTCGAGAGCCTGGTCCTGCGGTGGGCGAAGACCCACGGGCCGTTCGTGCCCGACGCGATCGTGCAGCGCTGGGGGCTGCCCGCGGGGGTGGTGCAGAGCGCGCTGCGCGCGCTCGAGGCCGACGGGCGCCTGGTCGCGGGGGAGATCCGGCCTGGCGGCACCCAGTGGGAGTGGTGTCACCCGGACGTGCTCACCAGGCTCAAGCGGCGCTCGCTGGCCGCGCTCCGCAACGAGATCGCGCCCGTCGAGCCCGAGGTCTACGCCCGGTTCCTCACGCGGTGGCACGGCATCGGCAGCGAGCGCACGGGGCTCGCCCGCCTGCGGGAGGTCCTCGCCCAGCTGGAGGGGGTGGCGCTGCCCGCCTCGGCGTGGCTCGGGGGGCCGGTCCTAAGGGAGCGCGTGGGGCGGTTCGATCCCGAGTGGCTCGACCAGCTGGGCGCTGCGGAAACCAGGCCAAACGGCATCACATTGTATTCGTATTTCCCGATATGAC
>CAYMSU010000252.1:0-9379 GCA_964393165.1 uncultured Enterobacteriaceae bacterium
GGCGCTGCGCTCGGCGCTCGGCCCGCGCTCCGCGACGGACCGAGGGGGGCCCGGGGGCTCGCACCCCCGCCCACAGACCCTCGGCCCGCCTCAGCCCCGGCGCGCGCGGCGCAGCGCCTCGGGGGTCGTCCCCGTCCAGCTCTGAAACGCCCGAAAGAACGACGCCGGCTCCTCGAAACCCAGCAGGTAGGCGATCTCCGTCGCCGACAGCGTCGTCGTCGTGAGGTAGTGCCGCGCCAGGTGCTCGCGCAGCGTGCGCACCTCGTGCTGAAAGCTCGTGCCCTCGTCCTGGAGCCGCCGCTGCAGCGTGCGCGCGCTCACCGCCAGCCGCCGGGCCACCGCCTCCACCGTTCCCTGGCCGCTCGGGAGCGCCTCCACGAGCACCGCCCGCGTGCGCGCCGCGAACGTCGCCGACCCCTCGAGCTCCGCCAGCCGCTCCTGCAGCTGCGGCTCGAAGATCTCCCACATCGCCCCGTGGTTCGTCAGGAACGGGCGCCGGGCGTCGGCCTCCCGAAACCACAGCGTCGGGCGCGGCCCCTCCTCGATCGCGCACCCCAGGAACCCCTCGAACGCCTCCCGCGCCCTCGGAAGCATCGGCAGCGCCACCCGGGCCGGCTGCACCTCGTGGCGCGTGCCCATCCGCGCCAGCTTCACGAGGCTCAGCGCCTCCGCCCCCACCAGCGACCACGGCGGCGCATGCTCGCCGTCCAGCCAGTGGTAGGCCACCCGCAGCGCGCCCTCGTCCGCCACCTGGAGCCGCACCGGCGCCACCAGCGGCTTGAACCGCGCAAGGCGCGCCACCGCCACCGTCAGATCGGAGCTGCACAGGGCCGCGAACACCGCCGGGGAGAACCACTCGGCCACCAGCCCGTCGACCATCCGCAGCGGCAGCAGCGGATCGTCGGCGGCGTCCTGCACCGCCTGCGCGAGCGCGTAGAACTGCACCGTGCTGACCCGCACCCCCGACCGGTTCAGCAGATCCTCGGGCAGCCCCGCCCGCCGCAGGGCCTCGTCGTGGCGGACCCCGACCGACGCGAGCAGCCCCTTGAGGCCGGGATCGAGCGCATAGCCATGGTTCGCCGACACTTCCGCACCTCCCCTGCGCCACCCTACCCGGGAAGCACCCCGTCGACGTCCTGCAGCACGCCGTGGTGGTCGATGGGAACCTCGATCACCGCGCCGCCGGCGCGCCGCAGCAGCTGCTTGGCGCCGGTGTCCCCCTCGAGCCGCAGCAGGTCGGCGAAGGCGTGACGCGGCCACACGACGGGGTTCCCGCGCCGCCGCGCAGCCCCCTCCCCGGCCACCGGCACGACCGGCAGGTGACGGGTCGCCGGGCGGTGGGCCGCGGCGAGCGTGCGCAGGTCCTCGGGGCGCACGTACGGCATGTCGCCGAGCACCACCATCGCAGCCGACACCTCCCTCTGGGACAGCGCCTCGATGCCGACGGCGAGCGAGCGCCCGAGCCCCTCGGCGAAGCCGGAGTGCACGACGAAGGCCACCGGCAGATCCTCGAGCGCCTGCCGCACGGCGTCGGCCTCGTGACCGAGCACCACCACGCACGGCCCGAGCCCCGCCTCGAGCACGGCCTCGACGGTGTGACGGATCAGGGGTCGCCCGCCGAGCGGCTGCAGGAGCTTGTTGACGGGGCCCGCCCGGCGCGACAGGCCGGCCGCGAGCACCACCGCGCCCACCGACACGGCCGGGGCCTGGGCCGCAGGCGACGCCCGGCGCGCTTGCACGACCTCGGCCAGGATGCTGAGCGCGATCTCGCTCGGCCCCTGCGCCCCGATGGGCAGGCCCGCGGGACCGCGCAGCCGCTCGGTGGGGATCCCCTGCGCCTCGAGCCGCGCGAGGCGCGCCTGCTGCGTCTTCCGGCTGCCGAGCGCACCGACGTAGAACGCCTCCGACGGCAGCGCGAGCCCGAGCGCGAGATCGTCGATGCGCGCGTCGTGGGTGAGCGTGACCACCGCGGTGCGGGGCCCGAGCAGGCGGGGCAGCACCCGGTCGGGCGCGTCGGCGTGCACGGGCACGTCGAACCGATCGGGGGTCGCGAACCCGGCCCGCGGCTCGATCACCTGCACGTCGAAGTCCATCGGGCGGGCGAGCTGGGCGAGCACCTGCGCGACGCGCGTGCCCCCCACGAGCACGAGCCGATCGGGGGCGCGGAGCGGCTGCACGAAGCGGTCGCCCTCGAGCCGCGGGTGCTCCTGGTCGTCGGGGGCGATCCGCTCCGGGCCCCCACCGAGGTCGAGGATCCTCGCGAGGCCCCGGCCACGCTGGCGATAGGCGCGCAGCAGCCGCTCCCCGGGCGCGGGGCCGACGTGGATCCGCACCTCGCCGCCGCAGGCGAGCCCGACCTCGCCGGCCTGGCTGTTGGCGATCTGGAAGGTGAGCAGCCGGGACCGGGGGGTGCCCGGCTCCGCGAGCAGCTCGGTGGCGGCCCGCACAACGGCGCCCTCCACGCACCCCCCGGAGACCGCTCCCCAGAACGCCCCGTCGGAGCCCACGACGAGCTGGCTGCCGAGCGGACAGGGGCTGCTCCCGACGACGTCGACCAGCGTGGCCACGGCCACCCCGAGCCCGCGATCGCGCCAGGCGGAGACCACCGCCCACGGATCGTGGAGCGCCGACGCAGACGGCGCCTCGGCGGGCCCTGCCTCGACGGCGGCGGGGTCGGGCGCGAGGGCCCGCTCGATCGCGGTCAGCGCGAGCCGCACGCAGGGCTCGCGCGAGGGGTGCGCCCGCAAGATCCCGAAGCCGCCGTAGGGGCCGGCGTCGCCGCCCGCGGTCACCGCGTCCAGCGCGGCGTGGAGCGCCCCGACCGCCTCGAGCGGCTGGCCGGCGAGCGCCTCGCACGCCGCGGTCGCGCCCGCCCGGCAGAGCACGCAGGCGCGCCCGTGGAAGCCGAGCGCGACGAACCGGCCGTCCGCGACCTCGAGCGCGAGCGCGAGCTCGTCGGCGCAGTACCGGTTGCGGACGGTGGCGGCGTGCGTGACGCGGCGCGGAGGCGGCGGCGCCCGCTCGGCGAGACGCGCGGGCGCGTCGCTCCCGCAATCCTCCCCCCTCACGCGATCCTCCGGTCCCCGGGGGGCGCCTCGGCCAGCCCGTCGACGGCGGCGAGCAGCCGCTCGACGTCGGCGGCCCGGTTGCCGGGCCCGAAGGAGGCGCGGACCACCGCGTGGTGGCCGAGCGCGTGCACCGCGGGCTGTGCGCACAGGTGGCCCGCGCGGACCGCGATCCCCCGCTCCGCGAGGGCGGTCGCGACGTCGTGGGGATGCTGCCCGCGAACCGTGAACGACACGAGGCCGACCCGTCGGGCGGGGGCGCCGACGACGCTCACGTGGGGGCGCGCGCGGAGCCCCGCCACGGCGGCGTCCACCAGCGGCTGCACGTTCACGGCCGGCAGCGACAGCGCGGCCGCGAGCCCGATCGCGGGCACGTGAGGCGGCGTGCCCCCCTCGAACCGCCAGGGGACCTCCGCGAGCTCGTGCGACGCGCGCGCCACGCCCGCGACCATGCCGCCCCCGAGGAGCTGCGGCGCGACCTCGGGCCACCGCGCGGCGCGGCCCCACACCACCCCGAGGCCCGTGGGGGCCCCGAGCTTGTGGCCGGACACGACGTAGAAGTCGGCCTCGCGCCAGCGCGCCCCGGGGGGCAGGTGCGGCGCGGCCTGGCACCCGTCGACCACGACGAGGCAGTCGGGCACCTCCGCTCGGACCCTCGCGATCACCGCGCCCAGATCGACGACGCCGCCGGTCACGTTGCTGACGTGGGGGAGCGCGACCACCCGCGGCTTCGCGGCGAGGTGCGCGGCGAGGTCGTCGAGGTCGAGGTCGCCCTCGGGGGTCAGCCCCACGGGGGCGAGGCGGGCCCCTGTCTCCCGCGCGACCTCGCGCCACGGCAGCAGCTGGGCGTGGTGATCGAGCGCGGTGACCACCACGCGATCCCCGGGCAGCAGGTGCGTGCGCCCCCAGCCGGCGGCCACGAGGTTGAGCCCGGCAGTGGCCGAGGGCGTGAACACGATCTCCGCCGAGGGCGCGCCGAACCAGCGGGCGACCGCCTGCCGCGCGTCCTCGTAGGCCGTGGTCGCCCGCTGCCCGAGGCCGTGCCCGGAGCGGCCGGCGCTGCCCCCGCGGGCGAGCGCCCGGCACACCGCCTCGTGCACCTCGTCGTGGAGCAACCCCGTCGCCGCGTGGTCCAGGTAGACGAGGGCGGGGTCTTCGCGCAAGGCGGGGAAGCGATCCCGATCCATCACTCCTCCGGGCACGGCCCGCCGGCCCGCCCCCAGGTCTCGAAGCGTTCCACCAGCTCCTCGTGGGAGATCGGCGGCGCGGGGCGGCCCTTGTGCCAGCTCGTGATCAGCAGGTGATCGTGCGCGATGTGCTCGGTCGACGCCACAGGGCCCCGGCCGCCGTTGAGCGCGGGATCGACGAGCTGCGCACACAGCTCGGCGGGCGTGCGGTCCTCGAAGACCATCTGCGCCGGCGCCATGCTCCAGATGCTGTCAGCCGGGGGCAGGGGGGCCTGCCCGTCGCCCACCTGCGCGCCGGCGTGGCACGTGCTGCAGTGCAGGCCCTTGAGGGGGCTGAAGCGATCGATGCCGAACGGGTGGGGCTCCCCCTGCTCGCCGTGCAGCGGCGCGTCGCCCGCGGGGTGGCAGTTCATGCAGCGCGGGTGGGTGGACACCGCGTAGATGTCGGCGAAGGCGGCGAGCCCCTCCTCGCGCGACACGGTGACCTCGTACTGCGCGACGGCGGGCCGCTCGGGCCGCCGCGACCCGATGTAGGCCACGACGTGGTCGATGTCGGCATCGGACAGCGCCCGCGTGGTCGCCGCCATCGCCTGCGCGAGCGGGTGGGCATCGGGCCCCCCGCGGCGGCCGTCCCGGTAGTTGCGCAGCTGGTGCGCGAGGTACGCGGGATCCTGGAAGAGCAGGTCGGGCGCCCCGATGGCGTCGTTGCCGCGGGCATCGGCGCCGTGGCAGGCGGCGCACGGCGTGTAGACGGCGCGTCCGGCGCCGATCCCCGAGGCGGAGCCGGCGTCGGGCCGATCCCGGTGCTCGGGGGTGAGGGCGGCCACGTACGCCGCGAGCGTCGCGACCGCGTCTGCGTCCGGCAGGCCCCGCGCGATCGCGGCCATCGGCTTGGCGGTGGCGTCGTCGGGGTGCCCCCCGCGGGTTCCCTCCCGGAAGGCCTCGAGCTGGCGGGTGACGTAGCCCTCGGACAGATCCCCGATCCGGGGGGTGCCCAGCTCCGGGCGGCCCTCGCCGTGGGCGCCGTGGCAGTGCACGCACACGCCGTAGGCGAGGTCGGCCGGCAGCCCCGTGTCGCCCCCGGTGGTGGAGGCCGCGGGGGTAGCCGCGAAGGCGCTGGCGAGCAGCATCTCGAACCACATGTCAGGCCTCCCGCGACTGCAGGGGGAGGCGCCGCGAGCGCGGGGCGAGCGCGGCCAGCGCGTTGGCGAGCGCGGGCGCGAGGACCGGCGGCGAGGCCTCGCCGACCCCTCCGATCTCCGCGTCGTGGTCGACGATGAGGTCGGTGTGCACCTTCGGCGCGTCCAGGAAGGTGGCCACGCGGTAGTTGTGCAGGTTGCTCTGGACCATCGCGCCGTCCTCGAAGGTGAGCTCGCCGTAGAGCGCTGCCGAGAGCGCCCAGAAGATGCCGCCCTGGAGCTGCGTCTCGACGCTGCCGGGGTTCACCGGGGTGCCGCAGTCGAACGCGCACCACACCTGGTGCGCGCGGGGCCGGCCGCGGTCGATCGAGGCCTCGACCACGACCGCGACCTTGCTGGCGAAGAGGTGGGCCACCGCCACGCCGAAGCCCCGGTCGCCGCGCCGCCGTCCGGTCCACCCCGACATCTCCGCAACCCGGTCGAGCACCCGCTTGAGCCGCGGATCGTGACCGAGGAGCGACCGGCGGTAGGCCACCGGATCCGCGCCCGCGCGCTCGGCGAGCTCGTCGACGAAGCACTCGATGAAGTAGGTGTTGGTGAACGCGCCGACGCTGCGCCAGAACGCGTAGGGCAGCAGCGGGTCGGCGCCCACGGTCCGCGCGGTGGCCGCGGGGATGTCGTACCAGGGCGCGGCCTCCTCGGGCAGGGCCTGGGGCACGTACAGCCGGGCGAACCAGGCCTCGGGGCGGCCGTCGCTTCTCACCCGCGCCTGCATGAGGCCCACGTCCGCTGGGTGGTACCCGCCCATCCGGAGCTCCGCCTCGCGCGACAGCGTGACCTTCACGGCACCGCCGACCGCGTTGTGCACCTTGCAGGCCAGGCGCACCCAGTTCAGGGAGGAGGGCTCCAGCCCGTTGCGCCGGCCGAAGCCCCCGCCCATCGTCTTCGCGTGCAGCGTGACCCGATCGAAGGCCACGCCCAGCGTGTCCGCCGCCTGCGAGCGGGCCGCCAGCGGCCCCTGCACACCGGTGGCGACGTGGTACTGGCGCCCCTCCTGCCACACCGTGGCGTTGAGCGGCTCCATCGGGGCGTGCGCGTAGTACGGCGTCACGTACGTCGCCTCGACGACGTCGTCGCCGGTCATCGCCGTGGCCTCCTCCCCCCAGGTGCCCACGTGGCGGTGCGCCTCGGCCACCGCCGCGAGGCGCGTGCGCTCGTCGGCCTCGTGATCCAGCCGGCCCCCGCGCGGCGGATCGCACGTGATCTTCAGCGCGCGCACGGCCTGCTCGGCGCGCCACGGGTTGTCGGCGACCACCGCCACGCCCTCGTCGAGGACCACCACCGCCTCGACCCCGCGGCGGGCGCGGACCTCGGCCTCGTTGGTGACGCCGGTGACCCGGCCCTGGGTGAGCGGCGGCGGGGCCACCGCCGCGTAGCGCATGCCCGGGACCTCCACGTCGATGCCGTAGACGGGCTCGCCGAACACCTTCTCGGGGATGTCGAGCCGCGGGAACGGCTTGCCGATGTACGTCCAGTCCTCGGGCCGCTTGTAGGTCGGCTCCCGGGGGGCCGACCGCGCGGCGGCGTCGGCGGCGAGCTCCCCGTAGCCGAGGCGCTTGCCGGTGGCGGCGTGGACCACCGCGCTGTTCTCGGTCGTGAGCGCCTCGGGGCCCACCCCCAGCCGGTCCGCGGCGGCCTGCACCAGCATCTCGCGGGCGCTCGCGGCCGCGCGACGCACGCCACGCCAGCCGGTGTAGCGAATCGCCGTGCTCCCGCCGGTGAACTGGATCCCGCCGAGCTCGCACACGCGGCCGAACAGCTTGTGGACGAACCGACCGCTCCACGTGGTCAGGTCGGGCTCCCCCGCGAGGAGCCCCTCGACCGCGTCGGAGTGGGTGAACGCGGGGTCCGCGGGCGCGAGCTCCAGCGTGGTGGTCTGCGGGTCGGCATCGAGCTCGTCGAGCAGGATCTGGAGCAGGCTGGTCTGGGTGCCCTGGCCCATCTCGGTGTGGGGCGCGATCAGGGTGACGGTGCCGTCGGGATCGATGCGGATCCACTGGGTGACGAGCTTCACGTTGGAGCCGAGGGCGGCCTGCTGGCGGGCGTGGCGGTCGTAGCCCTGCACCCAAGCGCCGATGCCGACGGTGCCGACGAGCAGGGCGCCGCCGGTGCCGGCGGCGGTCAGGAGCATCGCGCGTCGCGTGATCCGCATGTCAGCCGTCCTTCCGGCGGGCCGCGGCCGCCGCGTGAATCGCCGTGCGGATCCGCTCGTAGCAGCCGCAGCGGCACACGTTGGTGATCGCGTCGGTGATGTCCTGGTCGGTGGGCTCGGGCACGCTCTCGAGGAACGCGGCCACCGACATCTGCATGCCGCACTGGCAGTAGCCGCACTGGGGGACCTGGTGGTCGAGCCAGGCCTGCTGCACGGGATGCGGCGCCTCGCGCGTGCCGAGCCCCTCGATGGTGGTGAGCTGGGCGCCGGCGGCCACCCGCGCAGGCGTGACGCAGGAGCGCACGGCGCGCCCGTTGAGGTGGATGGTGCAGGCCCCGCAGACCCCGAGACCACAGCCGAACTTTGTGCCGCGCAGCCCGATCTCCTCGCGGAGCACCCAGAGCAGCGGCATCTCGGGCTCCACGTCCACCTCGTGACGCGCGCCGTTGATCGTCATCGCGATCACACTTCCTCCAGAGGACCAAGCGGCTCTGGCGTAATGCTCACGGGCGGCAGGTGGTCCGCGTGGCGCGGAGCAACAGATCGTTGGCGCGATCCGCCACTGCACCAGGGGAGGCGGGCTACAGCGCGATGCAGTCCACCCTGAACTGGGCCCAGCAGCCCTTCGACCAGAACTCGAAGCCGTCGTCGAACACGCCCCCGCGGCAGTTCCACTCCATGCCCGAGGCCGTGATCCGCCCGTCGCAGCTCGGCGCCCGCCGGCAGGACTTCACGACGTTCACCGCGCGCCGCAGCGCACCGTCCGTGGCCAGGTCGCAGAGCGCGGCGTAGCCCTTGTTGTCCGCGCATTTGCGGACCCTCGACTCCTCGCTCGCCGCGTCGTAGACGTGCACCGGGCTCTCCGGACACTTCTCGAAGGGGTGCACCTCGTCCCAGTACTGACGCGACCGCGCACTGCTGCTCCGCAGCGACCCGACCTCCGACCAGCCCTCGATGGGCACTTCCCGCTGCTCGATCCGGACCTCCCCGTCCTCCGTCTCGACCTCCACGTCGACGGTGACCTTCCCGAACGCGCCAGGCTCCTTCAGCGCGTCGTCCCCCGGCCCCGGAGGCTTCTCGAGCTTCACCTCGGGCGCGGGCGCAGGCACCGGCTCGTCTGCCGGGTCCGGAGGGGAGTCGGTACAGCCGATGACCAGGATCCAGAGCCACGAACGCATGGGGCCTCCCGTTGGATCACCCACCCTACCAGAGCGCGCCTCGTGCCCGGTCCCGCCTTGGGTGGTTTCCCCATGACGTGATCTGAAGCGACGCGGGCGCCTCCTCTCGTGAGCACGCGCTCACCAGGCCCCCTCACCCGACCCTTCACACCCGGCGAACCCCAGTTCCTCCAGGAACTGTGCTCGCCTTGGACCCCACGGTAGAACAAACCCGCGGGGTCCAGTGAACCACGCGCCCTCCCTGCTTCGGGACGCGGAGGGCGCGAGCCCCGTCGTACGCTCTATCTGCCAGCCACCCGGCCTCGACCGGGCCTCGACCGTGGGAGGAATTCGTGTACATTCTCAACCTCTGGACCGTCCTCATCGGGCTCTCCCCGACGTCCGCGGCCCTCGCCAGCGAGCCCTGCAACCCGCTCACCTCCACCCAATGTGGCCACCGCGCCCGCGCCCAGCCCGCCGTCGCGCCCTCCATGCTGTCGCCCGAGCTCGCCTGGCTCGATGCACGGAATCCACTCCGCACAGACGCTCATCACGTCGCGATGCCTGCAGAGACCGGAATTCGCTCCCTAGACTCAGTCGCCCGGCTCGTCGTGCGGGT
>CAYMSU010000253.1:0-9342 GCA_964393165.1 uncultured Enterobacteriaceae bacterium
CCAGCGTGTCAAAGTCAATGGTCACGCAGTAAGGCGTACCGATTGCATCCTGGCGCAAGGTCGACACCCCCGCCGAGCTCTCGGCCGCGTTCTCCGAGGCCCAGGCCGAGGCGATCTCGGCCTTCGGCGACGGTCGGCTGTATGTCGAGCGTCGGATCGTAGGCGGCCGGCACATCGAGGTCCAAGTCATCGCCGACCGCTTCGGGCATGCGCTGCACCTCGGAGAGCGGGAGTGCTCGCTGCAGCGCCGCCACCAGAAGGTCCTGGAGGAAGCCCCGAGCCCGGGGCTCCCGGCCGCCGAGCGGGAGCGCGTGTTGCCCCTCGTGGCCGACGTGGTGCGGCGATCCGGGTACCGAAACGTGGGTACGGTGGAGATGCTGCTCGACGGCGATGGAAAGCTCTGGTTCATGGAGATGAACACGCGGTTGCAGGTCGAGCACCCCGTCACCGAGGAGATCAGCGGCCTCGACCTGGTCGAGTGGCAGCTCCGGGTCGCGGCGAACGAGGCGCTTCCACCTGATCTCTACGCCGGTCCCACCGGGCACGCGCTCGAGCTGCGGGTCAACGCCGAGGACCCCGACCAGGACTTCCGGCCCTCGCCGGGCACGGTGAGCACGCTGCGCTTTCCGGAGGGGGAGGGGATCCGGATCGACACCCACCTGCGGTCCGGCGACCGCATCCCGCCCCACTACGACTCGATGATCGCCAAGATCATCGTGCACGGGCACGACCGACCAGCCGCGCTCGAGCGGGCGCGGGCGGTCCTGGCCGAGACGCAGATCGAGGGCGTCGTCACCAACCTCGGGCTTCACAAGCGAATCCTGCGCTGGGATCGCTTCGTGTCCGGCGATTACGACATCACCTCGCTCGAGGGCGAGCTGATGGGAGGTCACTGATGGCGCGTCTGCTCCTGCATCCCATCGGCAACCCCGTCGAGGGCGTGGTCGGGCCCGACGAGGCCGAGCGAAACCGGTCGCGGATCGCCGAGCTCGACGCCGCAGTGGCGGAGAAGGCCGCCGAAGCCCGCGCGGGCTGGGGCGACAAGTACGTCGAGAGGGTCCACGCCAAGGGCAAGTGGACGGCCTGGGAGCGCATCGAGGCCCTGATCGACGAGGGCACCGAGGCATTCCCGCTCGGCACCTTCGTGAACTGGGGCGTCGACTTCGCAGGGAGCAAGCGCGGCTCCCCCGGCGCAGGCGTCATCACGGCGCTCATCCGCGTGGGGGGGCGGTGGGTCGTAGTCATCGCCAACGACAACACCGTCGCCAGCGGCGCGTGGTGGCCGCGCACGCCCGAGAAGATCGAGCGCGCCCAGGACGTCGCCCTTCGGCTGCGCCTGCCCGTCGTCTACCTCGTGGACTGCAGCGGCCTGTTCCTCCCCGAGCAGGCCAACTCGTTCTCGGGTCCGCGAGGCGCGGGCCACATCTTCACGATGAACGCTCGCCTCGCCGCGGAAGGGGTTCCGCAGGTGGCCGGGGTGTTCGGCGACTGCATCGCGGGTGGCGGCTACATGCCGATCATCAGCGACCACGTGGTGATGACCGAGCAAGCGTACATGGTCATCGCCGGCGCCGCGCTGATCAAGGGCGCGAAGGCCCAGCACCTCACGAGCCTCGACATCGGCGGGCCCGAGGTCCACGTCCACCAGAGCCGATGCGCCGACGATCGCGTGCCCGACGACGCGACGGCGATCCGGCTGATCCGGGCCGAGCTCGCGAAGCTGCCAGGCTCCGCCGCCGAGTTCTACCGCTACGGCGCCTCCCCCGAGACCCCCCGATTCGCACCCGAGGAGCTGTCCTCGCTGTTCCCGACCGACCCGCGCGGGACCTACGACATCGAGCAGGTCCTGGCCCGTCTCGTCGACGGCTCGCTGTTCCACGAGTTCCTGCCGGGGGTCGGCCGGGAGATGGTGACCGGGGTCGCGCGCATCCAGGGGCTGTGGGTGGGTCTCGTGGCCAACCGGCAGGGGATCGTCGACGAGCCCGGGCAGGGCAAGCGCGCCGGCGGGGTCCTCTACCGGGAGGGGATCGCCAAGATCAGCGCCTTCTGCCGGGCCTGCAATGACGACGGCATCCCCATCGTGTGGCTGCAGGACATCTCGGGCTTCGACATCGGCGTCCAGGCCGAGCATCGCGGCCTGCTCGGCTTCGGAAGCAACCTGATCTACGGCAACAGCACGCGCGAGGTGCCCTTCTTCACGGTGCTCCTGCGCAAGGCCAGCGGCGCTGGGTACTACGCGATGAGCGGCATGCCCTACGAGCCCGTGGTGCAGCTGTCCACGCCGTTCACCCGCCTCGCGGTCATGGAGGGGCGAACCCTGGCGATCGCCGCCTACAACTCCCGACTCGACGACAACTTCGAGATCCAGACGAAGGACCCCGCCGAGCGCAAGGAGATCGAGGAGGGGATGGCGAGGACCGCCGCCCGGATCGAGGCCGACATGGACCCGCTGCGCGCGGCGAGCGTGATGGACACCGACGAGGTGATCCCGCTGGCCGAGCTCCGTCCATGGCTCGAGTGCCTCGTCGAAGCTGCCTGGCAGTCGGTCGGGTACCGCCGCACCAAGAACCCCCGGATCTGGAGTCTCCACGACCTGGAGGTGCTGGCCCCGTCGCTGCACATGCTCCCGGGGCGGACCGAGGCCCTGCAGACCGACAAGGGACTGGCGAGCCCGGCCGTCGGCCAGTGGGCGCCCGAGCTTCCCCAGGGCGCCCGCTGGTCTGCCGGCGCGCGCCTCGGGGTCCTCGTTCGGGCAGGGCAGCCGCTCGCAGTGCACGCGACCGCTCCGGGGCGTGCCGCCGAGGTGGCCCCCGCCGGATTCGTGGAGCGAGGGACCACGCTGATCGTGAAGGCGACCGGGCCCGAGGCCGACGTCGAGGTCGCGGCCTCCCCCGAAGCAGCCGCGGCGGCGGCCGACGGCACCCCCGTCCGGGCCGACACGGACGGGCTGTTCTACGCGCGGCCAGAGCCCGGCGCGCCCCCGTACGTCACCGTTGGCGCGGAGGTGGCGCGCTCGCAGGTCCTGGCGCTCATCGAGGTGATGAAGACATACTCTCCGCTTCGCAGCCCGGTCGACGGGCAGGTCGTGTCAATCCTGGTCGACGACGGAGCATCGGTCGAGGCGGGCCAGATCCTGTTCGTCGTCCGCGAGGGAGCCGGCGGGTGATGTGGCTGGTCCTGGCAGCGTCCCCGGCCCTGGCTGGAGATTGCGCCGACTACTCGCTCGACGCGCTGCTCGACGACGTGGGGCGGGTCGAGAGTCGGCTCGCGGCAGCTCGGTCCACGGCAGAGGCGAGCACGGAGCTCCGGGATCGGCTTCCGTGTCTCGGCGAGCGGCTTCCCGCCGTCCTCGCGCCCCGCGTGCTCCGAGCGGTCGGCGCAGGGCTGCACGAGATCGGCGCCGAGGCCGCCCAGGGATGGCTCGCCGCCGCTGCACACCTCGCTCCCGGCCTTCGCTTCGGCGCAGACGAGGCTCCCGGCCGCGAAGCGCTCCTCGCCGCGTGGGACGCGGCCGCCCTGGCGGTCGCCGCAGCGCTGCCTCGTGCCGTCGACGACCACGCACTGGCCCCCGGCGACCACTGGCTCGACGGGGTCGCGCTCGTCGAGCCGGCCGCACTACCCGGGGTGCCCCACATCTACCAGTTCCGGCCCCCGGAAGGGGTGCTGCACACCTCGGTCGTGGATGGCCCTCGGTTCCCCGAGCAGGCCCTCGTGCTCACGGGCGCGTCCGAGGTGCCGCGCGGCGTGGCAGGGCCGAGCCCGCGTGACGGCCCCATCCTCGTCCCGCCTCCTGCCGATCCGATCGCACCCGTGGAGGTCCGGCCCGAGCGGTGGCCCACCGAGCGGGTCGCGGTCGTGGCGACAGGCGCGGGGGTTCTCGCCGCAGCCGGCGTCGTGTACGGGTTGTCCGCGAGGAGCCAGTCGCGCTTCTTCGAGGCGGACACCCGCGAGCTGATCGACCGCCGCCGCGCGGCCACGAACCGCCTGGCGGCGGGGGCGACGGGGCTCGCCTCGCTCGGCGCCTCGCTCGTGGGCTTCGGCGTGCTCTTCTACCTCGTCGACGGGGAGCCGCGACCTACCCTCGACCTGCGCTTCTAGCGGTGTCGCGAGCGCCCCCGCAGTCCTGGGCGTGGACCCTCGTGATGGTCGTGCTCTACGTGCCCGTCATCGCGGGCTGCCTCGCCTACGTCCGCTGGACGGCGGGGCCCTACGGACTGCTCGTGCGTACGCTCGGCCACGATCCGGTGCTGGGCCTCGCGCTGGGGCTGGGCGCCTCGCTGCCCGTGATCCTGCTGTCTCGCTGGCTCACGCCCCGCGTGCCTGCGCTCGAACGACTGGCGAGGGGCCTCGGCCGCATGACGGGACCGATCCCCGGGCACTCCGCCGTCCTCGTCGCAGCCGTGTCCGCTCTGGCCGAGGAGCTCCTGTTCCGCGCGGTCATCCAGCACCAGCTGGGCGCGGTGCTCGGTGTGGTCCTGTTCGCCGCTGCCCACGTGCCCTTCGAGCGGGAGCTCCGGCTGTGGCCGGTGTTCGCGCTCGGGGCGGGCGTCCTGTTCGCAGGGCTGTACGCCTACACCGGGTCGGTGCTGGCCCCCACGGTCGCGCACTTCGCGATCAACGCCGTGAACCTCGCCTGGATCGGCAAGCGCTACGGGGCGGATCCCCAGGGGTAAGCCTACGCCTTCTTGGCGGGGTTGCGCCACAGCACCTCGTCGTGGCCGGTCGCCCGTGCGGCCCAGCGCGCCGCCACGAACAGCAGGTCCGACAGGCGGTTGAGGTATCGCACGGCACCATCGAGCACGTCGGGCTGGACCTCGGCGAGGCCGACCGACACCCGCTCGGCGCGCCGGCAGACCGTCCGTGCCTGGTGGAGGAAGGCCGCGACCTTGCCGCCTCCGGGCAGGACGAACTCCTTCAGCGGCTCCAGCTCGCCATTCAGGGCGTCAATCTCGTTCTCCAAGGCGGTGACCTCGGGGTCGCCCACACGGAACATCTGCGGCCACCGCGCGTCGACCGGTGTGGCGAGCTCGGTCCCCACGTTGAACAGATCGTCCTGGATCGTTCCCAACAACGGGTCGAGGCGCTGCCGAGCGTCCGCTGCCGCATCCGCGAGGAACGCCCGAGCCAACCCGAGGACGGAGTTCAGCTCGTCAACCGTGCCGTAGGCCTCGATCCGCTGGTCATCCTTGGGAACCTCGGCGCCCCCGACGACCCGGGTGGTTCCTCGATCTCCAGCCCGGGTGTAGACTCTGGTGATGCGCACACGTCCTCCGTCAGGGCGACGTAACCCCTGTCGCAGGGTGGGTTACGGCTCGCGGGTTGCTTGCGCTGGAGGTGAAGTGAGTCGCCGCGTGCCCGTTCAAGAGATCCGGGGCTCCGACCCCACACTCCTCGAGGTCCAGCTCTCGGAGATGCTCCGCCGCCCGCTCGGGCAGCTGCATCCCGCCAATGTCATGGACTTGATCGAGCTGGCGACCACGGAGGGCCGGCCTCGGTCCCTCGACCGGGGCCTCCAGGCCTTCGTGCCGAAGATGGCCCGGGAGATCGCCGACATCCCCAATGGGCCGCCGTTCCGGGAGTTCCTGGACGAGCTGCGGGAGCTGCCGGGCGAGCGCGTCCCGCATCAGTTCCGCGAGATCCTGGCCGCCGAGGCGGACCGCGAGGGTCGCACCGACGAGGGGCTGGTGGCCGATCTGCTGGCGCTCTGGGCCGGCGAGGAGCCCGCGCCGTTCGAGATGGGGGTGCGCCGGGCCCGGGTGGTGCGCACAGAGCGCCGGGCTCCTCGGGGGAGCAGCTCCGAGCCCTCCAGCGCGCCCCGGGAGCGCACGCGGCAGGCTGGTCGCGCGGGGTCGGCGGCGCCAAGGGCCTCGCGAGCGGGATCGAGCACGGCAGACGATGGCCGGCTGGACCTGATCCGGGACCTCTGCTTGGAGAAGCTGGCCCGGGCGTCGGAGAACGGGCTGGGGGAGCCGATCCTGCTCGCCGGCGTGCGGCACCAGGTGAAGGACCAGTACCCGGACGTGAAGCCAGCGGAGATCCTGGCCGTGCTTCGCTCCCTGAAGGATGGCAACCAGGTGCGGTACAGCGCCGGTCGGTGGAGCCTGGCCGCGCGGTTCTCCTGAGCGCCCCGCGGAGGCGCCGGACCATCCAGGCGAGTAAGCTGGAAGTGGCCACGGGGGCGTGGCGGAATCGGTATACGCGCTCGACTCAAAATCGAGTGGTCTTCGACCTTGAGGGTTCGAGTCCCTCCGCCCCTACGCCCCCACGAGGTCGGTCAGCGGTGGTCTCTCTGCGACCACGACGCGAACGCCTCCATCAGATCGGCCCGCATCTGGTGGCCTTCCTCACCCGGCATCGACCGGAGCAGGTCCACCGTGATCCCGAGCTGCCGGGTGAACTCCTTGCACGGCGGGCACGTGAGCAAGTGAAGCCGCATGCGCAGCCACTGCGCAGTCGAGAGCTCACCGTCGATGAAGGCGCTGCTCATCTCTGCCACGTGCTCGCAGGTATACCCGCCGCCGAGAATGGCTGAAATCACTTCTTCCCCTGGAGGTACTGCCCGAGTACCTCTCGAACCTTCGCTCGAGCCCGATGCAGCAGCACTCGTTGGTTGGTCTCCGTGATCTCCATCACGTTACGGACCTCCGCGCTCGTCCAACCCTTGACATCCCGCAGCTCCAGCACCACACGCTGCCGCTCCGGAAGGGTCTGGATGGCGGCCTCGATCTGCGCGCCAATCTCTTTGTCGACCGCCATCTTCTCGGGCGTGCCCTCCCACCGGTCCGGTGGCGCCTTCCACATGCCCTGGCGGTCGAACCGATCCGCGTCGACCGAGCCGGCGTCGTCGCCCATCGCTGACCACGGGGTGCTCCGGCCCTCCTTGCGCACGCGGGTACGCGCCCGGTTCGTCAGGATGCGAAACATCCAGGTCTTCAGTGACGACCGCCCCTCGAACCGCGACAGCCCGTTCAGGATGGCGAGCCACGTCTCTTGGACGACTTCCTCCGCAAGGCCTCGGTGGGGCAGGATCGCGCGGGCCACCCGCAGCATCGTGTCGTGATGGGCGCCGACGAGCCCCGCGAACGCGTCCTGGTCGCCCGCGAGCAGCCGCTCTACGAGCGCCTGCTCGGTCTGGTCGGTCCCGTCGGCCATGCCCTCTCCGGCTGCGGCGTATCTCGTTACTCCGATGCCGGGGAACGATGCGCGGCATCTGTCTGGTCTTCGCCAAGCCACCTCGGCCCGGTCGGGCGAAGACGCGCCTCGCTCGCGGAATCGGGGAGGAGGCGGCGGCGGAGGTCGCCCAGGCCATGCTCGCCGACGTCTGGCGGGCGGTCGGCTCCGTGGGCGCGCCCCAGCGCTTGCTCCGACCCGTCCTGTCCACGCCGGAGCCGCTCACCGACCACGGCCTGGGCTCCGTCGAGGCCTGGGACCAGGGCAGGGGAGACCTCGGGGAGCGCATCGTCCGCACGCTGCGCCGCGGCCTCGCCGAGGCACCGCTCGCGCTCGCGGTGGGCGCCGACGGGGTCGGCGTACCCCTCGAGCGCTACGCGCAGGCCGTGACAGCGCTCGAGGCCGGCCACGACGCAGTCCTCGGCCCCTCGGAGGACGGCGGCTTCTACCTGCTCGGCCTCCGCTGGTGCCCTCCGGCGTTGCTCGCGGACCTGCCGTGGAGCGCTCCCGATACCGCAGTCCGCACGCGGGCTCAGCTGGTTTCCCACGGCATGTCGGTGCACGACCTCCCGCTGGCGTGGGACGTCGACGATCCCGCGGACCTGGAGCGGGTGCGCCGCGAGGTGCCCGAGGACCGCGCCCCGGCCACCCACGCGGTACTGGAGCGGCTGCTTTGACCGTCGAGCTCGTCGGTACCGTGCTCGGCGGATGGGGGCTCGCCGCCTGGTGGCTCGACCGCCGCGGCCAGCAGGCGCCGCCGCTCGCCCGCTACGACGCGATTGTCGTGGCCGGCTGCCGCGTGCTGCCGAGCGGCCGACCGTCGGCCGCCCTCGCGCGGCGGGTGCAACTGGCGGTACGGCTCTACGAGGCGGGCCTGGCTCCGCGACTGGTGCTCACGGGGGGCAAGGGCCCGGACGAGCCGGTCTCCGAGGCTGCGGCCGCGGCCACCTTGTGCGTGGAGCTGGGGGTTCCGCGCCATGTGTTGGTGCTGGAGGACCAGTCGCGCAACACGCTCGAGAACGCCGCCTTCGCGGCGCGGCTGGTGTCCGGCGAGGTCCTCGTGGTCAGCGACTGCTACCACGCCTTTCGCTGTGCCAGGATGTTCGGCCGCCACTTCACGCTGGCCCACGCGGTGGGGGCGAGGCCGGCGCCTGCCGACCGTCCACGCCTGGCGCTACGCGAGGCGGTGATCGTGCTCGGTCATGCGTTGGCCGGGAACCTGTAGCAGGCTCGTGCTCGACGGGTGGTTCATCCCTCGAGCCATGGCCTGAGCAGCGCCAGCGTGGCGTCGGGCGCTTCGACGTGCACCCAGTGACCCACTCCGGGCAGCACGTTCAGCGCCACCCCCTCGGCCATCGCCTCCTCGGCGCGACGCACCTCCGCCTCGCTCCAGCGCCCGCCCGCACCGGCCTGTACCAGCTGCACCCGCGAGCCCGCTGCCCGCACCACCGGCCAGAGATCCGTGGTTGCGTAGCTCTGAAGCATCTCCTCGATCCCGTCGAGGTCGTAGACCCACGCCCAGCTCCCGTCGGGCCGGCGCTCCACCGACGTCAGCAGCCAGGCCACCACCGGCTCCGGGAGCCCGTGCGCGCGCAGGTGCTCTCGAAACGGGTCGCGCGTCGGGCCCTCCTGCGGCCCCTCCGTCAAGATCGACAGCACCCGGTGGGGAGCCGTCGCCTCGTCATCGGCGGGCCTTCCGCCCGCGTCTCCCGGCGGCGCGTCCAGCACCGATACCCGGGTCGACTCGGGCAGGTCTTCGTCCAGCCAGGTCAGCGCCACCTTGCCACCGAAGCTGTGCCCGACCAGCACGTCCGGCGCTCCCCGGTCGCGACCCAGCTCCGCGAGATCCGCCGCACATGCCACCAGGTCGTGAGGTCCCGGCCGCGGGGGATGGGCGCCGTGGTTCCGCAGATCCGGCAAGGTCACCCTCACGTGGGGATACGCCTCGACCACCCGACGCGCGAAGCTGCGCCAGTTGCGCCCCTGCCCGAGAATGCCGTGAAGCACCCACAGCGACCTCGTCGCCCCCTCTGCGCCTATCGTCTGCACGTCCATTTGCTCCCCCAGTGCCCGCGATGACCGAGCCAGCCCGTATCACCCGCCCGCTGCTCGCCTGGTACGCCGAGCATCACCGCGACCGCGAGGCCGAGGAACACCGCCTGCCGGGTGACG
>CAYMSU010000254.1:0-9319 GCA_964393165.1 uncultured Enterobacteriaceae bacterium
CGTGAGCTCGAGCAGGGGGGCGATCCCCAGGCCGTCGAGCGCGGCGCGGTGGGCCGTGTCGAGCCGGTTGGCGCGCACCCGGTTGCGCATGCGCACGGGCACCGCAGTGCGCTCCTCGTCGAGCCGCCGGATCGCGTTCGGCGCCCACGGGTCCATGCACACGCCGTCGTGCTCGGCGAGGTCCTCCACGCGCAGCGGCGTGCCCCGCAGCGCCAGGTACTCGGGGCTCGCGGCCAGCAGGATCCGCGACTCGAGCAGCTTGTGCGCGACGAACTCGGTGGTGTCGGGCGCGGGACCGCCCCGCAGCGCCACGTCGATGCCCTCCTCGACGAGGTCGAGGCGCTCCAGCGAGTGCACGATCTGCACGTCGACCTCGGGATGGTCGCGCAGGAACCGCGACAGCAGCATCCAGATGATCCCGCCGTCGTCAGGCGGCGCGGTCAGCCGCAGGGTGCCCCCCGGCGCCGACTGGATGGCCTGGACCGCCCCGTGCGCCTCGTCCACGAGGCGAGGGATCGCACCCGCGCGCTCGAAGAACACCCGCCCGGCCTCGGTGAGCCCCACCGAGCGGGTGGTCCGGTGCAGGAGCCGCGCGCCGAGCACCCGCTCGAGCCGGGCCACCCGCCGGCTCACCGAGGAGGCCGGCAGCTCGAGCGCCTTCGCCGCGGCCGAGAACCCGTTCGCGCGCACCACCGCGACGAACACCGCGACATCGTTGAGGTCCACACCCACGCCCGCCCCCGAGGCTTCGTGGAGCCTCCTTCGACCCTGTTCATCGCTCGGGGTGCCATTGTTGCTGGATCTGCACGCGACCCTGGCTCGTGCCGACACGGCCCGGCTCCCCGTCCGTGGCTAGACTGCCACATTCCCCCCCAAGGAGCTCCCGATGGCCCGAGCCACGACCACCCGCACGCTGTTCCGGATGGAGGTCGGGATCGCGATCGACATCGCTGCCCCGCCCGAGCGCGTCTGGGCGCTGCTGACCGACGCCGCGCGCATCCCCGCGTGGAACTCGACCGTAGATCAGGTGACCGGCACCATCGCCGAGGGCGAGCGGATCGAGGTCAAGGTGCCGGTGGCCCCCGAGCGCGTCTTCAAGCTGCGCGTCAGCGACGTCGTGGCGCCCCGCCAGATGACCTGGTCGGACGGGTTCGCCCCGATGTTCCGCGGCGTGCGCACCTACGACCTCGCCCCCGCCGACGGGGGAGTCACCCGCTTCGCAATGCGCGAGGTGTTCAGCGGCCTGATGCTCCCGCTGATCGCCGGCTCGCTCCCTGACTTCGGCCCGGTCTTCGAGCAGTACGCGGCGGACCTGAAGGTGGCCGCGGAAGCCACCCCCGAGGGGGCAGAGGGGCCTACTCCTCCGTCTTCTTCGGGCTGAGGGGCAGCGTGGACGTGGGCAGGTCGATGTGGACCCGCTGGTCGAACACGTAGTAGCCGCTGCTCAGCTCGCCCGTGCCGAGGAAGAACTCGTTGTTCGTCTTCGGGCTCTCGAAGTCGACCACGTTGTCGCCGTTCATGTCGAACGCGTTGATGAAGTTGTTGTCGTCGTTCGTGGAGATGGTGCCCTGACCCTCCATCTCCCAGCCGCCCTGCAGGTACCAGTCGAGGGTGAAGCCGTCGCGGGAGCCGAAGCTGCCCTTGATCCACTCGGCGTTCTCGGCGCTGATCTCGCCCCCGAACGACATCCGGTAGGTGTAGTTGCCCCACGTGGCGATCGGGTCGCCGCCGTTCACGAACTGGGCGGGGTCGAAGCCCTGCTCGAGGCAGTTCTCCTGGGCATTCTCGAGGCGGCCGGCGGGCACGTCGAGGCGCCACAGGTACGGAGGCTCGAGCCCGACGGTGATCGGCTGCAGGCCCACGAGCGACAGCGACACGCGGCAGCGGTTCGACGCCGCGAAGTCCCCTTCGACCTCGAACAGGTCGATCACGTAGGCGGAGCGGAACGACGCGCCATCGGTGTCCGTGAAGTCCACGATCTCCTCGGTCTCCGCGTTCCACGCGATGAAGCCGAGGAACCTCGCCTCGAGCGCTGTGCGGGCCTCGACCTCGACCTCGAACGTGTCGGCCGTGGGGGTCGCATCGTCGTCTCCCACCACGGGCGGGGGGGCGTTGTCTTCGTCGTTGCCCGAGCAGGCACCCAGCACCAGACCCCACAGCAGCGCGCGCATGACACCTCCGCGAGCGATGTGCCGATCAGCCTACCAGAGTTAATCGCCGGCAGACCGCCGCACCGCGAGATCGTAGGGCGCGAAGGTCCCCCTCAGCCAGTCTTCGGGCGCGGGGAGCGTGCCGCACTCGCCGAGCGGCATCCGCACCAGGCCCCCCGGCACGCCCTCCGGATCTTCCCACCCGCGCCGCGCCGCCACGTAGGCGACGTCCTCGAGGACCGCGACGTCGGACAGGTAGGCGGCGATCCTCGCCGTCTCGGCCACCACGCCACCGTCCCACCGGTCGAGGCACACCACGCGATGCTCGGGGCACGCCTCGGGCTCCCGGCAGTCCCGGGCCGCGGCCACCACCCGCCCGTCGTCAGCCACCGCAAGCGCGCCGAGCACCGCTCCCTGCAGCGAATCCGGGAGCCGCGGCCCGAGGACCTCGCCGCTCGCGTGCACCCGCCACAACCCGTCGCTCGCGGCGACCAGCGCGCCTCCCTCCGGGTGGGCGACCATCGCCGGGTTCGGGCCTACCGTGAGCACCCGCTCGACGGTGGCGGAGACCGGATCCACGACCGCGGCGCGGCCGGGCCCGGCCGGCACCCACCCGTCGGTCCGGTCCAGCCGCTGGAGCCCCACGAGCACCCGCCCGTCGTCGGGGACCGCCGCGGAGGCCTCGGGGATCTCGTCGACGTCCGCCTGATCCGCCAGCGACACGGGGGCCCGCAGGTCTCCGGTGGCCGCGTCGACGATCCACGCCTGGGCCTCCTCGTAGCGGGTGATCAGCAGGTCTTCGCCCACCTGGGCGACCGCGTGGGGGTTGCTCCCGCGCTCCGTGCTGATCTCCCACGCCGGCAGGGCGTCGAGCGCGTCGTAGCGGCGCACCGCGTCCGCCCCCAGGCGGTCGATCGCGAACACGGTGCGGCCGTGCACCTCGACCACGGCGTCGCCGTGAAGCGTGGCCACGTCGTGCAGGCGGTCGCCCCCCGGCACGAGGACCGCCAGCGCGCCAGCGCTGTAGTCGTCGGACGCGGTCGCCGCGACCACGAGCGGTCCCTCCAGATCGATCTGCGCAGGGGGCGCAGGATCGGTGCACGCCGCGATCAGCCACCACATGGTCGGGTCCTCCCCAGGTCCGTTAGGCGCATGTAATGAGCGGATCGAAGTGTGATCAGCGAGCCCGGGCGCTCGTGGGCAAGCTCCACGAGCCCCTGCGCTCCCTCGGGTTCCGCAAGAAGGGCTCGTGGCTGCGCGGCGCGCAGCCCGGCAGCCCCCTCGGGATCGTCCGGGTCCTCGGGGTCCAGGTGCTGCAGGAGCGGGACTGCCACGTGTCGGTCCTCGTGGGCGCGGGCCTGCTCGGCCTCGTCGAGCCCGCGCTCGACGCCGCGAGGGTGCGGCCGCGGGACTGCCTGTGGTCGGCGCGGCTCGGCGACCGGTGGGCGCTGGGCGACGACCTGCGCGAGGTCGTCGCCGAGGTCGCGGCCGCGGCCACCGCGTGGTTCGCCGGCTACGACACCGTCGAGGCCCTCCTCGCACCGTTCGACGACCGCGACGTGAGCACCGTCGGCGCCTGGATCGGGCAGGTCGACGCGGTGGCGGCAGCGTGGGCCGCCCGCGGCGAAGGGGTCCGGGCCGGAGCCCTGCTCGCCGCCAAGCGCGATCACCTCGCCGCCGCGGGCCGCCACGACGACGCCGCGCGGATGGGCGTGCTTGCCGAGCGCCTGGGGGTCACGCTCGACGCCGGCCCCTCCACTTCGGAAGGTACTTCGGAAGGTGGATCGGACGGTGGATCGGACGGTGGATCCGACTCAGGGTAGCTGGTAGCGGATCGCGGCCCACACCGCGCGCCCGGGGAGCGGGTACCCCACGAAGTCGCTGATCGGCGCCGGGATCCGCGCGTCGTCGGCCGCGCTGAGCGGATCCCGGAGGATCTGCCCGGTGCGCACGTTCGCGAGGTTCCGCACGTCGATCGAGACCGTCCACCGAGGCACCGGCGACACCTCGACGTGCGCGCCGATCAGCGTGCGCGGCGGCAGCACGGTGATCCCCTGGCGGTCCACGGGCACCGCGGGGGTGTGGTCCACGTCGGCGCCGAGCCGCAGCCACGCCCAGGGCTGCCCCCACAGCCGGCCCCAGCCCCGCCACGGAGCCACGAAGGGCACCGGGCGGCCCCGGAGCTCCTCGGGAGCGGTCTGCCGGGCGTGCACGAGCGAGCCCCGGAGGACCGCGCCCACCCGCTCGCGGTGGTCGACGGACACCGACAGCTCGCCCCCGGCGGTCCGCGTGCGCCCGAAGTTGACCGCGGTGAGCGTGCGCTGGGTGTTCTGCAGCCACCCGATGGCGTCGCGCGCGAGCGTGAGGAAGGCGGTGGCCTCGGCCTGCACGGCGACGCTGCCGTCGACCGACAGCCGCGCGCCGAGCTCTTGCTTGAGCGCGCGCTCCGGCCGCAGGTCGGGGTTGCCCACCAGGGCGCCGCGGTCGCCGTAGAGCTCGCCGAGATCGGGGGGCCGGAACCCCGCCGCCACCGAGGCCCAGGCCCCGACCGGGCGGTCGGCGAAGGCCTGGACCGCGAGGCTCGGCAGGACCGCCCCCTGGCTGCCCCGGTCGGGCACCTCGCGGAGGTCGCGAAGGGGTGACCACGGCACGTCGACGGCGCCCCCGAGGCCGTAGCGCTCGCCGCGCCGCGATCCGGTGCGGCGGGCGAACGCCTCGCGGCGGGCATCGACCGAGCCCCGCAGGCGCAGCCGCTCCCCGAGGCGCCGATCGAGGGAGGCCTGCACTCCCACGGTGTCGTACGCGTCGCGCTGCACGGGAGCCGGGCGCCCGCTGCGCAGCAGCTCCCCCTCGGGATCGGCGAGCTGCTCGCGCCGGGCGAGCCACCAGGCGCGGGCCTCGACCCGGCCCCCCGCACCGTCGTGGGCCCCCCCCGCGCTCACGAGGAGCCGGTCGGTGCGCAGCGACGTGGCCTGCTGCGGCACCCCGATGGGGCCGGGCAGCCCCTCGTGGCGGGTGGCGCCGGTGGCCAGCAGCGTGGCCGAGGACGGCCCCGGCCGCAGCCGGACGCGGACGAGGGCCGCGGCCTGCCGCCGGGCGTTGTTGTCGCGAAGCACGAGCGCGTCGTCGCCGGTCACGTAGCGGGTGCCGCCGTCGTCGAGGAACCGGAAGCGGCCTCGCGTGGTGAACCCGTCGACGGCGACGAGCGCGTCGCCGGGAACCGGTCCCGCCCACGGACGCCCGAGCACCGCGGACCCGCGGGCCGACGCGAACGAGCCGCCGGCCACCTGCACGCTCGTGACGCGCGGGGCCGGGCGCGACACGAGGTCGATCACGCCCCCGATGGGGGCGGCGCCCACGGTCGCGGGGGGGCGGCCCCGGATCACCCGGATCGAGGCGATGCCCGCGAGCGGCCACTGCGACAGGTCCACCGCCTCGACGCCGTCGGGGTTCAGCGGGACGCCGTCGAGGCGCACGAGCGACTGCCGAAACGCGGTGCCGCGCAGGCTCACCCCCGCGAACGCGCCCAGGCCGCCGAGGCGCCGGACCTGGACCCCGGCCGCGGTCGCGAGGACGTCCTCGAGGCCGTCGCCGGGGCGCGCGAGCTCGTCGACCTCGAGCTCCGTGGTGCCCGCCGGGCGCCGCCCCACGACCTCGATCTCGTCTGCGGGCGGGGCCTCCGGGGGCTCGGCTGCCGCGACCGCGGCCCAGAGCAGGCTGCTAATCACACTCCTCGACGCGCACGAGGCCCCGCACGGGGTCCGAGATCGTCTTGGTGCGACACCGCGGCTGCTCTCCGGCCTTGGTCTTCGTCTTCGTCTTCGCCTTCGCCTCGGCGGTGGCCGCCGGCGAGGGGCTCGGCTGCGCCTTCAGCTGATCGTAGACCCCCGCGCCGGGCTCGGGCGGCGCAGGCGCCTCCTCCTCGCTCGACGACCAGTCCCAGAAGCCCATCATGCGCGTGAAGGAGGCAGTCCAGATCACGACCACGACGATGAAGAGGAAGATGATGGCCCGGCGCACGGAACCCCCGATCCTGTGACCTCTTAGCGCGGGACCCCGAGCCCCGGGACCATGATCGGGGATTTCCCTTGGTACGCTCGGATCGGGCGGGCCGGGGGCGCGGCCTTGGTTAGGGTTGGCCGCACCTTCTGCGAGGGAGCGCCGTGGCGTCGTCCACCCTGTCGCGAACCGAGTCGATCGCCCCCGGTTCCTACCGGTCCGAGCTTCACTTCTACAGCCGCGTGCCCAACGCCGTGCTCCACCCGCTCGTGCGGATGTTCCTGAACCTCGGCAACGACCGCATTGCCACCCGGTACTGCCACCTGCATCCCGAGGTCGACCCGGACACCGTGCGGGAGCTGCTGCGCCAGCGCACCAAGGTGCTCCGCTGGGCGGGCGCGGATCTGTTCCACGTCACCGACGAGAGCGGCGGCCGGCTCAACGTCGTGATCGAGACGAACTCGTCGCCCTCGGGCCAGAAGTCGATGCCGTTCGTCGATCAGGACGACGAGGCCGGCGGCTACCGGCGCCTGCTCGAGCGCACGTTCCTGCCCATGCTGCGGCGGCGAGGGCTCCCCGCGGGTCGCCTCGCGGTCCTGTTCGACAAGAACGAGATGGAGGCCCGGGGCTACGCGGCGGTGATGGCCGAGCTCACCTCCGAGGAGGTCCTGCTCGCCTACGTGCCAGCGCGGGAGCCGGACTGCGTGAAGATAGAGCAGGGCGTCGTGCACGTGCGCCACGAGGGCGAGTGGGTGCCCGTGCGGGCCGCGATCCGCTACGTCACCCAGCGTCCGTGGACGCGGATCCCCCCGGTCACCCGCACGGCGCTCATGAACCCCGTGCTCGCCTGCCTCGCCGGCGGTCGGAACAAGCTGATCGCGGCGAAGGCCTACGACTTCTACAACGCCGACCTGGCCGACAAGGGGCTGCGGATCCGCCACCCCGAGACGATCTGGGACGTGCCTCTGCCCGAGGTGCCGTTCTGGGTCGAGCGCATGGGCGGCGTGGCGGTGGTGAAGAACCCCTACAGCAACGCGGGCCAGGGGGTGTGGACGATCACCTCGGCCGACGAGCTCGCGGCGTTCATGGAGCTCGAGCACCCCTACGAGCGCTTCGTGGTGCAGGGCCTGATCGGCAACCTGGGGTGGACCAGCCAGACCCGGGGGCGCAAGCTCTACCACGTGGGCACGGTGCCCGATCGCAAGGGCCACATCTACGTGGCAGATCTCCGCTTCATGGTCGGGATGTCGCCCGAGGGCCCGTTCCCGGTGGCGATGTACGCGCGGCGGGCGGCGAGCCCGCTCGCCCACTCGCTCGCCGACGCGCCGGACTCCTGGTCGATGCTCGGCACGAACCTGTCCGAGGCCCACCAAGACGGCACGTTCACGACGGATCCGTCGCGCCTGCTGCTGATGGACTCCCGGGACTTCAACCGCCTGGGGCTCGGGCTCGACGACCTGACGGAGGGCTACCTGCAGACGGTGATGTCGATGCACGCGATCGATCGGATGGCGGTGCGGCTCACGAGCTCGAAGGGCCGGTTCCGGCGCAAGCTGTTCAGCTCGCTGGTGCCCGACAAGAACCTCCTCGACGAGATTCTCCGCGACGATCGCCCAGCTCCCACGTAGACTCCCACCTCTAGGCCCCGTGGAGGTCGGTGTGCGGACGGGGTGGCTCGGGCTCGTCGTGGCCCCTGGTGGGTTGGCCCCCGGGTGCGGCAGTGAGAAGGGCCTGGTGGGGCAGATCGAGCCCGGCCCTCAGGACTCCGCGGAGGAGCCTCCGGTCTGTGAGTGGCGCACCGACGTCTTCGAGCAGACCGTCCACACGGAGACTCCGTCGTTCGTCTCCCGAGCTTCCCACCGCCTGGATCCCGCATCGAGATCACCTACCAGCGCCCCTGCTTCTGAGCTCAGTCGGCGAGATCGAGCAGGCGCTGCTGCAGCTCCCACCACTCGGTGAACGACGGCGGGACCGCGTTGAACAGCGTGACGATCCCGACGCCCGCCTCGCGATCCACCCACAGCTCGGTCGCCGAGCCGTAGTCGCCGCCGTTGTGGCCGTACAGCTCGCGGCCCGGGGCCTCCCGCCGCGCCCACGCGATCGCCTGGCCGTCCTCGTCGGTGCCCGCTCCCTCGTCTACCGTCAGCAGCGCGTCCACCCGCTCGGTCGACAGCACCCGCACCCCGTCGAGCTCTCCGCCCGCGAGGATCGCCGCCACGTAGCGCCCCATCTCCCCGGCCGACGAGCGGAGCAGCCCATCGGGGTACGTCGGAAAGCCGTACTGCGGGTAGGGCCGGAACCGCCGCCCCGCGCGGGCGTAGGGCACCGCCGGCGGCTGCTCCAGGTCCGCGAGGAAGTAGGCCGTGCCCGTCATCCCCAGCGGATCGAGCAGCTCCTCGTCGAGGAGCTCGGCGAACTCGCGCTGGGCGGCGATCCCGAGCACCAGCCCCGCGGTGGCCATGCCCACGTTGCTGTACTCGAAGGCCGCACCGGGCTCCCGCGCCGCGCGATGCCCCCGGCGGTACCGGGACCCCTCGGGGGGCAGGTACTCCGACAGGAACTCCCTCAGCGAGGTCTCCGGATCGCCCTCGACGTAGCTGCGACCGTACTCGATCGAGTCCACGATCCCGCTCGTGTGGGTGAGCAGGTGGCGCAGCGTGACGTCGACCCCCTCGGCGGAGGGCGCGAGCGGAAACGGCAGGTGGTCCGAAGCCGGCGCGTCGAGCGACACCCGCCCGGCCTCGACGGCCTGCAGCGCGGCGACGCCCACGAAGGTCTTGCTCACGCTCGAGAGCAGGACCGGCGTGTCGGGGGTGAGCGGGCGGCCCGCCTCGAGGTCGGCCCACCCGTAGCCAGCGGCGTAGGCCGGCTGGCCGTCGGCCACCAGCGCGACCGCCAGCCCGGGCACCTGCGCGGCCTCGAGATAGGCGAGCACCTCGGCGTCGACCGCCTCCGCGAGCGGCGTGTCGCCGCCCACGCCCCGCGCCACCGGGTAGGCCTCGTCGGGGAGCGCCACCGGGTCTCCGAGCCCGAACGGGCGGCACGCCGCGAGCAGAAGCCCTACGAACACCCCCAGCATCGTGCCCCCCTTCGCGGCTGTGGCAGACTAACGCCCGCCAGCTCAACGCCCCCACGGACACCTCATCACCCACAGCGACAGCTCAACGCCT
>CAYMSU010000255.1:0-9307 GCA_964393165.1 uncultured Enterobacteriaceae bacterium
ACCACCGGGAGCGCACGGACGTGCGCGGCGCGCGCCCCCAGCCCCGCGCCCACCGGCGTGCCCACTGCCCAGCCCCCCACCGCCGACAGCGCGATCGCCGACCCACACCCGGCCTGGTCGCTGTCCCGCGTCTGGTCGGGCTCCTGGCAGATCGCCCACGCCCCGCCGGCGGCCGCGAGCGCGCCCACCCCGGCCCCCGCCAGGGTCCCGCCACCCGCGGTCAGCCCCCGAACCACCGGCGAGTCCGAGGCGTGCGCCATCCCCAGCAGCCCCCACAACCACCACATGTCTCCTCCTCGCGTGCGCCCCTGTCCCGTCATGTGCGGCGTGCGCCAAGCGGATCGTCCCTCCTCGCCTGACCAGGTCGCGCGCCCGAATCCGATCGGAGCGGCCGACACGACCTGAGGTCTGCCGCAACAGGGGGGTTCCACTTGCGGCAACACCTGAGGTCTGCACTCTCCTGCGCTCGACCGACACCGACCAGACCTGAGGTCTGCCCCCGACCCGGAATCGCCTGCCCAGACCAGACCTCAGGTCTGCCGAGGGCCGCGAACCGGTCAGAAATTGGGACCTCAGGTCTGGTCGCGCGCCGTGGAGACGTCGTTCGACCAGACCTCAGGTCACGCCGGGACCTCCGATCGACACGCGAGGCCAGACCTCGGGTCGGCACCGAAGACGTCACGAGCCGCTGGAGGCAGACCTGAGGTCGCGCGGCACCCGTCGAGGCGACATCCGACCAGACCTCGGGTCTGCTTTTCGCATGCCGTCGTGGCAATACCCGTCGAACGCCCCGCGGTCATCGTGATCTTCTACGGAGCGAAGCCTCCGCACCGGCCGGGCGAGAGGCCATCGATCGCGCGCTCAGCCACCCAGCCCGTGCGGCCTCCGCGGAAGATCGTCTCCGTGAGGTCCTCGCTCGGCGGGAACCACACGAGCGACACCGGCTCGTCGTCGACATCGCACAGCTCGGCGTCGATCTTGTCGCCTGGGCTCCAGTCTCCGCTTCCGTCGCTGTCGACGTAGACCAGCAGGGCGTACGGGAAGGCGCCGTCGGACACGTACGGGCTGCCTGTCGCCGCGTCGGCGGCCGGGGGCTTTTGTCGATCGACAGGGACCAGGTCGGGCTCGGCAGCGGCTCGTCGAGCAGCGCGGGTGCCTCGAGGTCGGCGAGCGGCAGCGCCACCAGCCGGCGCGTCTCCGTCTCCTCCGCTTCTCCCGCCAAGGTGATCGTGTCGTTGCGGGGGTGCACGGGGAGTGGAATCGCGTCGAGGGGGTAGTTCTGGTCGAGGGTCGACGCCGTCCACCCGAGGTCCCAGCCGAGGGTCTGGTCGTTGCTGCCGTCCTCGGACACCAGGTACACGAGGATCGCGGGCGAGACTCCCACGTAGTTCTCGCCTGGCTCGAGCACTCCGTCCCCGTCGTCCTCGTGCAGGTACGGGATCACCGTGGCGAACGACAGCTCGGGGAAGTCGAGCATGGGGATCAAGTCACGCGGGGCGCCCACCCGGCCAGGACCGCCCGCCGCGCTATGCGACCTGGTTGATCCCGATGAACGGCACACGCCCGAGTCCAAACGCCACGTTCGGGTTCCGCGGCCTGTGGGCCTGCAGACGTCTGCGGCCGAAGGCCACGTTCGGGAGCTGCCGCCCGTGCACCTGCAGACGTCTGCGGCCGAAGGCCACGTTCGGGAGCGGCCGCCTGTGGGCCTGCAGACGTCTGCGGCCGAAGGCCACGTTCGGGAGCGGCCGCCTGTAGGCCTCCAGCGCCTGCCCGACCGCGCCGTTGCCGCCGATCACGAGCAGCCGCTCGCCCGGCTGCAGGCGGCCCACGGTGAACGCCGCCTGGTACGCGGTCAGCCAGGACAGCACGAGCGACACCGCCGCGGTGGCGTCGACGGCCTCGGGGACGGCGACCAGCCCCGCTGCCGGCCGCACCACGAAGCGGGCGTTGCCGCCCCACTGGCAGAGGTCCGCGACCCGGTCGCCGACCGCCCACGCGTCGACGCCCTCGCCGACCTCGTCGACGCGGCCCACGAGGTCGTAGCCGGGGGTGAGCGGGGGCTTCTCGGAGAGGCCGGGGTAGATCCCGCGCCGGATGAGGGTGTCGGTGAACTGCACCGACGAGGCCTCCACCCGGACGCGCACCTCGCCCGGGCCAGGGTGGGGCAGCGCGTCGTCTACGACCTCGAGCACCTCCGGGCCGCCGAAGGCGGCAAAGCGGACGCGGCGTTGCGCGGACATGGGGAACTCCTCGGCACAGTCGTGCTCCGCGACGCAACAGACCGCGGGAAGCGTTCGTCGGCTCAGGGCTGCGTGCAGCGGTTCGTGCAGGCGTCCGCGTCGTCGCTGTTGCCGTCGTCGCAGGCCTCGTGTTGGTTGACCACCCCGTCGCCACACCACTCGGGCTGGTCGCACTCGGGCGGGATCGCCCGGTCGTAGTCGCGGTTGTTCTCGCACATGCCCTCGGTCGAGGGCCCGAGCGAGGCGTTGGCGCCCTCGACCAGGCTCATGTCGGCGCCCTCCCACCAGGCCAGGATCGCGGTCGCCAGGCTGTGCGAGGCCACGCCCGCGACCAGCCGCCGCCCGAACAGCGCGCAGTCGTCGACCAGGTGCGTGTGCCGGATCGCGCGGGTGGCCCACACCCCGGGGGCCTCCGCAGTGCGCGCGTCGCCCGCCGCCAGCGCGGCGCGGTCGGCGACGTAGGACGACAGCCACGCCCCGACCGTGAGCTCGTAGGCCTCGGCCCCGTCGACCCACGCCGCGAAGCAGGTGGCGGGCTGATCCGCGGCCGCGGGCAGCGCGGTGATCGACTGCATGAGCCGCCGGTCGCGCGTGGCGACGGACACGAACGCCGGGGCCGCGAGGTGGTTGAGCAGCACGTGGGAGGGGTCGTAGCAGGGCGCCGGATCCTCGGACTGGCTGGCAAGGCAGCTCTCGTCGAGCTGGGCCTGCCAGGCCTCCCACTTGAGGCGCTGGACCCCGCAGGCGTAGGGCTGGCCCGCGCACAGCGGATCGTCGGGGGCCGCGAACGCGCTGCGGTCGAAGCCGAAGGGCACGGTGAAGCCCACCGAGCCGTAGTCGGTGACCCCCCGCAGGGGGGCGGCGTCGATCCCCTCGCAGCTGGCCTCGTAGACGGAGTCACAGGGCTGCGCGTCGAACATCTCGAACGCCTCGACCGCGGGATCGGGCCGCCCGTCGAGCACGACCCCGACGCGGGCGCCCGGTGCGTGCTCGCCTATGCGGGGCACGAGTGCGTCGGCGGTCTGGATCAGGCCGTGGGCGCCCGCCGACCTGCACATGCGCAGCACCTCGCGGGCCCCGGACAGCGACGGACCCTCCCACGCCGGCGACGCCAGGTGGCCGAGCACCTGCTGTACGTAGCGGTGCCCGACCGTCCACACCTGGTCGACGACGACGGTGGGCGCCAGCTCGTGGCGGATGGTCACGTCGCGATGGACCTGCTGGCCGGTGTACTGGTCGCCGTGGCACTTCACGAGCTCGACGCGGTTCCAGTCGAGGAAGGGGCTGCGGGGGTCGTCGGAGAACAGGCCGCCCTCGCGCTTCTCGACGGGGTAGCCGAAGCCGCTCTGGGCGCTGCCGAGCTCTTCGTCGATGGCGGTGGCGGCCACCACCTCGCCGAGCGACGCGACCAGCCCGGTGACCCGGTCGAGCTGCGGTGAGTAGCCCCCGGACGAGCCCTGCAGGTAGAAGGCCCACCGGCTCGCGCCGTCGCCCTTGCCAGGGGTGAAGTAGAACAGCGGCCGCGAGCCGATCGCGCACCGCGCCACGGCGGGGGTGTCGGGCAGGAAGTGGGCGGTCTGGGTGTTGGGCCGCGGCTCCTCGGCGGGGGGCGCGAGGGGCGGATCGGCGTAGTGGGTGCCGGCGCAGTCGTTGGCCGTGCGCCCCTCGCACACGCACGTCTTCACGAAGCCGACGCACGCGTCCACGCCGAGCCCCGCCCAGGGCGAGGTGACCTCCTCGAGCGGGGTGTCGCAGTCGGGGAGCGCCTGATCCCGCATGATCAGGTAGGCATGCAGGCTGTCGCAGCGCACGGCGGGGGGGCCGCCCGAGTCGACGTCGGCGGGGGGCGCGGCCGGGCCTGGCGCGTCTCGGCACCCGAGGGCGAGGAGGGCGTACAGGACCGGACCGCGCACGACGAGCAAGCTCAGCTCGGGAGCTGGATGGCGGTGAAGGCGGCGCCGTAGGGATCGGTGGCCACGGTGATGCGGCCGAACGGCGTGTCGAACGGGGGCACCTGGACCTTTCCGCCTCCCTCGGTGATGCGAGTGACCGCGGCGTCGGCGTTGTCGACGGTGAAGTAGCTCATCCAGTGTGGCGGCAAGCCTTCCCACTCCTTCGTCATCTGCAGGACGCCCCAGCGGGGGGGCTCGCCCTCGCGCATCGTCCAGTATTCCATGCCCTCCATCTTCTCGGGGGACAGCTCGAACAGCGAGGCGAAGAAGTCACGCACGGCGGCGGCGTCGGGCGTGTTGACCTCGAACCAGCAGGGCGCTCCCTCGCTGCCGAAGGTGTCGAAGCCGTGGTGCTGATTGGGCTGCCACAGGCCGACCACGGCCCCCGAGGGGTCGGTGACGATGGCCATGTGGCCCATCTGGGGGACCTCCATGGTGGGCTGCACGATCTGGCCTCCGGCGGCCTCGATCCTGGCGACGAGCCCGGCGACGTCGGGGGTCTTGAGGTAGGGCGTCCACACCGAGGGCATGTCCATGCCTTCGGGCATGCGGCCGATGCCGGCGACCGCGTCGCCGTTCACGCTGCACATGAGGTAGCCGCCGTGCTCCTCGCCGGACTCGGAGAACTCCCAGCCGAACACGCTGCCGTAGAACTTGCGCGCCTTGGCGGGGTCGGGGCTCATGAGATCGACCCAGCACACCGTTCCTTCGCTGAAGTCCATGGTTCCTCCTGTTCAGCGCCAGTCTAGTCCGTCCCGCGGTCCATCGCGCAGCGGCCCGAAGCGGTGGTCGCCGAGGACCCTGTGCACCAGGCGAAGGTGCGGCAGCGGGGCAGTGGCCTGGTACACGGTGGCCCGGCTCACCCCGACCCAGGAGGCCAGGACGCGAGCGGGCACGTCACACAGCTCCCGCCCGGCGACGAGGAACAGGCTCCGCCCGGGGCTGCGGCGCTGCAGGCCGTCGAGCGTGGTCCGGGTCAACGCGCTGACGGCGTGCAGGACCTGCTCGGGATCGGCGAGGCCGCGCCACGACCCCGGCAGGTCGGTGCCGGTCACGCACACGTGCGGATCGCTGGAGACGTACCGGTGGAACGCACTCGCGTCCCGGCGGCGGGGTACCACGGGGTCGGTGGTCAGCCCGCACGCGTCGCGGTGGGTCGAGAAGGCCCAGGCCAGCGGATCGTGACACAGGCCCGCGCGGCACGGATTCAGGTGCACATAGCGGAGCTGCCGGCGACGCTTCTGGGCGTCGGCGATCCAGCGGGCAGGGGGCACCCGGTCCATGCGCGCCCGGCCCTGCGATCGGGTATGGCCCGCCAGCACCTGCGCGAAGGCCACGCGGACGTCGCGGGGATGGAGCAGGTGCGCGTGGTTGGGCATCAGCACGAGCGCGGACAGGTCGGGCAGCGCCCGCCGTAGACGGTTCCACAGCGCCAGCGCGTCAGCGTCGTCGTGCCAGAGCGGCTTGCGGTCGAGGGTCCGTGCGACGTGATCGTACATGCCCGGTGGCCGCTGCAGGGCGCATGCCGCCGGAAGAGGGGGGCCGAGGGTCCGCCCGTGGCCTGCGCGCTTCGCCTCCACGCGGCCAGCTCGGGGGGGAACGCCGAGCGTCGACCGACGGTCGGTGACCGACGCATCGGCCGCCGAATCAGACAAGCGCGGAGGCATCGGGGGGTGAATCAGACAGATCGGCTCGGATCCGGGCATCGCCCGCCGACCGGAGCTCGAATGTTCGGCGTTCGTTCGTGGCCGGCCGGCCCAGGACGCGACGCGAGTCTGATTGAGGCCCACTTGCCTCCGGTCGTGTCTGACTCGAGGCCCGATGCCTGGGTCGGCGAGCGCGGCTTAGAACCGGAAGCGGATCGACGCTGAGAACGGGTGGTCGTCCGGGTCCAGCAAGAACGCCGTGGCCCCCAGGATCGCGTCGTACCAGAAGTGGATGGCCACCGGAGGGCCCAGCCGATGGCCCGACCACCGGTACGACAGCCCCAGCCACGCGCCCACCAGCGTGATGTAGGGCACGCTGATCACCAGGTACGGCAGCCGCAGGGTGGGGGGCAGCGCGAACGCCGTGGGGAGGTGGGCCGCGCCGAAGATCGCGGTGCCCAGCAGCCAGCCGGCGGTGGGGTCGAGCTCACGGGCCAGCGCGCCCTGGATGATCCCGCGGAACAGGACCTCCTCGCCCACCGCGACGTGCATGAAGTGCAGCGCGTCGACGGCGGCCAGCGCGGGGTAGCCGACCTCGGGCGCGAGGTCGACGCCGAACAGGTTCGGGTCCGGCCGGGGCCCGATCCGGGGGTTCGTCAGCACCGTGAACGCCACCGCGCCCGCCGTGAGCGCCAGACCCCCGGTCCACACCGCGGGGTGGGCGAGCACCCGGGGCCGAAAGGGCGCCGCGACCAGGCCGCCCAGCGTCTCCGGGGGCACGTCGGAGACCCCCCGGCGGCGCTGCACATCGAAGATCTCGAGCCCCACGCTGGTGATCCAGAGGTTCTGCAGCCCGGTGAGCAAAACCGCTGGCCCGCCGTTGCGGAACGGCGTCTCCGCGGGCTGCGACGCGAGCGCGACCGCCGCCGCGAGCTGGCCGGCCGCGAGCGTGGACAGGACCGCGCCCTCGACCGGCTGGTGCGCGCAGAACCGGCCCACGCCTGGCCACAGCGCCCCCCACCCCCAGCCACACGCCCGCGGCCGGGACACGTCGGGCGGCGCGAGCGGGGGAACCACCTCGGCCGCCGGCGCCGGGCTCGCGAGGGCCAGCCAGATCCCTGTCAACAACGTCTCTCACCCCGTGCGCGCGACCTGCGCAGGCTGCCTATTCCCGCTCGCCGGTCCAGTCGTCGTACTCGTGGTACTTCAGCGCCTTCCCCCGCACGCGGTCGGCGGGGTACTTCTCGCGGGCGCGCGCGAGCTTCGACGCGAGCGCCGCGCCGAGGTCGATGCCCGCCCGGTCGCACAGGTTGAGCAGGCACATCAGCACGTCTGCCGCCTCGTCGGCGACCTTGGGCGCGCGCTCGGCGTGCAGCGGCTGGGGGCCGTCGTCACGGCTCCACAGAAACAGCTCGAGCAGCTCCCCGGCCTCGACCGACAGCGCCATCGCGAGGTTGCGCGGGGAGTGGAACTGCTCCCAGTCGCGCTCCTCGACGAACGCGCGGACCGCCGCGGTGAGCTCCGACAGGCGCGGGTCCTCGCTCACGAGCCGAGCCGGCGGGCCTGCCGCACCACGTCGCCGATGGTGTCGGGCAGGGCGCGGCGGGTGGCGGCGTTCTGCAGCATGCGCGGCATGCTCCCCCCGGTGTCGCTGCAGATGACGTAGCGGATCCCGACGCCCTCGCCCTCGGGGGCGAAGTGCCAGGCCCCGACGTTGACGGGCGGCTCGACCGCGCCCGGGTGGGCCTTCTTGACCTTGGCCCGCACCGCGTTGCCGGCCTCGTCGAGCAGACGGTCCCAGGTGAACGAGCGCGCCGCCCCCTGCCGGCGGATCCGGCCGTGGAGCACCCAGAACCGGTCGCTCGCCATCGTCCACCCCGGGACGTCCAGGTACTGGTAGTAGGCCATGCGGTCGCCGGTGCGCGAGAGCACGCGGCCCTCGGCGAGACCCGCGCTGGACCACTCGACCGCCCCCACCACGTCGAGTGCCGCCTCGAGCAGCGCGTCGGGGCTCACGCCCTGGGCGATGGTGGAGCCCCGAAAGCAGTCCACCTCGGCGACCCGCGCCTTGTCGATCGTGATGGTTCCGGTCTCGTCGTGCTTCGACCGACCCACCTGCTGGAAGCTGGCCGACTCGATCTGGGCCTGGGACGGACCCGCCGCAAGCGCTGCCGGCAACACCAGGATGGTCAGCATAGGACGCGGCCTCCGCGGTTCGATGAGCCTCGGTTCACGTAGCACGGCCCGGACACCCGAGGTTGGTGGCGCTATTCCGTGCGTGTAACCGTCGCGCAGGGGGCTGCGTGGTACATTTGGTTCTTCCTGGAGGACCGATGAGCGCGGCCTTGCCTGTGTGGTTTACCCTGCCGCTGCTGGGGGCCTGCTCGAGCAGCATCGAGTACGAACCGCGGCCCGTGGGCCCGACCGAGCCGGAGACCCCGACCGGTCCCGAGCTCGAGATCCGGAGGGTCGTGCCCGACTACGGGTCGAACGCGGGGACGTCCGAGGTGGTGGTGCGAGGCACCTTCGACGAAGCCACCCAGGTTTGGTTCGATGGCATGCAAGCGACTGTGTTGGACCGCAGCGCAACCGAGCTCACGGTCGGGGTGCCTCCCACCTCCGAGGTCGGCTGGGTCGACGTCGAGGTGAGCTCCGGGCCCGAGGGGGCGGCGCGCTCGGCGGTGCTCGAGGAGGGCTTCCGCTACTGGCAGGATCAGACGGGCCGGACGGGCACCGTGGGCTCGGTCAACCTGTTCGACAACGTGGGCGACTACTGGGACGGGGGGCCTCGAGACTTCGCCATCGGCCAGTTCGCGTTTGCGTCAGATACCGACTGGGAGCTGTACATGGAGTACGCGCCGGCGGTCGGCGCGTGCGCGATGGACTGGGTCACCGAGGTCGACACGATCCTGCAGGATCCGGCAGCCCCCCTGGTCGAGTTCGAGGGCCTGGGCGCGGGCTTCGCGCTGCCCGACGTGAGCGCCGAGCTCGGGGATCCCTGGTTCGTGGACACGGTGATGTCGCTGTCGGCGCTGCAGCCGGGGCAGGCCTACGACCTCGCACCGGTGGTGAGCGAGGGGGACTGGCCGAGCTTCGGCCTCGAGCGGGCGGTGACGATGCCCGGGCCGTTCACGATCCGCGAGCCGGACGTCCGCGGGGCGACCGCACCACCGACGGATCGGTCGATCGACCTCGAGTGGACGGGCTCCGGCGGCGACTACGTGATCATCTGGATCCTGCGGGAGTTCGTGGACGTCGACGGCGCGACGTTCCCCGACGGCGTGGTCACCTGCGCGGTGCCCGACACCGGGGCATTCACGGTACCCCCGTCGACGTGGTCGGACTGGTACCCGAACGCCTTCCTGCACGTGCAGGTGGGCCGGGTGGTGACGGACACGAACGTGCTGCCGCACAACAACGCGCACAGCCGGGTGGCGGGCGTGTACTGGGTGTACGGCGGCGCCCGCAC
>CAYMSU010000256.1:0-9264 GCA_964393165.1 uncultured Enterobacteriaceae bacterium
ATGCGGAAGGGGGGAGTCGAACCCCCACACCCTCTCGGGCACAGGATCCTGAATCCTGCGCGTCTACCAATTCCGCCACTTCCGCGGAGCACGCGTTCGTGTATTCGCCCGCCTCTGAGCCGTCAAGACGGTTGACCCGTGCATCGTCGTGCATACGCTGCGCGAGCTTCGGAACCTGCTGGTGGAGACCCGAATGGGCCTGTTTGACATGTTCCTCCCCGAGGAGCGGCGAATCGCGAAGGAGCAGCGCACGCTCACGAACCGCGACAAGCAGACGGAGGATCGAGAGGCGTCGGCGCGCTGGCTCGCGGACCGCAAGAACCCCAAGGCCTACGTGGCGCTCCTCACCCGGTTCGACATGAACCTCGAGAACCAGCTCAAGGACCGGAGCGAGAAGGAGCTGGTGTTCGGCCTGCTCGCCGCCGCGGGGGCGGATGCGGTCAAGCGCCCGCTCGAGCGCCACCTCGGCCGCTGCAAGCAGATCGCCACCCCGCTGCGCTTGCACGTGGAGCTGTTCGGGCTCGACCCCACGGTCGAGAAGGTGTTCGACGTGCTCGAGCTCGAGCGGCAGAAGGACGACTTCAAGCCCGAGAAGAAGATCGACCTCCTCGTGTGGCTCGCCGACAAGCGGCACGACCGCTGCATCGAGGTGGCCGCGCCGTTCCTCGAGGACTTCGACGAGAACGTGCGCTACGCGGCCGCCGAGGTCATGATCGCCCAGCAGGACGACCAGGCGCGCTCCCTTCTGGAGGCGGCGCTGGCGAACCCCGACGAGGAGTCCAACCGCGTGCGCGTGCGCCTCGCCGAGGTCTTCGCGCAGCGGAGATGGAGCGTCGAGCAGCCCGAGGCCATCGCCCAGTCGCTGCCGGAGACGTACCAGGTGCACGACGGGCGGGTCGTGGCCGCTCGCTAGCGCGGCCTATCGAAGGGCGGCCTATCGCAGGCGGGGAAAGCACCCGCCGCCGCGAGCAAGGTCCTCGCAGGGCTCGTTGTCGATGCACTCCATCCAGGCTGCCGCCTGCGTCTCGGTGACGAGTGGCGCGCCCTGGTTGCTCGTCGGGATGTAGCCCTCCATCCCGCCCGGCTGGCGCAGCGCCTCGTCGCACTCGTCGACGCACTGCTCGATGGCCTCCTCCGGCGTGAACCCTCGCACGTCGGACGAGCACTGGCTCTCCGGGTCGTAGAGCGTGAAGCAGGAGTTCTGGCAGTTGGGGGCGTCGCAGCCTGCGAGCAAGGCGGCGAGGCCCGCGAATCCCGCCCAGGTGACGATGCGCATCAGACGGCTCCGGGCTGCGAGGGGGTTCCCTGACGCCAGGAGGTGGGGCTCCACCCCCGATCCGACCGCGTCCACGCGTGCTGAGGGGGCGTGTCCGGCGCATCTGGGTCGCTGACGGAGGGGACCGCGGCCTCCCGCGGCGGCGCCTTCCGCGCGGGCAGGGACCGGCGAGGCTCACCTGCGGTGCCCGACACGAGATGATGGGTCATGCGGTCTCCTTGGCAGCGGATGTCTATAGCACCCCGACCGCCCAGCCAAGCCCAGGGCTCCGGGTTACGCGACGGCCGATGCCGCGACGCCCGCTTCGTTCCTCGCTGTCCTCATTCCTCGTCGTCCTCGCCGCGGTCGCGGCGTGGGCGGCAGGCTGCGCTCCCACTTGCGGCGCGACGTGCCGCAAGCTGCTCTTCGACTGCGACCTCGGCACGCAGCGGGTCGCGCTCGAGGAGTGCGAGCAGAGCTGCGCGCTGCAGGATGCCCTGTACCAGGACTGGGAGAACGACGAGCTGCGGGAGCGGCTCCGGGACCACCGCCGGTGCATCGGCCGCGCCACCTGCGAGGAGATCGCCGACGGGGAGTGCTACGACGAGCGGCTGTTCGTGATCGACCCCGAGCTCTAGGCGCCGCCACGTCGGAGCGCGTAGGCCCGCAGCCGGGTGGCTGCAATCGCGGCGCTCGCCTGGCCGAACAGGTCCCCCAGGACCGCCGCTCCGTACGCGCCTTGCTGGCGCAGCCGGAGGAACCGCGCGGGGGTCACGCCGCCGAGCGCGAGCACCGGTCGGCCCGCGGCGTGGGCGACGAACGCGGCCTCGCCGATCGGCGCCCGGCGGTCGCCTGGCTTGGACGTGGGCCGCCACACCGGGGACCACCACACCCACGTGGCGCCCTGCGCGAGGGCGGCGTCCACCTCCTCGCGGGAGTGGCAGCTCCGGCCCCACGGGATCCCCGGAGGAGCTGCCTGCGCGGTCGACGCCAGGTGTAGCGGGCGGCCCACCCGGCGGGCCTCGGGGTGGCGGTCGTGCACCGCGACCCACGGCACCGCGGCTTCGGCGACGGCGAGCAGGGCCTGGAGCGCTTGCGGCGACAGGTGGGGCTCCCGAAGCACCACGCCCGGCAAGCCGGCGTCGCCGAGGGCACGGAGCCACCGCCCCACGTCCCGCCCTCCCCCGTGATCCCCCGGCGTGATCGCCACGAGCGGCGGAGGCCCGGCGCCGGTCACGAGCCGATCCGGCCATCCATCGGGGACGAGGCCGCCGCGTAGAGCCGCTGCGGCATGCGCCCTGCCTCGAACGCGAGGCGCCCGGCTTCGACCGCCAGGCGCATCGCGCGGGCCATGGCCACCGGGTCTTCCGCGCCCGCGACCGCCGTGTTCAGCATGATGCCGTCGGCGCCGAGCTCCATCGCGCGAGCCGCGTCGGACGCGGTCCCGATGCCCGCGTCGACGATCAGCGGCACCTCGATCAGCTCCCTGATGATCTGCAGGTTGTACGGGTTGCAGATCCCGAGGCCCGACCCGATCGGGGCGGCGAGCGGCATGACCGCGGCACACCCCAAGTCCTGCAGGCGCTGGCAGATCACCGGGTCGTCGCCACAGTAGGGCAGCACCACGAAGCCGCGGCCCACCAGCTGGCGAGCGGCCTCGAGGGTGCCCTCGGCATCCGGGAACAGGGTGCGGTCGTCGCCCCAGACCTCGAGCTTGACGAGGTCGGTGCCGAGCAGCTCCCGCCCGAGCTCCGCGGTGGTCACCGCGTCCTCTGGGCTGTAGCAGCCGGAGGTGTTCGGGAGGAGCTGGATGCGGTCGCGGTCGATGTGGTCGAGCAGGCTGGCCCCGGTGTCGGCGTCGGGGTCGACCCGGCGCAGGGCGACCGTGACCATTCGCGTGCCGGAGGCCTCGTGGCAACTTCGCATCTGTGCGAAGTCCCGGAACTTCCCGGTACCGAGGATCAGCCTCGACTCGATGGATGTGGGGCCCAACGTCAACATGGTGCACCTCGTGGCTGCGGGGCTATCCCAGGGCGCCGCGCCACGCGTACGTTCTGGGAGGGCTCTCCGGACCCGACGAAGATCCGGAGGTCCAACGGCGGATTTCAATGCGACAGCAGTCCAGCAGGATCCGTGGAGTGCGCGATCTCCGTTAAGGTACCGCGACCAAACCGGGGGGCCCCGGAGGAGAGGTTGTGATGCGCTGGGTTGCCGTCGGTCTGATCCCACTCGCGCTGGCTGGCTGCGGAACGAAGTACAGGGCGCAGGGTCCTGTCATGACAAACTACGAGCGTGCGGTGAAGTTCCCGGTTCACCGGCCGCACGATGGTCTGGTGTACGCCGGCAACAAGCCGGCCACGACCGCGCCGATCATTCCGGTCATGGCGTTCGGCATCGCGTTCGATGTCGACGTCACGCTCATGCCTCGGGAAGGCGACTTCGATCGTCTGGAGTTTGCTCGCCTCAACCTTCCGACCGAGCAGCTGTGGCTCGCGCTCGAGACCTCCCCGTCGGGGGAGCAGTCGATCGTAGCGAATGTCGACGGCATCGACACGCTCATGCCGGAGCTTCCGCTGCAGCGCTACGCGGTCGACAACTTCACCACCACAGATCTGTCCACCGAGACGCAGATCGACATCGAGCTGACCTACACCAACAGCAAGGGTAGTCAGGTCGATGCGGTGCTCGAGGGCAAGCCCCCCATTCGCACTGCGAAGCGCCGCAACGCAAGGACGTTCAACCACTCCGAGAACACCCTGCTGACCGTCATGGACGTGGGTGCGCAGGAGAGCCTGTTCAAGGCCGATGTCACGGTGGACGGCAAGGGTCTGTCTCTGAAGCGGATCGGCGGGGTGGTTCCGGCCCGATTCGTGCAAACGCAGGCGCAGGGCGGGCTGGCGGTCGCCAACTACTCGATCCTGCCGACCACGAATGCGGCCGGAGGTCCCAAGTACGACCAGGTCCGTCTGGTCATCCCCGGCGCGGACGTGTCGGACGAGCCTGTGGCCCTCGACCCCGACACGATGGTCAAGATGGGCGTGGCGCAGAACTTCTCCACGCTCAAGGGCTGCTACCTCACCCGCGTGGAGGAGGAGGGGGCCGACATCGCTGGCGCGATGGACGTGAGCTGGACCATCTCCGAGGGCGTCGTGACCGCGGTGGAGCTCAGCAGCGAGGACGTCTCCGATGACGCGCTGTCGGCCTGCATCCGGACCGCGGTCGAGGGCTGGACCTTCGATGCGAGCATCAATGGCTCGGTCAACCAGCCGCTCACCTTCGTGGCGGCCACCGACGAGGCCGATGCCGAGGTCGAGCTCGGCGAGAGCGAGGTGACGATCGCGGGCGAGGAGTCGGAAGACGACGACACGCTCGACGCGGTCGACGAGCTGGACCTCGATGACCTCGACATCGGCGACGACATCGAGCTCGGTGAGGACGAGGAGGTCGCGGAGGCCGCCGAGGAGATCTCGAAGACGATCAAGCGCGGCGACATGGTGCTCGGGCTCACGAACTTCGAGACCGTGCACAAGCTGACCGGCGGCAAGGAGATCACGCTCAAGTGGCTGGTCACCCAGCGCGGCGACCGGGTCACCGCGGTGCAGACCACGCCACTGCGCACGCTGACCTACGACTACCGCCTCGTGTCCGACAACTACCTCGAGCTCGTGTCCATCGCGGTGGAGCAGTACGGGCGGGGCACCCCGGTCACGGCGATCACCTTCAACCCGCCGCTGCCCGACGTCCGCTGGTCGTTCAACGGCCGGCGCACCTCCGACATGGTCATCGACGTGAACGGTCAGCTCAGCCACGCGCACGGCACGGTCGACGTGTTCTGGAGCGAGAGCGGCCCGAAGATCAAGGTGAACCCGCTCGAGCCCAAGTGGCTCGAGAACCGCGTGATGCAGACCAGCATCCTGTACCAGGCGGACGGGTCGGCCAGTGTGGCCGTCGAGCGCATCGAGTAAGCAGGCGCTCGTCCGGGGCACTCGGGGGCAGGGCCGCGATGCGCGGTGCCTGCCCCTCTTGCGTTCGTCTCGAGCATTCGTGGGCCCGCCCGTGTAGGCCGGCCTCGAGCCGAGCGTCAGAGCGTCGCGACGGCCGCCAGCGTGGCGAGCATGGCGATGCCTACGCCGATGGCCAGGCACCCCATCGCCCACGCGTCGAGGTCGCGCGGGCGGTGCAGGTCGCCCGCGTGGGGGGGCTGGTAGGTCGCCGGCAGAACCATGCGCCGACGGCTCTCCGACACGTACTCCTCGATCGGGGGCTGGCCGTGTAGCGATGCCGGTTCCTGCTCGAGCATGGCCGCCTTGAGCTGCTCGGCTTCGAGCGAGCCGATCCACGACGTCTCGTAGAGCGCGTCAGACCAGGTCTCGCCGGCCTGTGCGCAGAGGATCGCGATGAGGTCGCCGGCCTCGCGACCGAGCAGGGGGCCGCCATCGGTCGGAGCGACGCGGTCGTGGTTGGCGAGCATTCGCGACCTCGCCTCTTCCACGACTCCTGCGGGGACCCACGCGCTGCGCCGCATGCCGTCACTCGTCTGGAAGGAGACGTGCACGCCCGACGCGCCGCGCTCGGTGATCCGCAGGCGGGTGATCACCCGCGAGACCTCGCCCTCTGGTCCCTTCAGTCGGTTCGACATCTCTGGCCTCTCGCTCATCACCCCGCGTACGGTACGCAGACTGCCTACGCTAAGATCACGGTAGACCCGCGTGTCAAGAGGACGGGCTAGATCCGGGCTTTGGCGTTGGGTAAGGCGAGCGGCCATCGGCGAGGGAGCCCCCGCCGATGGGGCGACCGGCTACTCCTCCCAGTCGTAGAAGCCTCGACCAGTCTTCTTGCCCAGGCGCCCCTCGTCGACCATCGTGCGCAGCAGGGTGGGCGGCTGGAACGCGGGGTTGCCGAGCTCCCCCGCCAGGTAGTCGCCGATATGCATGCGGACGTCGAGTCCGACGAGGTCGGTGAGGCGCAGCGGTCCGATCGGGTGGCGGTAGCCGAGGACCATGGCCTTGTCGATGTCCTCGGCGCTCGCGACGCCTTCCTCGACCATCCGGATCGCCTCCATCCCCAGGCACACGCCCAGGCGGGACGTGGCGAACCCGGGCCGGTCCTGGACCACGATGACGTCCTTGCCAATCCGCTCGCCGAAGCTCCGCACGGCCTCGAGGACGTCGGGGCGCGTGCGGTCGCCCACGACGACCTCGAGCAGCGCCATGATGTGCACCGGGTTGAAGAAGTGGGTGCCGATGACCCGGCCCGGGTCGGGGAGGTCCTCCGCGATCCGCCCGATCGACAGCGAGCTCGTGTTGGTGGCCAGGATGCAGTGGTCAGGCGCCACCGCGGCAGCGCGGGAGAAGATCTGCTGCTTGAGCTCCAGCTGCTCCGGGACGGCCTCGATCACGCAGTCCGCGCCAGTGGCCGCGGTCTCGAGGTCACCGGTTCCCAGGTTGTCCAGCGCCCGATCCCGGACCTCCTCGCTGACCTTGCCCTTGGCAACGCCCTTGTCGAGGTTCGCGGCGATCTGGGTGCGCGCGTGATCCAGTGCCTCGGGCCGCGCGTCGCTCAAGACCACGTCGTAGCCGGCCATCGCGCACACCTGGGCGATCCCGTGGCCCATGGTTCCTGCGCCGACCACGCCGATCCGCTGCATGGGTGCCTCCTGCTGTGGAGCGGCACTGTATTCGTCCATAGAGGGGGGTGCACTGGAGGTCCGATGCCCGACGTGGTGATTGTCGATGCCCTGCGAACGCCGGTGGGTCGGTTCCAAGGAGCGCTGGCGGCCGTGCGGCCCGACGATCTCGCCGCCCTGGTGATGGGCGCGGTGGTCGAGCGCAGCGGGATCGATCCGGCGGCAGTCGACGAGGTGTTCTTCGGCTGCGCCAACCAGGCCGGGGAGGACAACCGCAACGTCGCGCGCATGGCGCTGCTGCTCGCGGGGCTCCCCCAGGAGGTGCCCGGGATCACGGTCAATCGCCTGTGCGCGTCGGGGCTGTCCGCCGTGAACCAGGCCGCCCGCATGATCCGCGCGGAAGACGCCTCGCTGTGCGTGGCTGGCGGCGTCGAGGTGATGTCGCGGGCGCCGCTGTCGGTTCCCCGGGGGCCTCAGCACCCCAAGGCCGGCAACGTCACCGCGTGGGACACGAGCCTCGGCTGGCGCTACCCGAATCCGAAGATGGAGGCGCTGTTTCCCCTGGAGTCGATGGGCCGGACCGCGGAGAACATCGTCGAGGAGATGGGGATCTCGCGCGAAGATCAAGACGCCTTCGCGCTCGGGTCGCACCAGCGGGCGGTGTCCGCGGAGCAGGCCGGCTGGTTCGACGGTGAGCGCGTCCCGGTGGTCATCGAGGGTCGAAAGAAGCGCATCACGGTTCGGGAGGACGAGGGGCCCCGGGCGGACACCTCAGCGGAGGCGCTCGCCAAGCTGCGTCCCGTCTTCCGGGAGGGGGGCTCGGTGACCGCGGGCAACTGCTCCCCCCTCAACGACGGCGCGGCCGCCCTGGTCCTCGCCGACGAGAGCTACGCGAAGGCCCACGGCCTGCGGATCCGGGCCCGGATCCGGGCGTGCGCTTCCGCAGGGGTGAACCCGCGAACCATGGGCTACGGGCCGGTTCCGGCGAGCCAGCGGGCACTCTCCCGGGCGGGGCTCGAGGTCGGCGACATCGAGGCGTGGGAGCTCAACGAAGCCTTCGCGGCGCAGTCCCTCGGGGTGCTGCGGCGGCTCGAGATCCCCGAGGACAAGGTCAACCTCCACGGGGGAGCGATCGCGCTCGGTCACCCCCTCGGGTGCTCTGGGGCGCGGATCCTGACCACGCTGCTGTCGGTCCTGGAGCGCACGGGCACCACGCTCGGGTGCGCCACGTTGTGCGTGGGCGTGGGCCAGGGCGTCGCCACCATCGTCGAGCGGGTCTGACGCCGCTCAGCGCCCCTCGGCGGTCGCGTCCAGATCCGCGTCGGCGGTTCGCAGGACCGAGAACTCGACCCGACGGTTGGCCTCGCGGCCGTGGGGCGTGCGGTTGGTGAACCGCGGGAGCGTCTCGCCGTAGCCGCGCGCCTCGAGCCGGTCCGCGGCGACGCCCCGGTCGACCAGGTAGCCGACGACCGCGGCGGCTCGCGCCTGCGACAGCCGGAGGTTCAGGCCGCTCGGCCCGACGCTGTCGGTGTGGCCCTGGACCTCCACCCGCAGCACGTGGGGGGCGTCGCGGAGCGCGGTCGCGACCTCGTCCAGCACGGCCCGCCCGCCGTCCGCGAGCACCGCCCGCCCCGTCTCGAAGGCGACGCGCTGGTCGAGGCGAATCTCCGAGGCGGTCACCACGACCGGCTTCGGGCACCCGTCGCTCGACGCCACCGGCTCGTCCTCGTGCTTCGGCTCCTCCGGGCAGGCGTCCTCGTGATCGGGCACGCCGTCGCTGTCGGCGTCCCCCGAGCACCCCGAGAGCGCCACCGGCCCGGGATCCGCGGGGCAGGCATCCTCGACGTCGGCGATCCCGTCGCCGTCGGTGTCGGGGCAGCCCGCGAGCAGCGGCTCCCCGGGCTGCTGCGGGCAGCTGTCCTCGAGGTCGACCACCTGGTCGCCGTCGTTGTCGGGGTCCGGGCAGCCGTCGTGGTCCTCGAACCCGTCCGCGTCCTCGGCGTCGAGCGGGCACTCGTCGTCGAGATCGGCCAGCGCGTCTCGGTCGTTGTCGGGCTCGGGGCAGCCGTCGTCGTCCTCGAACCGATCGACGTCCTCGGCGCGCCGTGGGCACCCGTCCGCGGCGTCGACGAGCCCGTCCAGATCCCGGTCGCGCTGCTGGGGCGACCAGGACACGCCTCCGAACAGTCGCAGCTGTGGGGTGCCGATCCCCTCGAGCAGCCCCGTGCCGCCGCCCGCGATCAGGGCGAGGCCGCTGGGCAGCGCTACCTGGCCGAAGCCGTGGGCGGCCGAGGTGGCGTCGCCCCCGCGCCCCAGGCCCACCCCCAGGTCGGCCTCGGCCCCCACGCGGACCCGCTCGGTGATCGACCACCAGGCGGCCGCG
>CAYMSU010000257.1:0-9238 GCA_964393165.1 uncultured Enterobacteriaceae bacterium
CCTCGCCGAGCGCCTCCGCGGGCTCGGCCTCGCCCCGGTCGCGGTGGCCGGGCACTCCTTCGGCGAGATCGCGGCCGCCAGCGTCGCCGGCGTCCTGGGCCCCGCCGACGCGCTGCGGCTGGCCGCCCTGCGGGGCCTCCACATGCGGCAGGTCCCCCCCGGGGGGACCATGGTGGTGGTGCGCGCGGGCGCCGAGGCCGTGGCGTGGCCCGCCGACGTGCAGGTCGCGGCCGCCAACGGGCCCGCCGAGACCGTGCTCTCCGGTCCGCGACAGGCGCTCGAGGCGCTCGTCTCTCGGGAGGGGCTCGAGGCCCACTGGCTCGGCGTTGACCGGGCGTGGCACTCCGCGGCCGTCGACGGCGTGGTCGCGGGGTTCGTCGAAGACATCCGGGGGCTCCCCCTGCAGCCGCCCACGATCCCGCTGCTCACGGGCCTCGATGGCCAGCCGGCGGGCCCCCGGGCGGCGGAGCCCGCCCACTGGGGCGCGCTGCTGCGCGAGCCGGTGCAGTGGCGCGCGACCGCCGAGGGCCTGCGCGCCGCGGGGGCCACCGCGTTCGTGGAGGTCGGGCCTCATCCTGCGCTCCTGGGCAGCCTGGGGAGCACCCTCGACGCGCCTCCCGAGCGGCTCGTCGGCACGCTTCACCGCGACGTCCCCGCGGAGGTGGGGTGGCTCGAGAGCGTGGCCCGGCAGTGGGCGCTCGGCATCCCGGTGGCGCCCGAGGCCGTCGTGCGGGGTGGGCGCATCGTGAGCGACGTGCCGGTGCCCCCGCTCGATCCGGTGGTGCGCCGGGTGCGCGAGGCGGGGGCGCCGACGTCGGCGCCGGCGATCCCCGCCCACCGCTTCACGTGGTCGCCGCCGGCCGAGGCTCTCGGGCCGGGGCCGGGGGTGGGGGAGCGCTGGATGGTCATCGGCACGGGGTCGCTGGCCGACGGCCTGCGCGCCGCACTCGCGATGGCGGGGGTCGGGCTCGTCGAGCACCCCCGCGAGGCCGTCGACGGCCGGGTGTTCGCCTGGGAGCGGAGCACCGCCGAGGCGGCGGTCGAGGCGATCCGCGTGCTGGGGCAGGCGGATCCCGACGAGCGCCTCGTCTTCGCCACACGGGGGCCCCCCGGGCCGGTGCAGGGCGCCGCACGCGCGGCCGCGTGGGAGCGCAAGCGGCTCACCGTCGTGACCTACCCCGCACAGGGCCGGCTCTCGGTCGCGGGATTGGACCGGCCCGAGCTCCGATGGACCGCTGACGGTCCCCGGGAGCCCGGCTACGCGCCGGCGGCTCCGCCGCGCGTGCCTGAGGAGCTGGCGGGGACCTGGGTGATCCTGGGAGGGCTGGGGGTGCTCGGACAGGCGCTCGGCCAGCGGCTGGCCCAGCGAGGAGCCTCGCGCGTGATCGTCGCGGGTCCCCGCTTGCGGCCCGTGCCTGCCGGCCTCGAGCCGCGGGAGCTCGCCGCCGAGGACGCGTCCGGCCTCGAGGCGCTCCTTCGGGAGGTCGGCCCGGTCGAGGGGGTCGTCCTCGCCGCGGGCGTGCTCGACGATGCCCGGCTCGAGGCCCTCGACGAGGTCCGGGTGCGTCGCGTGCTCGCCCCCAAGGCGGGCGGCGTCGCGGCCCTCGAGGCGGTGGCCGAGGACGTGCCTCGCTGGCTGCTGCTGTCGTCGGCGGCGGCCTGGGTGGGCGGGCCTGGACAGGCGGCCTACAGCGCCGCGAACGCTGCGCTCGACGCCGCCGCCGAGGCGCGGCGCGCCCGCGGCCGCCACGCGTGCGCGGTCGCGCTCGGTCCGGTCGCCGAGGCCGGCATGGCCTTCCGTGAGGGCGCCGCGCTGCGCGAGCACCAGGCGGCGCTGGGGATCCGGCCCCTTCCGTTGGCCGTCGCCGTCGACGCGCTGCTGCGCGGGCTCGATCCCGACGCGCCGCCGCTCCTCGGCGTGTTCGACCTCGTGCCCGAGGCGCAGCCGCGCCCGGTGCCCGATCGCGTCCTCGCCGACTCGGACTTGGCGGGCCTCATCGAGCGACTGGCGCGCCAGTACCTTCGGCAGCGGATCCCCGACCGCCGGACGGATCTCGCGGAGCTCGGCCTCGACTCGCTGGGCGCGGTCTCGCTGCGCAACGCGCTGGCCCAGCACGGCATCGAGCTGCCGGTGGCCACGGTCCTCCGGGGGCCGAGCGTCGACGACCTGGCGGCCGAGGCGGGGGCGCCCGCGGGCGCATCGTCCGCGGAGGTCGCGGACATCGCGGACGCGCCGACGGCGTCGCTGCCCGAGCTCGCGATCGCGCTGAGCGTGCTGTCCGTCGTGGCCGCGGTGGCCCTGTTGCTCGCTCAGGCGTGAGCGCGCCGGCGGCTACCCGGAGGAGTCCGAGGAGCCGAACAGGCTCGGCTGGCTCGCTCCCTCGCCCATGGCCTCTTCATCCTCCTCATCGTCGGGGGGATCCGGCCGCAGCTGCTCGATCATCTCCAGCTCGTGATCGGACAGGACATAGTGGCGCCGCGCCCCCTCGTAGAGCAGCCGCCGCAGGAGCTCCCGCCAGCCCTCCTGGGACTTGATGACCTCCGAGGCGGAGCCCGCCTTCTGGCTCATCCGCCGTGAGAACGAGGCGAGCGAGCACGCTCGCGCGCCCTTCGCCCACCACTGGCCCTGCTCGTCGCGGACCACCAGCACGCCCTCGAGGCGCTTCGAGAAGTAGGTTCGGATCGACGACGGGGAGTATCCGGCGGCCTGAGCGGCCTCGTCGAGGTCGATCGGACGCCCCTTCCGCTCGGCCTCCTGTAGGTGCGAGAGCAAGGCCCGCTGGCGCGCCGAGCGCCGGTCGTCGGCCATCCGGACTCCGTTCACCGAGGTAGCGCACGAGCGGCTATACTCCGCCCATGCGATCGCTGCTTGTCGTGCTGGGGGCACTGGCGGCTTGCCAGAGCCGAGACGTGACCGACCCACCGCTGCCCGGGCCCGACGGCGAGGGGCCGGTGGTGGGCTCGGAGGTGCTCCGCTTCCGCGGAGCGATTCCGAAGAACCTGATCTTCCTGTCGATCGACACCCTGCGGAAGGATCACCTGGGTGCCCACGGGTCGCTCGGCCTCACGCCGTTTCTCGACGAGATCGCCGAGCAGGGCGTGGTGCTGGACGACCACATGCAGTGCTCCAACTGGACCTACGCGAGCACCACCTGCACCCTCGCCGGCCGTACGAACATCGAGCGGGGTCACCTGCCCCGCCTCAGCGGGGGGCCCGAGGTCCGCACGAAGGTGCCGGAGGGCACGCGGTTCCTCGCCTCGTGGCTGCGCGAGAAGCGGTTCTACTCCGTCCTGATCGCCGCGAACGACTGGCTGTCCCCGAACTGGGGCAACGCGCAGGGCTACGTCGACTTCCAGAAGCCAGGGGGCAATGCCTACCAGGTGCACAAGCGCGGCATCGAGAACGTGCGCGAGGCAGTGGCCAACGGTGCGGAGCGCTGGTTCATGCACCTGCACTTCATGGAGCCCCACGCCGCCTACGACCCGCCCGAGGCGAACGTCGTGGGCGTCGAGGAGCTGGAGCCCTGGCCCGAAGACCTCACCGAGCGTGAGACCCACTACAGCACGCGGGACACCTGGCCGGACATGCCGAAGGAGCAGCAGGATCTGCTCGAGATGCACCTTCGCAGGCTCTACGAGGGCGAGGTGCGGACCATCGACGAGCGGCTCGAGGACATCTGGCGCGATCTCGAGCGCGAAGGCTACCTCAACGACACGCTGGTGGTGGTCTGGACGGACCACGGCGAGCAGTTCTGGGAGCACGGCGCGCAGACCCACGCCTACACGCTGCACGGCGAGGAGAACGACGGCTTTGCCATGTTCTGGTCTCGCAACATCCTACCGGGGCGCTACGAGGGCCCGACCTCCGCGATCGACCTCGTCCCCACGCTCCTCGATCTCTACGGGATCGACAGGCCCGAGGAGGTCACGGGCTATCCGGTCGGCGAGGCCCCGGCGGGGCGGGTGCGCTACGCCGAGGCGCTCGCGCGGCGCGGAGCGATCAACGTGGCGGAGCTCGACGGCCTGAAGATGCACTTCTCGTGGCGGGGCCGCGTGTGGCTCTTCGACCGGAACGAAGATCCGGGGGAGACGGTCGACCTGTACAACCCGAGCGATCCGCGCACCCTCGAGATGTGGCGCCACGTCCGGCCGCAGGCCGAGGCGATGGCCGAGCTCATCCTCACCGGGGCCCCGAGGCCGACGTTCCCCGAGGCGCTTCCCTGAGCGGCGTCAAGGGAGGAGCTCGATGCCGATCAGGGCCTGCACGATGCCGCCGACGACCGCGGCAATCCCCACCCAGGGGTGGATCCTCCGCAGGGCGGGAGTGCGCGTGAAGTAGCGGGTGAGAAGGCCCGCGACTCCCATCAGCGCGACGAGGCCGAGGCCGAGGCCGAGGTGCCACGTCTCGCCGAGCTCGAGGTCCGGGCGGAGCCAGAGGGTGGAGGCCACCCCCGTGAGCAGGGCCACCACCCAGGCGCCCAGGGCGTAGAACGCCCACTTCCGGTGCGTGCGGCGGGCCTTCGCAGATTGCTTGCGACCCTGGCGCGCGACCAGCCCGCGGCTCATGATCCAGATGGCGAACAGGATCGCGAGCGTGCCGAGGATCGGGTGCACGAAGGCCAAGCTCACCCCCCGGCGCGGCGCGCCAGCCGCGCGAGCGCCTCCTGGCCGACCGGATCGTCGCGCCAGTGATCGAGGTATCCTGCCGCCCAGGCAGCCTCCGCGACGGACCACTGCGCGTCGTGGTTGCCGAGGGCGAGCAGCTCTGCGGGCCCGGGGACGTCGCCCGGGCCGTGCGGCGCGTCGGCCAGGCCGTGCCGATCGGCGATCAGCCGCGCCCAGGCGTCTGGTCCGAGGGCCTCCCGCAGGGCGAGGATCCTGGCGGCGTCTGCGCCGACGACGATGCGTGCGAACGGGGCGGGGTCGTCCCACGAGCGCAGGATGGCCTGCGCCACGCGCCGCGGATCCTGGGGGGCATCCAGCACGTCGGCCAGGCGCGCCTCCCACATCGTCGAGAGCTCGGCGTAAGGCGAGGTCGGACCGGGCGGCGGGCTCACCTCGGCCGCCCGCTCCTGCAAGCGGGTGGCGAAGGACCCAGGCTGGACGAGACGGATGCGGATGCCGAACGGGGCCGTCTCCTGCACCAGCGCCTCGGTCATCGCCTCGAGCGCGTGCTTCGTCGCCGCGTAGAACCCCGAGCCGGCGAACGCGACCTTGCCGGCCACACTGGAGATCTGCACCAGCATGCCGCGGGCGCGTCGAAGCGCGGGCAGCAGCGCCTGCGTGACCCGGGCCGGCCCGAGCACGTTGATCTCGAACATCTCGCGGACGCGCTCCAGATCGAGCTCCTCCTGGGGCCCGAAGGCTGCGACGCCCGCGTTGTTCACGAGGAGATCGACGTGCGAGACCGCCGCGGCGGCAGCCCGCACCGCCCGCTCGTCTCGCACATCGAGCGCGAGGACGGTCAGCTCGGGGCGAGGGGCGCCGAGCCGCGCCGGCCAGTCCTCGACGGAGGGATCGGTCGCCACCACGCGCCAGCCAGCCGCGAGGAGCTCCGCGGTGAGCGCATGGCCGAAGCCCGAGGCGCAGCCGGTCACGAAGGCAGTGGGCATGGCGGGTCCCTAACTGCTCGACTACGCGGCTTCGAGGTGCTCCTCGTACCACCGCCGCCACCGCGGGAGGTCCTCGGCGAGCCCGAGCTGCCGGGAGAGGCCGGGCTCCACGGGTCGGCCATGCACGATGCAGTCCGCCGCGTGGACCACCGCGACCACGTCGAGGTTCACGTGAGCGACCTCCATCGGCTGGTGGTGCCACACCACGCCCTCCACCAGGGGATCGGCCAGCCCCCACACGCCGAGCAGGTACCCGCCGACCTCTGCGTGGGTCACGCCCAGGCGCTCCCGCTCTAGGCGGTGCAGGTGGCTTCCGTCCGTCGCGCGCCGCAGGATTCCGCCGTAGGCCACGCCCACGCGCTCGGCGAGCACGAGCTTGCCGATGTCGTGCAGAAGCGCGGCGGTGAACGCCGCCCCCTCGTCACGGGTGACTGCCAGGTGGCGCGCGGTGAGCGCCGTCCGCACCCCGTGCTCGGCCTCCCGCTCGAGGGACAATCCGGGGAGCTGCGGATCGATGGCCCGGATCACGCCCTGCTGAAGGATGAGCGCCTGCAGCAGATCCACGCCGAGGATGCTCACCGCTCCGCGGACCGTGCTCACTCGGCGCACGCGGGTGAAGAACGCGGAGTTCGCGATCTGCAGGCACTTCGCGGACGCCGCCGGATCGTGCTCCACGATCTCGGCGATCTCGGCGACCGAGGCGTCGGGTCTCGCGAGGGTCTGCTGGAGCTCCCAGTAGACCTGCGGCGGGCTCGGGAGTCGGTCGAGCGGGCCGAGCTCGGCGAGGAGGGGGCTCGCGAGGAGAGATCGGAGCCGCGTGGACCGCTCGATCCGAAGGGCGAGCTCGCGGGGCGGGCACGGCATCGTCAAGTACTGGTGCGCCACCCGCGTGGCGGCGAGCGCGCCCTGGCGCCCCGCGGCCGATGTCAGCACGATCCGAACCGTCTGGGGGTGCGCGAGTGCGACGTGGCGCAGCAACCCGAGTCCGTCCACGCCGGTCAGCGCCGACTCGGAGACGACGACGTCGAAGCCTTCGTCCTCGAGCAGCGCGAGCGCGGTGGGGCCGTCCGCGAAGGTCATCTGCCAGCGCTTGCGGTAGCGCCGAAGGGACGCCCGGAGCGCCTCCAGCACCGAGTCCTCGTCGTTGACGAAGAGAATGCGCAGGTCCTGGGTCACGCGCGCCCCCGGTCCCCGTCGCGGTCGTCTCCCGCGAGATCGCGCAGCGCCCGCACGAGGTCCGTGACCTGCTCGCAGCCTCGGCGGCAGCGCGCGAAGGCCCGCGGGATCTCCTGCTCGATGAAGTCCAGGTCCAGCTCGCGGGACCGTTGCTCCAGCTGCGCCGGGCTCGCGCCCTCCCGAGCCAGTCGCGTCACCGCGACGAGGTCTTCGAGCGCGTCCTGCAGAAAGTGCAGGCTGTCCCCTACGAACTGGATCGGCGTACCGATCTCGTGGGCGATGTCGCGGGCCATCCGCCCCGGGTCCACGCGAGCGTCGTCCATACCCCCTCCGAGCCGCTCTTCGGCCCTGAGGGATTCTCCGTTTACCGCGGAAGCTGTGCCAGCAGCTCCGCCATCGGCGCACGGACGCGCTCGACCTCCTGCTTCCGGCGAGCTCCGAGATCCCCGGGGTCTCCGCCGAGTCGCTCGATCGCCCGGATGAGCTCGAGCACGGCCTGGCCTGCCACGAGCCCCTCCGTCTCCGAGACCTTGAGGGTGGCCAGGACCTCGAGGAGCCGAGGCACGACGGACGCATCTCCGACCAGCGCGAGACAATCGGCAGCGAACCCCGGATCGTCGTGGAGCAGAGGCAGGAGGGCGTCTCGAGCCCGCGCGACCCTCGGATCGGCGGCGCCGCCGCGACCGGCACACGCGCCGAGCGCGTAGCCCACGTGGTCGGCGCCCGCGAAGAGCGCGTCGAGCAGGGCGGGCACGGCGTCGGCGCCGTACTGCAGGAGTGCTTCGTCGGCGGCGTCCGCAAGCGGCGAGCCTGGGTCTTCGACGAGGATCCTCACCAGTGGCTCGATGGCGGACGGGGCGCGGATCTCCGCGAGCAGGTGGGCCGCGTGGATGGGCCCGTACTCGTCGTACCGCTCGTCGTCGGTGAGGAGGCCGATCAGGTGGGGCACGCTGGCCTCGGCGGTGCAGAGGACGCCCATGCGCACGGACTCGGGCAGGACCGGCTCGTCGCACTGGCCGACGAGCTCCACCCAAGCTGGCGCATCACGATTCAAGACGGTCCCTCCCCTGTCGGCGATTTTGCCGGAGTGTACCCGAGGTGCTCGTCCAGACGGTGTCGAGATCACTCGAACCGGGGAAAGTCCGCGGCAATCGCGTTGCCGGTGAACTTGGCCACCCACCCCTCGGGGTTGTTGAAGATGCGGATAGCGACGAAGTGGGGACGGGGCCCCATGTCGAACCAGTGCTTGGTGCCTGCGGGCACCGAGATGAGGTCTCGCTTCTCGCAGCGGACCTGCAGCACCTTGTCGCCGAGATGCAGGCAGAACAGGCCTGCTCCTTCGACGAAGAAGCGCACCTCGTCCTCGCCGTGGGTGTGCTCGTCCAGGAACTTTCGGCGGAGTGCCTCGCGGTCCGGATGGTCGGGATCGAGCGAGATCACGTCGAACGTCTGGTACCCGCCCTCGGCCATCAGCCGGTCGATCGGCGCTTGGTAGGCCTCGGCGATGTGCTCGGGGGTCGGCTTGGGGGGCAGGGGAACGCTCGCATCCCACCGCTCGAAGCGCACGCCGTGCTCCGCGAGGGTGGCGGTGATCCGCTCGGCGTCGTCGGTGTGGAGGAGCGGCGTGTCGGGGGCATCGTCGACGTAGACGGTCAGTGCGCTCATGGCAACTCCCGGATCAGGGCAGCTCGAGGGGATGGATGGTGTCGAAGGAGTCGGCCACCGGGTGGAAGGCCGTCGCTTGCCCTTCTCGGGCGAGCTGGACCGTGCGCAGCCCCGCGGCGGCGGCGGCGTCGAGCTCATCTACCACGTCGGAGAGAAACACGAGCTCCTCGGGGTCGTGGCCCGTGGTGCGGGCGATCGCCTCGTAGGACGCCTGCTCGCGCTTGTGACCCGTGGTCGTGTCGAAGTACCCCGAGAACAGGGAGGTGAGGTCGCCTTCGGTGGAGTAGCCGAAGAGCAGCTTCTGGGCCTGCACCGAGCCCGACGAGTACACGTATAGAGCGAGGCCCAGGTCGTGCCAGCGCCGCAGGCCCGCCGCGGCGTCGGGGTACACGTGGCCGCGAAACGCGCCCTGCGCGTAGCCTTCCTCCCACACCCAGCCCTGGAGCGTCTTGAGCGGGGTCACCTTGGCGTCGGCGGCCATCCAGTCCTGCAGCGCGCCCACGCACTTGTCGAGACTGGCTCGGGGCTGCCCGAGCTCGCGACGGACGTCCCGAAGCACCTGCTGCACCCGCTTCTTGCGGGCGTGCTGGCGCACCCAGTCGGGCAGCACCTCCCTCGCGTAGGGAAACAGGACCTCGTGCACGAAGGACAGCGCCGTGGTCGTGCCCTCGATGTCGACCAGCACGGCGCTCACGCTGTTGTGGGGGCGCCGCGACTCGGCCCGCTCGAGTCAACCAGGTGGGGTTCATGCTGTGCGGCATCGGCATCGGCACGCCCCTGGCCAT
>CAYMSU010000258.1:0-9235 GCA_964393165.1 uncultured Enterobacteriaceae bacterium
CGTATTCTCTTCCGACATCCCGAAGCCGATCATCCCCACGCTCCCCTCTTCCTCCGCCAGGAGGCGGAGGGTCATGGCGAAGGGCTCTTCCTGTGCTTCCCGGGCCGCGTCGCCCAGACGGCGGCCGACATCGAGAAATAGTAGACGATGACGAATATGACGGCACAGTCGGCGTTGCGCAGTCCGTCGTCGACGAGCACGACACCGACCCCCTGGATCCCGACACCGACGACGGGGGCGTGACCGACGGCGACGAGGTCGAGCAAGGCACCGATCCGCGCGACAACCCGCTCGACGACTACGACCTCGAGGAGGGCAACTCCCCGCTGCTCGCCGGGCGCTACCTCGGCGGCGCGTGCTCCGGCTGCAACGGCGCGTCGACCGGAGTCGGCGGCACGTGGGCGGTCTTGTTGCTCGGCATCGTCGGCCTCCGCCGCCGACGTCGGCGGAGCTGACGACCCTGCGCCCCCCGGGGGGCTGGCGGGCCGCAGGGGCGCGCGGCTACCTTGCGCGACCCTCTCACCAAGTCGAGGAGGACAGGTGATCGCAGTGGTGATGGCCAGCCTGGGTCTGATCGGCCCGGCCGCCGCGGAGGAGCCGGTGCACGACGACCCCCATCAGTGGCTCGAAGACATCGACGGGGAGGCGGCGCTCGACTGGGTGCGGGCCAAGAACGCGGCCACTGTGGAGGCGCTCACCGAGCAGGCCGCGTTCACCGACCTGAAGGAGCGCCTGCTCGGGATCTACGACAGCGATGAGCGCATCCCCTTCCTCCGGCTGCTCGCCGAGGGGAGCGAGGAGTACGTGAACTTCTGGCAGAGCGCCGCGCATCCCCGCGGGGTGTGGCGCAAGACCACGCTGTCGTCCTACCGGACGGACGAGCCCGCGTGGCAGACGGTGCTCGACCTGGACGCGCTCGCGGAGGAGGAAGGCGAGAGCTGGGTGTGGAAGGGAGCCTCGTGCCTGTGGCCGGATCGCACCCGCTGCCTGCTGTCGCTGTCGCGCGGGGGCGGCGACGCCGTCGTGATTCGCGAGTTCGACCTGGCCACGCGCACGTTCGTGGAGGGCGGCTTCGTGATCGACGAGGCAAAGACCGACGCCGTGTGGATCGATCGCGACCGGCTGCTCGTCGCCACCGACTTCGGCGAGGGCTCGCTCACCGAGTCGGGGTACCCCCGCGTGGTCCGCGAGTGGGTGCGCGGCACGCCGCTGGCCGACGCCCCCGTGGTGTTCGAGGGGGAGGCGGAAGACGTGGCCGTCGGCATCGCCCACGACCACACGCCGGGCTTCGAGCGCGACGTCGTCATCCAGGCCACGAGCTTCTTCACGAACCGGGTGTTCGTGCGCGACCGCCGCAAGGTCGACCGCCCCAAGGAGCTGCAGCTCGTCGACAAGCCCGACAGCGCCAAGCTCTCGTTCTTCGGCGAGTGGGCGCTGTTCGAGCTGCGCGATCCGTGGACGGTCGAGGGCCAGACCTACCCCGCGGGCTCGCTGCTCGCGGCGAACCTCAAGCGGTACCTCAAGGGCAAGCGCGATCTCGAGGTCCTGTTCGAGCCCGACGCCCACACCTCGCTGCAGGACGTCACCCACACCGAGCACCACCTCGTGCTCAGCCTCCTCGAGGACGTGAAGAGCCGCTTTGCGGTGCTCACCCCAGGTCGCAAGGGGTGGGACGAAGAGCCCCTTCCCGGCTCCGCCGAGATCGGCGACGCCTGGGTGTGGCCCGTGAGCAAGACGCACGGCGACGACTACTGGCTCATGAGCTCGGGGTTCCTGCAGCCGTCCACGCTCACCCGGGGCAGCCTCGCCACCGGGCAGACCGAGGTCCTGCGGCGCCTCCCCGACATGTTCGACGCGAGCGGGCTCGCCGTGAGCCAGCACTTCGCCACCAGCGACGACGGCACGAAGATCCCCTACTTCCAGGTCGCGCCGGCGGAGCTCGCCCTCGACGGCACCGCGCCCACCTATATGGCCGGGTACGGCGGGTTCGCCGTGTCGTACAAGCCGTCCTACCGGGCCGACCTCGGGGCCGCCTGGCTCGAGCGGGGTGGCGTGGCGGTGATCGCCAACATCCGCGGGGGTGGCGAGTATGGGCCTTTGTGGCACCAGGCCGCCAAGCGCGAGAAGCGCTACCGCGCCTACGAGGACTTCCGCGCCGTGGCCGCGGATCTCGTGCAGCGGGGGGTGACCACCGCCGACCGCCTCGCGATCGAGGGCGGGTCCAACGGGGGCCTGCTCATGGGCAACATGTACACGATGTACCCGGAGCAGTTCGGCGCCATCTCCTGCCTCGTGCCGCTGCTCGACATGAAGCGGTACCACCTGCTGCTCGCGGGGGCGTCGTGGATGGGCGAGTACGGCGACCCCGACGACCCCGACGACTGGGCGTTCATGAAGGGCTTCTCGCCCTACCACAACCTCTCGGCCACCACCGAGGACCCGCCGCCCATGCTCATCGCCACGTCCACGCGCGACGACCGCGTGCATCCCGGCCACGCCCGGAAGTTCAAGGCCGCGATCGACGCGCTCGGGCGCGACAACGTGCTCTACTATGAGAACATCGAGGGCGGGCACGGCATCGCTGCCAACAACGCCCAGCGCGCCTTCATGCGGGCGCTGTCCTACACCTTCTTGTGGCAGGCCGTCACCGACGAGTAGACCCATGTACCCACGCTGCCTGATCCTGCTGCTCACGACCGCCCTCGGGTGCCGGAGCGCCCCCGACGACGACGGGGAGGACACCGCCACCACCGGGGAGAGCGCCTCCGACACAGGCGAGGTGCCCAGCGGGACCACCGGCGACACGGGGACCCCGCCGACCGACGAGCCGCCTCTCGTGCTCACCATCCTGCACACCACGCTCGGCGCGTCCGCCCTGGCGGCCGGCGGGGACTTCGGGGGGGCCGCCCGCCTCGCCACGCTCCTCGACGAGCTTCGCGACGAGGCCGCGCAGTGCGGCGCCGGCGAGCTCTGCGGGAGCCTCGCGATCACGTCCGGGGGCAACTTCGCGCTCGGCCCCGAGCTGCTCGTCGGCCTGCAGCGCGCCGACGAGGTCCCTCCGCGGCCGCTCGCCGAGAGCCTGGTGATCGACGCCATGGGGTTCGACGCCATGGGCCTCCGCCCCGAGGATCTGCTGCTTCGGACCGAGGTGCTCGGCCAGTACCTCGACGGCTTCGAGACTTCGCCGCCGTTGCTCGCCGCCAACGTCACCCTTGCGAGCCCGCCGGTCGTCGCCTCCACGGTGGTGCCGGTCGCCGGGCGCGACATCGGGATCATCGGGACCCTGGTACCCCCCGTGGACCATGCACCGCCCGACGTCGACATCGCCGACCGGGTGGCCGCGCGCGTGGAGGAGGAGGTCGCCAAGCTCCAGGAGGCCGGGGTCGACCACGTGATCCTGCTCGCCAACGGGGGCGCCGGCTACGCCGACGACCGCCGGCTGGTCGCCAACGTCGAGGGCGTCGACGTGGCGATCTCCGGCGACGACGTGCTGCTCGCGACCGCGGGGGCCGAGCTCGTTCCCGGCGACGTGCCGCGCGACACCTACCCCGTGCTCGTCGAGGACGAGGCTGGCGTCGACGTTCCCCTCGTGGCCACGGGCGGGGGGTTCGAGTACGTCGGGCGGCTCGTGGTCGAGCTCGATGGCCGAGGGCGGGTCCTGAGGGTCTCGCCCGACTCCGATCCGGTGCGGGTGGTCGGCGCCGCGGCCGCGCCGGACGGCGTCGTCGAGGATCCGGATCTCGTGAAGGACGTCCTCGCGCCGCTGAGCGCGGAGGTCGAGGCGCTCTTCGACGACCCCGTGGTGACGAGCGAGGTCGCGCTCGACGCCTCCGGCCTCGTCCGGCTGCAGGAGACCAACTTCGGCGATCTGGTCGCCGACGCCCTGCTGTGGGAGGGGCGCCCGGCCAGCGCAGCCGCGCACGTGGTCGCGCTGCAGCACGGGGGCGGCATCCGGCTGAACGCGGAGCTCGCGCCTGGCGACCTCAGCGCGTTCGACCTGCTCACGGCCGTGCCCGAGCCCGCCCACCTGGTCGTCGTCCCCGAGGTGTCGGCGGAGGAGCTCCAGGAGGTGCTCGAGCACGCCTTCGCGGATCTCGGCGGGGATGCCTTCGCGCAGGTCGCCGGGCTCGAGATCGCCGTCGATCCGTCGCAGCCCCCGCGGGAGGTCGATCCCAAGACGGGGGCGGTCCTCGAGCCGGGGGCGCGGGTGCGGGAGGTCACCGTCGTCGGGCCCAAGGGCGAGCGCACCCCGCTGCTCGTCGCCGGGGCCCCGGTCGCCGACGCGCCCGAGGTGGACGTGGTCACGCTCGACGTGAACGTTCGCGGCCCGTACCCGTTCGACGCGACCGACCCTGCGCGGGTCGTCCACCTCGGCACCCTTCAGGTCCGCAACCTGCTCGCCTACGTGTCCGACGCTGGGGGCCTCGCCGGCACGATCGGCGCGAAGGCCTATCCCGAGGGGGGCCTCGGCCGGATCACCTGGGTCGATTAATCTCCCGGTCGTGAGCCACGACGACCCCGACGTGCTGATCCGCCGGATCACCGACGCCGCCGAGCTTCTCGAGGAGCTGCTCGAGGATCGGGGCTTGTTCGTGAGCGTCGACGAGTCGCTGCGCAAGCGGCTGCTCATGGCCGCGGGGCGGGTCGCCCGGCCGTCGTCGCGCGAGCGGCGCAAGCTCAACCGGGCGCGGCGCAACAAGGACCGGGAGCGGGTGCGCGAGCACGACCAGCAGCTCGCGGCGCAGGCGGGGATCCGCCGGCTCCGCGAGAACCCGATCTTCCACACGCCGCGCCGCCAGTCGGCGCAGGGCGCGCTGCCACCCGTCCTGGGGGCCTTCCGCGAGGCGCGCGTCTGCTACGTGTGCCACGCCGAGTACCGCGAGCTGCACTTCTTCTACGACCAGCTGTGCCCCTCGTGCGGCGACGTCAACTACCGCAAGCGCAGCCCCGAGGCCGATCTGCGGGGCCGGGTGGCGCTGGTGACGGGGGCGCGCGTCAAGATCGGGTACCACGCGGCGATCCTGCTGTTGCGGGCGGGCTGTCGGGTGATCGTGACCACGCGGTTCCCTCGGGATGCGGCGCGTCGGTATGCGGCCGAGGCGGACTTCGCCGACTGGTCCGACCGGCTCGAGATCGTGGGCATCGACCTGCGTCGGGTGATGGACGTCGAGGCGCTCTGCGTGGAGCTGAACGGTCGGCTGCCGAGGCTCGACTACCTCATCAACAATGCGTGCCAGACGGTGCGTCGTCCGCCGGGATTCTACGACCACCTGATGGCCGACGAGCTGTCGCTGGGCACGACGGCGGAGGAGGGCTTGCTGTTGCCGGTCGAGGGGGTGGCATCGGTGGCGAAGGGGGCGCCTTCGTCGGCGGTGTGGAGCGCGCTGCCCCTGTTGCCGGGCGACGAGGATCGGAGTGCGTTCCCGGCGGGCAAGCTGGACGCGGATCTGCAGCAGGTGGACACGCGCGAGGTGAACAGCTGGCGGCTGCGGCTGCACGAGGTGCCGACGGTGGAGCTGCTGGAGGTGCACCTGGTGAACGCGGTGGCGCCGTTCCTGCTGAACAGTCGGCTGAAGCCGTTGATGCAGCGGGTGCCCACGCGCGACGCCCACATCGTGAACGTCTCGGCGATGGAGGGGCAGTTCTACCGCACGTTCAAGAGCGACAAGCACCCGCACACGAACATGGCGAAGGCGTCGCTGAACATGATGACGCGCACGTCAGCCGCGGACTACGTGCAGGCGGGCATCCACATGAACAGTGTGGACACGGGGTGGGTGACGGACGAGGACCCGATTGTGCACGCGGAGCGCAAGCGGGAGGAGCACAACTTCCACCCTCCGCTGGACGTGGTGGACGGGGCGGCGCGAATCGTAGACCCGGTGTTCGACGGCGTGGTCACGGGCGACCACGTGTGGGGCCAGTTCCTCAAGGACTACAAGCCGACGGACTGGTAGCTGTTGAACGGCGTCAGGCGGGACCGGACGCCATCACGGTCGTAGGAGCCTGCCCTCGACGGTCGCGAGCTTGCCGCAAGGTCGACCATCGCACAAGCACCGTTTTGCGTTCAGCGCGCCTGGAACCCCACCATGACCCGCCCGAACGGACCCGACATGTCCATCCCACCCTCGACGGAGAAGCGCAGCTGGGAGTTCGCGGGCCGAACCTCGCCAGCGACGATGAGCGAGAGGTCTCCGGTGGGCACCCAGCTCAGGCATCCCCCAAAGCCGCACAGCTCGTGCTTCGCCACGCCCATGCGCGCGCCGACCGCCACGACCGGCGAGACCACCGCTTCGGGGCGCAAGATCGAGAGCCGATACTGAGTGAGGATGACGAACTCGAGGCCCTCGCCATCTCCGCGTCCCACCGGGATGGCCGCCATGAGCCCGCCCATCAGCCCGAACCGCCCGCGGGTCCTGATCCGGGCGAGGCCCGGCCGAACCACCATATGCGGGCCTGCGGTGCCCAGGTCGATGTCGTCTTCGAGCAGCGCGAAGGCCTTGTACTTGACGTCGTTCAGGATGTGAAAGGAATGAACGGGTGCCGCCGCCGCCAGCGGCGCCAATGCAAGTCCGAGCCACAAGGGGCACCTCCGCCAGGCGGCCTGCAGGAACAATGCCAACCAGGCCATCATCGGCGCGCTCGAACGTCCCCCGTGACATTGCTCGACGGCGCCAGGGTGGCTGTCGGCGCTGCGATCGTCGCAGACGATCTCTGTGGCAAGATGCGCGCGGAGGGCTGACCGATGGGCGTATTCCTGATGGTGCTGTGGGCCGCGTGCGACCAACTGGGGCCAGCACCGAGCGGCGAGCCAGACGCGGAGAAACCCCAACCCCCGGTCGAGGCACCCCGTCCGGCCGTCCCGGCGCCGGAGGTCGTGCCCGAGCCCGCACCAGAGCCGGCGCCAGAGCCAGCGCCCTCCGCGGCACCCGTCATGTCCGTGTCGTTCGACAAGCAGAACGTGCTCTACATCGGGGTCGACAACCCGCTGACGCTGTCGGCGAGTGGCGTCTCCACCGACGACGTGACGCTCTCGGGGGAAGCAGGCCCTCGTCAAGACCTCTGGTAAGCTGCCGATTCGGGTACGGTCGAAGTCCCGGATCGAGGTGAACCCATGAAGCCCCTGCACATACATGTCCTCGCCTCGTTGCTGGCCCTCGCGATCGCTTGCGGCGACAAGGAGCCCGAGTGCGGCGACGGCGTCGTCGAGGGCAACGAGATCTGCGATGGAGGCCAGCTCGCTGGCGCCACCTGCGCGAGCGAGGGCTTCGACTACGGAGAGCTGTCCTGCGCCAGCACCTGCGATGCCTTCGTCACGGACGCATGCATCGATGCCGTCTGTCGCAACGGGGAGGTCGAGCCCAGCGAGGAGTGCGATGGCATCAATCTCGACGGGCAGTCGTGCGACACCCAGGGCTACGACTCGGGCACCCTCCAGTGCGACCCCGGTGACTGCACGTTCGACATCACGGGGTGCGGGATCTGTGGGAACGGCCTCGCCGACGGCGACGAGGCGTGCGACGACGCCGATCTCGGCGACGACGACTGCGTGAGCCTCGGGTTCCTCCGGGGCGACGTGGCCTGTGCGGCGGACTGCTCGTACGACACCTCCGGCTGCGAGGCGGTGCCCAACGTCACCATCGACGCTGACGCCTTGGTCGACACGGATCTGGGGGAGCTCGACGGCACGCCCATCGTCGGCTGGGACGACAGCACCGCGACCTGGCCGGCGGCGCGGTTCGACGTGGTACTGGACGCGACCCTCACCGTGGTGGGGTCACGCCCACTCACGATCGAGGCGATCGACGCCGTGACCATCGCGGGAACGATCGACGTGTCCGGGGAGGACGGCGGGACTCCGACGACCACCAACACCACCTGCGACACCGCGGGGCTCGGCGGGGCGGCTGGACCGGGGGGCTTCGACGGGGGCGTGGGCGCCGGCAACGGCGGCACCGGGACCGAGGTCGGGGGCGCCGGCGGCGCGCCCGATGGCGTCACCCCAGCGGGTGGTGGAGGGGCGGACACCGTCGTCAACGGGCTGTTCGGCGGGGCTGGCGGCGGCGGCGGCGGGCACGTCACGGCCGGCACGCCGGGAAGCAGCGGGAGCGGTGGGACCGCCGGCGCGGGCGGAGAGGCCTACGACAGCCTGCCCCCGCTCGTGGGCGGTGGCGGTGGGGGCGGAGGCGCCGTCGAGAAGGACGGGACGCTCGGCGTCGGCCTCAACGAGGAGGACGACGAGGGCACGGGGGGTGGCGGCGGCGGCGGCGTGCTCGTCATCTGGTCCGACGTTTCGATCACGCTCACCGGTCTGATCGACGCCAGCGGCGGCAACGGCGGCACCGACCTAGGCTGCGCCGAGAACCCGGGACTCGGCGGAGGGGGGGCCGGGGGCGCGGTGTGGCTTTCGTCGCCGCAGACCGACACCGCAAGCGGTGACGTCGACGTGTCCGGCGGCCTCGGCGGCAGGTACAACTCGAAGAGCGCCGCCAACCTGCTGGGCGGCGCCGGCGCGGACGGGCGCGTCCGGATCGACTGAAGGCTACCAGGGCAGCGGGATCGGTCCGGGCCCTTTTGGCCCGGGTCTGCGGCTCGATGCCCTCGTGGGGGATGCAGCGGTGTCCGTCCCCGCAGGTTCGGGTCGAGCGTCGGCATGGGCGAGGCCTATTCGGGGTGGTCGGTGTCATCCCGCGCCTCACGAAGGGATAGGCCACGCGCAGACGCGAAAACCCGAAGATCCCGCAACCCCACGAGTAGCGCCAGTGGAATCCGCTGCCCGGGCGTCAGCCGCGCGAGCTGCTCTTGACGCTCCCGACGGAGGGCATGGCCGAGTGGGCTCTCCATTGCGGCCTCCCTCCGCTTCCTATCCCGCAAGCGGTACGCGGACACGATTGCCCCGGTCGGCGGCCTCGCGGGGCGGTCACCTCGAACGTGTCCGCAACGCCAAACGCCGTCATGGCCACTACCAGCCTCGCAGGCGGTACCATCGTCGCGGAGGGATGCCCGATGGGTGGGTCGGAAGCGCCGGGAAGTCAGCGAAGGACGGTCGCCCTGCTGCTGACGGACGTGGTCGACAGCACCCAGCTCGCGCAGCAGGTCGGCGACGAACGCATCGCCGCCCTGTGGGCCGCCCACGACGCTCTTGCCCGCCAACTCCTCGCGACGCACGTGGGTCGCAAGATCGACAAGACCGACGGGTTCCTGCTGCTGTTCGAGGAGTCGGGCCCGGCGGTCG
>CAYMSU010000259.1:0-9225 GCA_964393165.1 uncultured Enterobacteriaceae bacterium
GGAACTCGAGATGATCGAAATCGCGGCCGAGGCCCGCTGCCGCGTCTGCGAGCGTGCCGCCGACTATCGCTTCGACTGTGGGGAGCCCGGCACCCCGCCGCCGGCCGACGAGTGTGGGCGCCGCACCGAGGCGGCGTGCCGCGCGGAGTGTGTGCTGGCCGCGGACTGCCTCGTCTTCGAGGACCGTGCGCAGATCAACCCCGCGAAGCTGTCCGAGCTCACCACGGCGAACACGGCCTACGAGGCCTGCCTCGCGGACTGCCGCCCCGACGACACCGGCGGGTAGCCGCCCTACTCCTCGGGCGGCGCGGCCTCGGCCTCTCCTGTCCCCGGCCGCTGGTAAACGACCTTGCCGCCCACCACGGTGGCGACCGGCGCGAAGCGCTCGCCGGAGGTGCTCCACAGCGACAGGTCCGCGAGCTGGCCGACCTCGAGCGCGCCCAGCCGCTCCTCGTCGTGCACCGCCTTCGCTGCACCCCTCGTGAAGGCCTCCACCGCAGCCTCGAGGGAGACCGCTTCCTCGGGCCGCCAGCCGCCCTCCGGCAGGCCGCGCGCATCCTGGCGCCGGGTGGCCGCCCACAGCTGCTCCGCGGGCGCCGGGTCCTCGACGGGCGCGTCGGAGCCGAAGGCCAGCGTGGCGCCGGCCTCGGCCAGCGTCTTCCAGGCGTAGGACCAGGGGACGCGGGCCTCTCCCAGGCGCGCGGCGACCCACGGCCGATCGCTCGTGGCGTGGGACGGCTGGACCGACGCGATCACGCGAAGCGCCGCAAACCGGGGCACGTCCTCGGGGTGCACCACCTGCGCGTGCTCCACCCGGTGCCGGACCTCGGCCTCGGGGTGCGCCTCCCGCGCCTCGGACACCGCGTCGAGCGCGCGCTTGACGCCGAGGTCCCCAATCGCGTGGACCGCGAGCTGGGCGCCGCTCGCGGTGAGCGCCACCGCGAGCTCGCCGAGCGCCTCCGGGCTCGTCACCGCGAGCCCCACGTGTCCTGGCTCGTCGGCGTAGGGCTCGCGGAGCAGGGCCCCTCGGGACCCCAGGGCGCCGTCCGCGTAGGCCTTCACACCGCGCACCTGCAGCGCCTGGCCCGCCCACGGCCCCTCGGTCTTCAGCCGCTCGGCGGCCTCACTGTCGGGGTCGACGTAGACCCACAGCCGAAGCGGGAGCCGGTCCTTCCGGTCGAGGTAGCTCAGCACCTCCAGCGTGTCGTCGTCGGCGCCCATCACGTGCGCCCCCGTGAGCCCCGTGCGGGCCAGCGCCTCGAGGCCGGCCACCGCCCACCGGCGGATCTGGACCTTCGACGGCGCCTCCTCGGGCAGCAGGTCGGCGGCGGTGTCGACCAGCACGCCCGTGGGCGCCCCGTCGGGCCCGCGCACGATGCGGCCGCCCTCGGGATCGGGGGTGGAGGCCAGGATTCCGGCCGCGGCCAGCGCCGCGGAGCTCACCCACACCGCGTGCCCGTCGATGCGGCGCAGCGCGACGGGACGCTCCCCGACGATCGCGTCGAGGTCGGCCGCCCGAGGCCAGCCGCCCTCCGGGGCGTCGGCCCAGTCGTTCTGATCCCAGCCACGGCCGCGGAGCCAGCCCTCGCCTGCGGCGGCAGCCTCCACCCGGGCCAGCGTGTCCGCGTAGGAGGCAGCGCCGACGAGATCGAGCTCGGACTGCTGCCGACCGTAGCCGACCGGGTGCACGTGCGAGTCGACGAAGCCCGGGGTGACCCGCTCCGCGCGCAGCACGACGGTGTCCTTGCCCATGCGCAGGCGCGCCCGGCCCGCCTCCTCGAAGACCTCCTCGATGCGGTCGCCCACCACCGCGAGGCCCACGTCGGCGAACACGACCAGATCGGCGGGGCCCTGGCGATCTTCCTCCGGAGCGGTCGCCCGCTCGCCCGACGGCCACGTGCACGCGGCGACGCCCCACAGCCATCCCACCATCCCTGCCTCCTCGCTACAGGAGGATGCTCGATGGGGGCGCGGGCCGCCAGTCCGCGCGGCTCAGCCGCAGCGCCCGAGCTTGGCCATCGCCTGGTTCAGCCCCCGGATGTCGAAGACCGCGACCACGGGCCCGGCGGCGAACGGGGCGTAGCGCACGGACAGGGCGCGTACGCCATGGAGCCGGCTGAGGAAGGGCTCCGGCGGGATGTACACCTGGCCGTCGCCGTGCACCAGGTCTGCGCGCACCTGCTCGACCGCGCGCCCGTCCCGGGAGATGTCGAGGCTCGCGTACAGCGCGTACTCGGGCCGCTCGGCGCGCCCCTCGATCCGGTGAACCCCCGGCCGGAGCACCGCGGTGAGCCCGTCGTCGGTACACGCGACGCCGAGCTCGGGCCGCCCGACCACGTCGAGCCGGTCCGCAACCTCGTTCTCGGCGGGCACGACGACCATGGCGGGCGCCCCGGCGTCGACCTCGAGCCGCCACTTCCCCGCGGCCGTCCGCATCGGCCCGAGCTCGGGGACCCTCATGCGCGGGTCGTCGACCACGCCGGAGGATGTCTCGGCGGTGACCCCCTGGGCGGGCGGGGGCCGGTCGACCGGCAGCGGGGCCGCGGGGGCTTCGGGAGCCGCAGCCAGCGGCGCGGCCGGCGCCTCGACCTCGGCGAGCGGCTCGCCGAGCGCCAGCTCCTCGCTCGGCAGGGTGCTGCCGTAGAGGCCGACGCCGACAATCGCGAGGAGCCCAATGCCGACGAGCGCGAGCACGCGGCGGTCGTTGGCCACCGCCGCCTCGTCGAACGGCACCTCGTCGGGCTCGAAGTCGAAGTCGAACTCGAAGTCGAGATCCTCGTCCTCTTCGCTCAGATCCTCGCGGATCAGGCGGAGCCGCTCCGAGAGGTCCGCCAGGCTCGTGAGCTGGCCCCCGAGCGCCTCGTCGACGAGGGAACGCAGCGTGTCGGGCCACGGCTGGCCGACGATCTCGGCGAGCACCGACGCGAGGCTGGACACGTCCTCGGCGAGGTCCCCCTCGCGGGCCCCCAGCCCGACGAGCTGGACCACCCCCACCTGATCGACCATCAGGCTCCGGGTGTCGATGCCGCCGTGCCCCAGCCCCTGGGCATACGCGATCCGCAGCGCGTCGACGACCGGGGAGACGAGCCCCAGCGCCCGCGGCACCGACATGGGGCCGTCCTCGTCGAGCAGCCGCTCGAGGGTCTGGCCCTCGACCCAGGACTCGACGAGCTTGAGCTCGCCCGCCGCCTCGCCGACCGCGACCAGCGGGGGCAGCGCCGGGTGCCGGACCCGCGAAAGCAGGCGCACCCGCTCCTTGGCCCGATCCCACGTGCCGTCGGGCCCGCCCGGGATCACCCGGACGGCGCGGGGCAGCATGAAAGTGCTGTCCCACACCCGGAAGACGCCAAGGGTGCCCTCGATGGGCTCTTCGTCGACGAAGCGCTCGCCTGCGGTGCTCATGGCAGTCAACTACCCCAGCCGGCGACCGAAGGAGCGACAAGCGAGCTCTCGCGCACCTTCTGGCCTGCCCCCGGGGGCCGGGGCTACAGGTCTACGGGCGGCTGCAGCAGCTGGTCCACGAAGTCCTCGATGATCTGGTCGCGATCCTGGTCCCGCCGCTCGATCTCGGCCTGCAGGCCCGCGAGCTTCGCCCGAAGCGCGGCGAGCCGCTCGCGACGGTCGGCTTGTTTGAGGTCCATGAGCTCCCCCGCCAGCGCCTCGAGCTGCGCGCGCCGGGCCGCCCTCTCGCGCTCGGGCACGTCAGGAAAGCCCCGCGCGAGGGACTCCATCTGGGACGTCAGCTCGCGCATGCGCTGCACCCGCGCCCGGAAGGCGGGGTCGCGACGCGCGCGCTGGAGGTGCCGCGCGATCCGCACCAGCGCGGCGACGTAGGCGGGACGGTCGGTCTGGCGGAGCCCGAGGAGACGGTCCCGCAAGCCCGGATCGTAGCGGCCCACGGCCTCGAGGAGCTCGTCCTGCCGCCGGAGCAGCTCGGCGACGTTGCCCACGTCGTCGTCCTCGGCCTGCGGGCGGAGCCCCGGCGCCCGGTCGGGCCCGCCGACCCCCGTGAACCCGGACTGCGCCGAGGCCATCGCGGCCAACATCCACCACACCACCATCACAGCGTCTCCAGATCCTGTGCGAGCCCGTCGACCTCGCGGTCCAGGGCATCGAGCTGTGCGTCGAAGGGATCGAGCACCGCCCAGGCGTCGATCGGGGCGGGGGCCACGGTCGCCCCCGCGGCGTCGGGGGGCTCGGAGGGCGGCGGGCTCCCGACCCGGAGCGTGGCGACCACCGCCGCAGCGACCGCGAGGAGCCCGACCGCGCCGGCGGCCCAGCCCCAGGCGCCGGCCCGGGGCGCGGGAGAGCGGAGCGCCGCCCCCGAGGGCCCGAGCGCCAGGGCCACGTCCGTGTGCTCGGCCACGATCGCGCGACACGCGGCACAGGCCGCGAGGTGCGCGGTCGGCTCGGGCGCCTCGCCGTAGAGCCAGAGCAGCGTGTCGGGGGCGTGATCACAGTCCATGGGGGGCCTCGGGCATCAAGCCGGCGTCGCCCAACGCGCGGGCGATTCGGCGGGTGGCCTGGTGGTGCCGTCCCAGCGCCGTATTCAGGGTACATCCCTGCTTGGCGGCGATCTCCTTGAAGGACAGGTCGGTCGTCGTCCTCATCCGGAACACCTCGGCGAGCTCGGGCTTCATGGCCGCCAGCTCGTCCTCCACGACGGCCAGGGCCTGGCCTACGAGGACCTGGCCGTGTGGATCTTCCTGCCGACTCCCGACCTGCAGGCCCCCCTCGAGCGGCACCAGGGGAGCGCGGCGCACCCGCGCGCGATGATGGTCGAGCACGAGGCGCCGCGCGACGGTGTAGGCGTAGGCGCGGAACGATGGCTCGTCGGGGCAGTCGGGGTCGGCTCGGGCGACGCGCATCCAGGTCTCCTGCGCGAGCTCCTCCGCTTCGGAGGGCACGCGCCGGCGCAGGAACGCCAGCAGCTCCCGGCGGTGTCGAGCGATTCGCGCTTCGAGCACCGCGCGAGAGGAAGAAGCCACTGCGGGTCGTCCCTGCGTCATCCGTCCAGGGGAACGCGGGGGCGCGTCGCTTATTGGGAGCGCTCGGAGCCCTGCGGGCTACTCGACCGCGACGTCGGTCCCGAGCCCCTCGAGCTCGGCCTCAGCACCCGCCTCGTCTTCTTCGGGCAGCTCCGGAAGCCCCTTGCCGGCACCCGCGAGGGCCCGGATCGCCTGCTCGATCTCGGAGAGTCGGTCGGCCGAGACCTCGTCGACCTCCTCGTCGGTTCCCATCTGCGCCCGCAGGCGCGCGACCTCCTCCTCGAGCTCGGCGAGCTTGTCGGCCAGGTCGCCCTCGACGGCCTCCACGGCCTCGTCGTCCTTTCGGACCTTCGTGCGCGCCTTGTCGACCCAGGCCTCGGCCTTCTTCAACCGCTTGTCGATGACCTTGCGGTTGCGGTCGATCTCATCGATGACGTCTTGTGCCTGCTTGCCGATCTTGCCGAGGGACTCCCGGTCCTCGATCGCCTGCACGACCTCGCGAGTCTCCTTGAGGAGCCCTTCCTCTGCGTCACATCCGAGCAGCAAGGTGCCGATGAGCCAAGTCGTCATAGTCGCCCTCCCGAATGTCGCGTAAGCGATTTCGCGGCGTCTGGGTACGCTGCCGCCTGTATACGCTGGAGGGTGGGTTACCGGGGCGCAGATGCTCGCAATCACCACCATGCCTTCCCGACGACATCGTCAGCGCCCGCAGGTCGGGCGCCTCGGAAAAGAACTCACCCGGCGGTCGCGCGGCAAGTGCGAGCTGTGCGGGCGGCGCGTGGACGTACGGGCGTTCGAGCTCTGGCCCTTTCCGGAGGAGCCCACGCTCGACCGCTCGCTCATGGCGTGCGAGCGTTGCCGCCGGTGGCTCGAGCGGGCCTCGATCGTGCCGATCGAGGCTCACTTCCTGGGCACGGCGATCTGGTCGGAGCTCCCGGCGGTGCGGCTGGCCGCTGCCCGCCTGCTGCTCACGAGCGACGACATCGACGACCCGTGGCTCTACGACGCGCTGGAGGCCGCCGACGTCGACCCCGAGACCGGAGAGTTCCGGCCAGCGGAGGGCGACGACTAGCGACCCCGGCTAGCCGGGGCGGGCGTCGACCGCCGTGGGCGGCAGGTGCTCCTCGTTGAGGAAGCCGTCCCGCTCGGGCAGCGTGGGATCGCACAGCAGGATGTACCAGTCGCGGGCCTGCTTCTGCTCTTCGTCGACCATCTCGGCGAAGTCGGGCAGCGCCTCGTTCTTCTCGAGCTCCCGGACCGTGGGGACCGCCTGGCCACTGCGCACGCAGTGCGCGAACTTGTCGCGACGATCCGGCACCTGCAGGGCGAGCTGCACGGCCTCGCGGCAGCGCCCGAGGCGCTTGCGGTTGCCCTTCTCGCAGATGTCGAGCTGGGCGCCGTTGATGAAGCGGTACCACTTGTTGACCAGCGCATCCTCCTTGGCGCGCTTGGTCTTCTTCTTCTGATCGACGAGCTCCACCTTCGTCTCGGAGAGCTCCTCCTTCGTGGCCGTGAGCTCGGCGACCAGGCGCTCCTTCTCGGACAGCGCGATGGTGAGCTCCTCACGAGCCTCCTCGAGGTCCGCCCGGGCGCGCGCGAGCTTGCGCGCGAGGTCGGAGCCCCCCGAGCTGCTCGATGGCTTCGAGCCCTCGGACTTGAGCTTCGCCTCCAGCTCCTTGACCCGCACGTCGCGGTCGACGACCTCCTTCTCGAGGAAGGCCACCTTGTTCTGCGCTTCCTCGAGCTCCGAGGTGGTCTCCTCGAGCTCCGGCCCGCACGCCTCGGCCATCTCGGCCGCGGTCAGCTCACGGGGGACCTCGACCTCCTTCGTCTCGGTCGGCTTCGCGGTCCAGCCCAGGGCACCGCCCACGACCGCTCCCACCACGAGGGCGCCGATGGCCGTCGCCATCGGGAACCCGCCCGACGACTGGCCGCTGGTCTCGTTCTCGGACGACTCGTCCGCCATCGTTCCTCCCATTCAAGCAAGGATCCGCACACATCAAGGTCTTGAGTCCGCAGGCCCCCTCATAGCCCACCGAGGACCGCCTCCCCTGAGGTCCCCCAATCGGGATCCACGTCCAACGCCTTGAGCTGTGGTGCGATCTTCGCCCGGTCTCCGACGACGACCCACACGCCGCCCTCGAGCCAGCGCCGCGCGGCGGCCGCGACCGCGAGGCCGTCGAGCGACCCCAGCGCCTCGAGCTGCCTGCGCGCGTCCTCCACGGTATGGCGCCGGTGCCAGAGGTCGACGTAGAGCGCCGACGCGTCGGTGGCGCGCAGCAGGCGGCGGTTCCAGACCTGGAGCGCCGCCTGGTGCACCCCGGCGAGCTCGTCGTCGGTGACCCCCGCCTCCCGGAGGCGTGCAACTTCCTGCTGCAGGACGCGCCAGGTCTCCGCCAGGCGGGAGGTGTCGACCGCCACCTCCACCGTGAGGGCGCCCCAGCCGATGCCCGCGTGGTACGCCGCCGTCGCTCCGTAGGTGTAGTCCCGCTCCTCTCTCAGGATCCGGTTGAGCCGCGACAGGAAGTGGCCCCCGAGGGCCCACTGCGCCGCGCGGAGGCGCGGCTGGTCGGGGTGGTCGAGCGGCGGCGCGGGCAGCCGCAGCCGCACGACGGCCTGCTCCTGGCCCGGCATCGCCACCGCCACCACGCGGGCCTGCGGTGCGACCACGTCGAGCGCGGGCGCCTCGGGCGCCTCGACGCCGACGGGGGCGAGAGCCCGGCGCAGCGGCGCCTGAACGGCTTCCCACGCCACGTCTCCGACGACGAACACGGTGACCGGGGCCTGCTCGGCCCACCACGCCCACACCCGGCGCACCTCCCTGCGACGCACCGAGCCGATCGCCTCCAGATCGGGCCGACGGCCGTAGGGATGGTCGGGCGGGAACCACGCGTAGCTCACGGCCAGATCGGCGGTCGTCGCCGGGCTCGTGGGCGCCTGCACGAGGTAGCGCAGCTGCTCCTGGCGCCGGTGCCGCCGGAGCTCGCGGCGCGGGAACCGGGGGCGCTCGAGCACGGCCTCGAGCATCGACAGCCCTACCTCGAGCTCGTGGCGCGGGGCGGTCAGCGACAGGCGCGCCGTGCGCACCCCGAGCCACGACTGCAGGTCGATCTCGTGGAGATCCGCCAGCTTGTAGCGACGCCGAGGCCCGAGCCCCGCGCCCCCGGCCTCGAGCAGCGCGCCCATGGCCCGCGCCGCGGCCTCGCGGCCCTCCGGCGCATGCGCCTCCCCCCGCCCGAGGAGCACCTCCACCGCGACCTTGCGCACCGAGGGAATGCGCACGTGGCGGACCTCGACCCCGGGCCCGAGCGCGTACACCGCCGGCTCGGGCAGCGCGAGCGGGGTGGCCGGCAGCACCGGTGGCGGCGCCGTGCGGTCGGGAGCCCCGGGCCCCTGGGCGAGCGCGGCGAGACACCATCCCCAGCCGATCACGGCACCTCCACCGGCACGGACCCCTCGAGCGGCGCGGCCCCCTGGCGAGGGACCACCGACAGCGCGTTCGGGTCCCGCTGCCGCAGATAGGTCCGGGCCAGCCGGCGAAGGTCCCGCGGGGTCACCGCCGCGTAGGCCGCCCACTCGGTGGGCAGGCAGTCCGCCCGGCCGTGCATGGACACACAGTCCGCGAGCAGCCGGGCCCGATCCGGAGGGGACTCCACGCGGTCGAGCAGGTCGCCCCGGACCGCCCGCCGCACCCGCTCGAGCTCGATGCCGCGCAGCCCCCAGCGGGCGAGCCTCCGGACCTCCCGGCGCACGATGCGGTCCAGCCGCGACAGCGCCGTGGTCGACGAGCTGGCGTAGCCGATGGCCTGGCCCGCGAGGTCCGACGTGAACGAGACCATGCCGATCTGGTCGGCCTTGTGGCGGTAGCCGCTCAGGCGATCGGCGAGGAGGCGGGTGAGGAGATCCAGCCCGGGTCGGTCGGCGTGCCCGCGAGGCACCGTGGGCCACGCCAGGTACAGCGTGTGGGCCTCCCCCCGGTCCACCAGCACCCCGCGCTGGCCCTGCAGGCCGTCCTCGACGTCCCCGGGCGAGGCGCGGCGCGGGGCGGCGCGCGCCGGGACATCCGAGAACCAGTGCCGGATCCGGGCGAGCGCCTCGTCTGCGTCGAAGCGACCGACGAGGACGAGCACGGCGTTGCCCGGCAGGTAGTGCTCACTCCAGAACGACCGGATCGCGTCGACGGTGAGCGCCTGCAGGTCGTCCACGCGCCCGATCACCGGGTGCCGGTAGGGGTGGC
>CAYMSU010000260.1:0-2426 GCA_964393165.1 uncultured Enterobacteriaceae bacterium
CCTGCCCGTATCCGCCCGGGTGATCGGGCGCCGTCGGCCGGCCGAGGCGTCCACGCTGCGGCTCCGGCGGCGGCGGGGGGCCTTCTCGCTCGACGTCACGGAGGCCGCCGACGGGCTGCCGCTCGAGGAGCTGGTCGGGGGCGTGGTGCACCAGCTCTTCCACGTCCACCAGTACCGGACCGGGATCGAGTACCGAGGAGGGTTCCGGCCCTCCCCCCCGCCCGACGCCGCCTGGGCGTACCGCCACGTGCCCGGCGCCTCGGTGCAGGCGCGCGAGCAGATCCGCATCGTCGAGCGCCTCCTCGCCGGACCGCTCACCGCGACCACGCTGCAGCGGCTGGTCGGCGCGCGGCGGGAGCACTTCGAGAAGCTCGCGCTGGCGCACCCCCGGCTTCCCGGCGAGGTCCGGCGCGCGGAGCGGCTCGAGGGGATCGCCGCGTTCGTCGAGCAGCAGATCGTGGCGCACGCGGGGGCGCGGGCCCGGCTCCTCGAGGCCGGGGTCCCCGAGGCGCGGCTCGATGCCGCCCGGTGGCGGGCCGAGGCCCTCGAGGTCGGGCCGAACTACGCCCACGCCACCGGCCTGGCGGTCGCGCTCGCGCTCGAGGCGGCGGGCGTCGACTGGAAGGCGCGGCTGCGCGACGATGGCTTCGAGCGCCTCCTCCAGCGGGCGGTCCGTCAGGCGCTGTAGGCGACCCCCCCGCGCTTCCGCAGGTGTGGTATGCAGCGCGGCATGTTGGCTGTTGCCCTGTCCTGGCTGGCCTCGGGCGCGTCCGCGAGCCCCGAGGCGACCCCCCCCATGCCCCTCGGGCGGCTCGAGATCACGCCGATGGTGGGCGGCATCTGGTTCGCGCGGCGGTTCAGCCTGCGGTCGGCGGTTCTCTACGGGGGGGAGCTCTCCCACCACTTCCTGCTGGACCACCCGCTGTTCGTGGTGGGCATGTTCGCCCGCGTCTACGGCGCCCAGTCCGGCTTCATCACCGGCGTCGGCGACGACGGGGGCAAGGTCGACGTGATCATCGGCTCGGCCGGTGCGAGCTTCGGGATCCGCGGGCTCGGCAAGATCCTTCCCGTGTTCCGCGCCGGATCCGGGTTCTTGTTCGCCGACGCCACGCCGGCGGGCTTCGAGGTGCGCGGCCGGGTGGGCTACGAGCTCGCCGCGGGGGTCCGGGCCTATCCCGTGGACTGGCTCGTGGTGCGCGGCGAGGTCGGGGTGTTCATGCACGACAACGTGCCGCTCGGGGCGGGCAGCGGCCAGCCCGGCAACGCGGTGCACGTCTTCCCCACGGTGGGCATCGGGGTGATCCGTTGATCGGCGGGCTCGCGGCCATCGCGCTGGCAGGGGCGGCCGAGCCCCCCGGCGAGGTCCCGTCCGCGGAGCGCGTGCGGGTGCAGCTGCACACCAGCTTCCTCGTCGCCGACAAGAGCGGCGTCCCCGACGCGAACCGCGTCGGCGTCAACACCGGCCTCACGGTGTGGCGCAAGGGCCGCGTAGGCCTCGCGGTCGAGCCCTCCGTGGTGCTCGGGTACTCCGAGATGGAGCGGTGGAGCGTGCGGCTCGGCGCCAACCTCGAGGCCGAGCGCCACTTCCCGAAGGCGCGCACGAGCACGTACGTGTCGACGGGGCTGCACTGGTTCCGGTCGTTCACCGAGCCCGAGACGCGGGTGGGGTTGCTGTGGCGCGCCGCCGTGGGCCTGCGCCTGGCCACCGGGGGGAGTGGGTTCCTCGGCGTCGAGCCGCTCGCGATCGAGCGCTTCCCGAACGGGGAGGGGGTCATGACCCCGCTGCGATCCCGCTGGGGCTACGAGTTCACCTTCATCGCCGCAGGATTCCGTCTATGAGGACCGCCGCCGTCGCCGCTGCGCTGCTGTTCACCGCGGGCTGCCCAGGGATCCAGGTCACCGGCGAGCCCGAGGTGGTGGTGGGCACCGGGGAGTTCGCCTTCGAGCCGGTCGAGGACGAGCAGGAGCTCCTGATCGTGGCAGGGCCGCAGGGCGGCTTTCACGTGTGGCTGGCGGTGCAGACCCGGGGGCTGGATCCGCGGAACCTCCGGATCGACAGCCAGCTGTACGATCCGAGCGAGCGCGAGGGCTCCGACACGGGCGGGGAGCCAGAGCCGGCCGCGGTGGGGGAGCCGTTCTTCTTCTTCGCCCGGCTGTTCGAGGGCGACGAAGCGGGCACCTGGGTGACGGCGGGGCTCACCCACCAGGTGGATCGCGGCGAGGTGCGGGGCAAGCTGCTCGAGCTGCGCGTGCAGGCCACGGATCGGGACGGGCGCACGGCGACGGGCTCGGCGATCGTCATGCCGGTGCGGGAGCTGTCGGAGGAAGCGGAGCCGTAGGGATCAGCTGGGCTCCTCCGTGGTGGGGTAGGGCACGGGAGGCGGAGGCAGCCCGTCCGGCAGCTGCGACACCGGCACGTAGCCCTT
>CAYMSU010000260.1:2436-9211 GCA_964393165.1 uncultured Enterobacteriaceae bacterium
GCCCTTGGTCGGGTACTTCTCGGCCGCGATCCGCCACCGGTCGCCGAGGGGCCCCTCCAGCAGGTAGTCCCCCGCTGCGCCTTCGACCGCGCCCTCCCGGGAGTGGACCACGAACGGCTGGCCCATCCGCTTCACCCGCGCCCAGCCGGTCTTGACGTACCGGTCGGGGCCTACCTCCGTGTAGGTGGCGGCGAACTCGGCCGCGCCGACCGGCCAGCGATCGTCGCCGGCGCCGAGGAGCCAGTCCCCGGGGGAACCCGTCAGCACCTCGCCCCACGCCGTGTGCACGGTGAACGCCTGGGCTTGCTGGACCGCCGGGACCTCCGGAGGATCCGCCTGACGGACCACCTCGTCCCACTGCACCGGCTCGCCCTCGCGGATCTGGATGGTCACGGGTTCTTCCCTCCCGAGGCGGGTGCCCAGTACGCGATGCGGCCCTCCGCCTGCTCGAGCACGAGGTGACGCGCCAAGGATACGCGGTCGTTGCGACGAAAGCGGGCCGGCAGGTCGCGCCAGGGCACCATGCCCATGCGCTGGCGTAGGGAGTTGTCGCGGGCGCCGAAGCGCCACCCCCGCAGAAGCCGCTCCCCCATCCACCGGTTGTGCTCCATCTTCGCCGGCAGCTCGGGATCGAGCCCCCAGGCGGCGAGCGCTTCCTCGAGGCGGCGGACCGTGCGGTCGACCACCGCCGCCAGCCGGCCATGGTCGCCCTCGCCCACGGGACCGACCCGGGCTTCGAGCACCACGCGCTCCTGGGCGGGCTCCGAGAGTCCGTCGAGCGCGCTCACGGGGACCTGGTCGCCCGCTCGGCGCACGACCGCCGCGACCTCGGCGGACACCTCTGGCGTGAACAGCGCGCCCAGCACCCGGTCGTGCGCGGCCGCGGCCGGGAGCGCGTCTGCGGCCCCGATCCGGATCCCCAGGGCGACGCACTTGATCGCGGCGTGCACCGCGGCGTCGAGGTCGGAGGAGGGGAAGTCGGGATGCAGCTCGACGGCCTGATCCTGGTTCAGGATCCCGTAGAGCGCCTCGGCCTGGCGCGCGTGGCGACGCACCCGCCCGCCGGTGATCGCGCGGTGGGAGGCGACGGAGTCCCGCTCGCCGAACGCCCGCAGCGGGAACGCGCGGTCCCGCGCGCGGTGGTCCGTCGTGCCCCACGCGGGCTCGTCGGTCTCGGCGAGAACCTGGGCCAGCCCGCGCTCGGCGGGCAGGTAGACGTACAGCGGGATCGCCGCCGGCCGCGCAGCCTCCTCGGCCTCGAGGACCGCCGCGGCCAGCGCCAGCTGCAGGCGGAGGCTGGTCTCGAAGCTGGCCCGCTCCTCCTCGAGGCACACGACGATCGCCGCCCGCACCGCCACCCGCACCGCCACCCGCACCGCCGCCCCCTCGATCGGGGCCGTGCGCTGCAGGATCGCGTCGGTGAGCGCCTCCGAGGCGATGTCCGCGGGCAGCGCCACGAAATCCGCGTGCACGGCGTACTCCACCGCGCCGGCGGCGCTCTCGGGCAGGCGGTGCCGGCGGCCCGCGGGCCGGCCCGCGCGCACCTCCCAGTCGTCGGCGCCCGGCTGGCGGAAGGAGGCCGACGCGAGGTCCAGATCCGGGGGCGCGAAGGCCGGGTAGCGCTGCAGGAAGGCGCGAAACGCCTGGTCGTCGGCGTCGAGCACGGTGAGCCGCGGTCGGGCGCACGAGGCGAAGTGGCCGAACCGGGCGAGGTACCGAGCCACCGACTGACCCATCGCGCCGAAGCCGAGCACGAAGAGGTGGAAGGGCTCCCGGGCAGCCGCCGTGGGGGCCAGCGCGGGGTCGATGGCGAGGCCGGCGCGGGCGGGCCCCGGCCCCGGCCCCGGCTTCGGCCCCCGGAAGAACAGATCCCGGGCGGCCAGCTCCTGGTTCGAGAACGGCACCAGCTCGACGTGCGCGGAGCTGCGCGTCCAGATCTCCTGGCGGGCGAGCGTCTCGGCGAACGTGGGGTCGCCGACGTGGACGTAGCAGCGGACCTTCCGCCGGGAGCGGCGCCGCCAGCCGCGGCTGGCCTCGAGGAGCGCTCCCGCGACCTCCACGTTCCGCGCGTTGTGGCCGGTGGCGACGAACACCTCGGTGGCCGCATGCACGCGGGCCTGCCGCAGGATCCGGGGCTCGGTGGCGTCGCCGAGGATCACGAGCGCGCCCAGGTGGCGGGCCTCGCGCACCCAGGAGTCGGCCTCCTCCAGGGCGACCGCGAAGACCGGGCGACCCTGGCGCCGCAGCTGGGCCACGAGCGGCCCCCCGACCCAGCCGAGGCCGAGCAGCACGGCGGGCTTGCGGCCCCTGAGCCGTGCGAGGCCGAAGGCGAGGCGCCGGCGGAGGTCGGACAGCGGCTGGTAGAGCTGGAAGACGATGTCGACGCTCGCGATGGCCGCGAGCCCTGCGAAGAGCACGGTCGCGAGGCGGGCGGCGGACCACAGCCAGTGCGGGTCGGTCAGGCCGTCGGGCTGCTCGAAGCCGAGGATCGCCGCGACGTCGAACAGCAGCCGGATCCCGCCGGGCACCGAGGGCACGAAGCCGTAGGACGGCGTGGACAGCAGCCCCCCGCACGCGAGCGCGAGGGCCAGGCCGGCGAAGCCGATGGCGACGGACAGGATCCAGGCGGAGCGGGTGGACGAGGTCTGGGCCACGGGCCTGGCCTTACACCGGGAATCGTCAGTCCGCCACGACCCGCTCCGCGACCACCTCTCCCGCCCCGCTCACGAACGCCAGGGTGAGCGTGCCCGCCTCCGGATCCGCCTCGATGCGCACGTAGTTGCGCTCCGTGACCACCGCCTCGTACTGCCCGCCCTCGCCGACGAGGTACGCCAGCGGGTTGATGGTGGAGCCTCCCGGGCCCGTGAACACCTCGCGCTGGTCGTAGCCGTCGTCGCCCGGCTCGGCGCCCACCCGCGCCAGCGCCCCCCAGTGGAAGTCGCCCGACACCCACAGCACGCCGCGCACCCCCTGGGAGGTGATGTGCCGCAGGATCTCCGCCCGCGGCCCCGGGTGACCGTCCCACCGGTCGTCGGCGCCGAGCCCGAGGTACACGGAGTCCATGTCGGTGATCGGGACCGAGTTCAGGATCAGCTTGAACCGCGCCTCGCTCTCCACGAGCCCTGCCTTCAGCCAGTCGAGCTGCGCCCGCGACACGTAGTCCCCGTTGGCGCGCTCCCCGCGGCAGTCGAGCACGAACAGCTCGAGGGTGGTGCCCCACGTGAGCCGCCGCCACACGCCGGTGCCGCCGGGCCCCCGCCGCTGGGGGATCGCGCGCCGGAACGCGCGGAGCCCCACGAGCGCGGTCTCGGGCATGCCCGCGTCGTCCCACGACCAGTTGTTGTCGACCTCGTGGTCGTCCCACGTGGCGACCACGCTCGTCGACGACGTCAGGTCGCGCATCCCCGCCGTCTGCAGCGCGTCGCTCCAGTGGCCCTCCCAGTCGCTCGCCGGGCGCAGCCCCTCGTCGGCGTAGATTGTGTCGCCGAGGAACAGGAACGCGTCGAGCTGCTGGGCGGCGGCCTGCGACAGGCACGCGAAGGGCGCCCCCGCCGAGCCCAGGCAGCTGATCGCCCCGAGCCGCACGACGCGCTGCTGGCCCGGGTACAGCGCGGTGCGGAACCGAGACGGCGTGGAGCGCTGGAGCCCCTCCGGGCGGTAGGCCACCACCGCGTACGTCGTGTCGGGGATCAGGCTGCCGAGCTCGATCTGCACCACGCCGTCGTCGGCGAGCAGCCCGGGTAGCTCGAGCACGGGCTCCCAGCCCTCCGCGGTGCCCTGGGCGAGCACGAGGGTGACGGCCTCGTCGCGGAACTGCCGCACCGACACGACGACCGACGTGGCGGTCGCATCGCCGGTCTGCACGCCGTAGGCGAACGTCTCCTCGTCGACCGTGCCCGGCGGCTGCCAGGTGACCGGCGGCTCGGGGCCGGGCTCCTCGGTCCACCCCGCGCCGGTGTCGCCCGACCCGGGAGCGAGCGCCTGCCCGGTGTCGCCGGTCGGCGCGGGACCGTCGACCGGTCGGACCCCGGACTCGGACGGCCCGCAGCCCGCACCCGCGACCGCCGCGGCGGTGCTCACCAGGAAGCTCCGCCGCGAGGAGACTCCACCCACGCGCCCTCCAACAACCCCCGTCGCTTACCCGGGGGATCTCCCGCCGTCATCCGGGGGCGTCAGGCGCTGGGGACGCCCACCGTGCCCCGCCCGCCGCGGCCGGCCCACCACTCGATCGATGCGTCGCCGGGGCCTGTCACCCAGCTGGCCACCGCCCGGTGCCCGCGCGCGGGCAGCCGGGGGTAGAGCGGGTTGCGCGCGAAGCCCTCCTGCATCCACCCGTCGAGGTGGGGCACCTCCTGCAGCGCCTCGCCGGACACGAGCTCCGCGCCCGTGAGGAGCGCCCGCACCGGGGGGCTCGCGCCGATGCTCACCGCGTGCTCGAGCCCGCTGCTCGGCAGCGCGCCCTGGTTCTCGAGCACGAGGCGCACCCGCCGAGCGCCGTCGCCCAGCGGCTCCACGTGGACGGCCGCGCGGACGTCGGGCAGCGCCCGCCGGAGCCGGTCGGCCACCGTGAAGCCCCGCGCGCACTCGTCGGCGAGCAGGGGCTCGGGCGGATTGCGGACCGTCTTGCGGTAGATCACCCCGCCGATCTCGACCTCGCCGAGCTGCGGGTGATCGAACCGCTGCCACGGCCGGGACAGGCCCTCGGCCACCGCCTTGTCGACCACGGCGCGAATGCGCGCCTGATCGGGGTCGCGGAACATCGCCATCGGATCCGCGGGCGGAAGCCCGGCCCACGCGAACGGATCCCACAGCTCGAGGGTGTAGGCGCAGATGCCGAACACCGCCGACAGCGTGTCGTCCCAGGTGCCGATGATCGGCTTGTCGGGGTCGTACATGAACTCCGGGTAGACCGCGAAGGTGCGGTACCCGGTGCCGGCCGTCAGATCGTGCGCGAGCCGCTTCATCATCCCGACGTCGCCGGCCCCGAGCGGCGTGTCCTTGCGCCCGGGCGGCGTGAGCAGGCAGCCGGTGTAGGTGTGGTTCGTGATCGCAGCGGCGATGTGGGGGCGCGCTGCCACCGCGTCGAGCAGCGCCCGGCTCTCGGGCTCGGAGCCGGGAAAGGCGCCCGCGTCCATCCCGAACATGCTGAAGGGCGACCAGTCGACGGGGTAGTTGCGGTTGAGGTCGAGCCCGAACTCGCGGGGGGCCTGCACCCAGCGCACGCCGTCCCACTCGAGGAAGGTCCCCTCCGCGCAGTAGAACCAGGCGTCGGCGGGGTCGTCGGTGACCGTGCGGGGGCGCATGAGCACCGGGTGGTCGCCGTCGGGCACGAAGGGGCCCGCGGGGTGGCGCCACCGCATGAAGCGGACCTCGCCGTCGCCGTCGATGTCTGCCGGCTCGAGGCCGATCCGCACCGCCCCGGGGCGCGGGGGCCGGCGCGTGCTCCGGAAGAAGGGAGCGCCGTTCACCGTGTGCTGCAGGCCGTCGGGGCTCACGCACGGCACGACGTAGACCGTGTGCCGGCGGAACGCCTCGACGAGCGCCGGATCACCCTCCAGGAGCCCGTCGAGCCAGCGGGTGGCGGTGTGCAGCGTGCTCATCACGCTGGTCCACTCGACGGCGTGGGTGCCGCCGTCGAGCCACAGGGCCGGCCGGGTCTCCGGGTCTCCGGAGCGCCGGTCGCCCAGCGTGAGGAGCAGGATCGGGCGCCCCTCTCGGCTCTCGCCGAGGGTCTGCAGGGACGCCCAGTCGGCCGACCGCGCCGCGAGCGCGCGCACGTGGCGCTCGACGGCGTCGTAGTCGAGGTAGCGGTCGGCCGGGTAGCCCTCTGTTAGCACTCGGGGCCGCTGACCTTGTGCTTCACGTCGCCGGTCTTGGCCTGCTTGAGGACCAGGGTGACCGCGCCGTCCTTCTTCGTGACGCAGAACTGCGCGTCGGACGTGGCGGTGCCCTCCTTGCGCTCGGTCTTGGGCTCGCCGCGGGAGATCTTGCGGTCGATCTCGCCGCCGTCGTCGTCCTTCGCGCTGTCGGCCGCGTCGTCCTCACCCTTCTTCTTCCGGGTGATCTTGCGGTCGATCTCGCCCTCGTTCTTGCTCTCGGCCTGGGTCGTCATGGTCTGCGTGTAGGCCACGCGGGCGCCGAGGTACGTGCCCTTGCGGACCTCCTCGCTCGCGACCTGCACCTTCTTGCCATCGGCGAGGCCCGAGGTGTTGCTCAGGCCCACCGAGATCCAGCCGTCCTTCTCGTGGTTGAGCTCTACCGAGTTGGGCTGGAGGGTGGCCTCGCCCTCGAGGTTGTTCTTCATGCTGAGATCGAGCGGCGCGTTCTTCGCGCAGCCGGCCAGGGCGAGCCCCAGCACCAGAGTCCAGACACGGGTCATGGAGTCCTCCTTGCGGAGCGCAGCATAGCTAGACTGCGGGGGGATTCAATGTGCCCATGGCGAATTGGGAGGGGTGTTGCAGATCGGCGTGCTGACGAGTGGGGGTGACTCCCCGGGGATGAACCCGGCCCTTCGAGCGGTCGTGCGGCGCGCGCTCGCCTTTGGCGCGGAAGTCGTGGGGGTCCACGAGGGATTCCGGGGGTTGGTGGCAGGGGGCGAGCGGCTCTTCGCGTGCGGCTGGGTCGACGTGTCGCGCATTCTTCACCAGGGTGGCACCCACTTCGGGACGGCGCGCTGCCCGGAGTTCCGGCAGCTCGAGGGCCGGCGCGCGGCCGTGCGGAACCTGCTGTCGTGGGGGGTGAGTCGGCTCGCGGTCATCGGGGGGGACGGCTCGCT
>CAYMSU010000261.1:0-9194 GCA_964393165.1 uncultured Enterobacteriaceae bacterium
AGAGGATGGGCGCTCGGGGTTCGCCCCGTCAGGATGGGGTGTGCCGGGGGCTTACCCGCGAGCGGGTGATCGGCAAGTCGCCCCAGGAGCCGCAGCGGCTCGTCTACCAGGACTCCGGGCACGACGCGGGCGACTTCGTGTTCGTGCGCGCGGCGAGCGACTGAGCAGCGACAGAGACATCGATGTCGCGTTCGTAGGCTGGGGCGAACCGCAGTGCCCGAGCTGGACGGGGACTCGGTTTGGCATGAGTCTCGCAGCGCTCACACGCCGGAATGTGAGTCAGAGGAGCTAGCACATGCGAACGTTCGCGCCTGTCGTCGCCCTGTTCAGCCTCTGGGGCTGCGGCTCGGGGTCCGGAAGCCCCGATCCCCACGCCGATCCCCCCATCAACGACCGGTCCGCCGCCCTCTCCCGCTTCGGGGACTGCGCCGACGTGAAGTCGTACGTCTCCGACGCGTGGCTCGAGACCATCGTCCAGGCCCGCTACGGAGGGTACGGTCGGTACGCCGCCGAGGACGCCGCGAGCGATGCGGGCAGTCTCGACGCGGGCGCTGGGGACGGTCCGAGCGACTACAGCGAGACCAACAACCAGGAAGCCGGCGTCGACGAGCCCGACATCGTCAAGACCGACGGGAACTACGTCTACGTCGTGCAGCAGGCCCGCCCGGAGCTCACCGTGGTCAAGAGCTGGCCCATCGACGATGCCGAGGTCGTGGGCACCCTGCCGCTCGAGGGCTGGCCCATGTCGATGTTCCTGCACGAGGACCGGGCCGTCGTCTTCAGCTACATCTACAGCGACTACGACGAGCGCGGGCAGTCCGACAGCCCCTACCGCGACGGATTCGCCACGCGCCTCACCCTCGTCGACCTGTCCGACCGCACCGCCCCCGTGGTCGAGCGCACGGTGGACGTGGAGGGATGGATGGCCTCCGCTCGGCTGATCGAGGACGATCTCTACGTCGTCTTCGACAGCCAGGCGTGGGTCCCCACCGAGGTGTGGGAGCTGACCTGGGACGAAGACCTCGACCTGCCGGAGATGGACTGGGACGCACCAGACGAGGTCCAGGAGGCGGCCCGCATCGAGGCCCGCTCGATCCTCGCGCCCTTGGTCGACGACATCGTGCAGGCGACTCCGACGAGCGAGCTCCTCCCGCGCCAGCACGTCCAGGTCGAGCGCGGGCCGCTCGAGGCGGAGGAGCTGGTCGCCTGCGCCGACATCTACCACCCCGAGACGGTGTCCTCGCCAGGCGTCCTGTCCGTCGCACACCTCGATCTGGCCGACGAGGCCCCCGAGCTGACCGCCACCGGCGTGATGGCGGCCGGCTGGACGGTCTACGCGAGCAAGCGAAGCCTGTACGTGGCCCAGACCTCGCGATGGTGGTGGTGGGGATGGGGTGATCTCGACCTCGACACCCACATCCACCGCTTCGAGCTCGCGGGCGACGCGTCGCGCTACGCCGCCTCCGGATCGGTCCCGGGGTGGCTGTGGAGTCAGTTCGCGATGAGCGAGCACGACGGGCACCTGCGGGTCGCGACCACCGACATCGACTGGTGGTGGGGCCTCCGTGAGGAGGAGGAGGAGGGCGCGAACAACGTCTTCGTGCTCGACCAGTCGCTGCGGCAGGTCGGCGCGGTGACCGGCTTCGCCCCCGGGGAGCAGATCTACGCGGCGCGCTTTCTCGGCGACGAGGGCTACGTCGTGACGTTCCGCCAGATCGATCCGCTGTTCACGTTCGACCTGTCGGTGCCGTCCGCCCCGCGGCTCATGGGCGAGCTCGAGATGCCCGGCTTCAGCTCGTACCTGCACCCGGTCGGCGACGATCACCTGCTCGGCGTGGGGATGGACGGCGACGAGGAAGGCAACATCCGCGGCCTGTCGGTCAACCTGTTCGACGTGTCGGACCTCACCGCGCCCGCGCGGGTCGCCCAGCGAGTCCTGACCTCCGACGACTGGTCGTGGTCGGCGGCGCTGTGGGACCACCACGCGTTCACCTACCACCGGGACGTCCTGTCGCTGCCGGTCTACACGTGGGACTGGGACGAGAGCACCGGCTTTGGCACCGGGTTCTCGGGCATGTGGTCCCTCGCGGTGGGCGAGTCCACGCTCACCGAGCTCGGCAAGGTCGGCCACGCCGACCTCGTCGACGACAGCGAGTGCCTGTACCGCTGGTACGACGAGGGCGACGAGCGCACGCGGGCCTGCCCGGACGACCTGTGGTACGCGTCGATGCGGCGCAGCGTGGTGATCGAGGACAACCTGCTGTCGATCAGCGACTATGGCATCAAGATCACCGACCTCGAGGACCCGAGCACCGAGCACGCTCGTGTGCTCTTCTGGCCGCTCGACTGAGCCCCCACGGGTAGCCCGAAGTCCTCTCGTCGCACGACGCCTCCCCGGATAGCGCAGGCAGCGTTGGAGGTTTGTATGCGACCCTCGGTCTGGATCGGCGCGGTCCTGGGGACGGGGTGCCTACGAGGCGCCGCGGTGCCCGGCGACACCGCGGACTCTGGCCCCACCGCGCCCGAGACGAGGGGGCCTCCCCGAGAGGCCTCGGACAGCACGCCCCCTGACGAGGCGCGGCCCCCTCCGGAGGTGTCGCTCCACGTCGACTACGACGTCAAGGAACTCGGCCTGTCGTGGGCGGGCGTCGCCGACCTGACCAGCGGTCGCAGCCGCCGGCGAGGACGGCGCCGCCACTGGGGTGAACGGCGACCAGCAGGACAACTCCGCTCGAGGAGCAGGCGCGGTGTACCTCTTCGGGAAGAACCCGAGCACGGGCCGGTGGCGCCAGGAGGCCTACGTCAAGGCATCCAACGCAGGATCCTTCGACTCCTTCGGCGACAGCCTCGCGCTGTCCGCCGACTGCGACACGCTCGCGGTAGGCGCGCCGTTCGAGGGGAGCCTGTCTCACGGCATCGACCCCGATCCGGGGAGCGAGCTCGCCGCGCACGCAGCCGGCGCCGTGTACGTGTTCCGCCGCATCGGCGGCTCGTGGAACCAGGAGGCCTACGTCAAGGCGCCCAACGCCGACGCGATGGACCGGTTCGGAGAGTCGGTCGCGCTCAGCGGTGACGGGAGCGTGCTCGCAGTCGGGGCCCCTCTCGAAGACTCGGCCGTCACCGGCATCCTCGCGGAAGCTCCGCTCGACGACGACGACGGGATCCTCAATGGCGCCGCCTACGTGTTTCGTCGCGCAGAGACGGGATGGTCCGAGGAGGCCTTCGTCAAGGGCTCCGACACCACCGAGGTCGACAGCTTCGGCACCACCGTTGGGGGGAGCCAACCTACCTGAAGGCGTCGAACGCCGACGCGGGGGATAACTTCGGTCACGCCGTGGCCATCGACGCGTCGGGCACCCTGATCGCAGTGACCGCCCCAGGCGAGGACGGTGCGGGTGCGGGAGTCTCGGGCGACCCCTCGGACGGAGACCGGGAGAACGCGGGAGCCGTGTACCTGTTCGAGCAGCCTCCAGGAGCCCCGTGGCGGGAGCTGGCCTACCTCAAGTCCCCGCGGCCTCGACTCGGGGATCGTGTGGGGCAAGCGGTCGCGCTCGAACCGGCAGGGACCACGCTGGCGGTCGGCGCCAACAAGGAGAGCGGAGGCGCGGCGGGGGTTCACACCGCCCCCCTGCCTGGCGGATCTCTCGACGATGCTGGAGCGACCTACCTCTATTGAGAGGTCGAGGACCGGCCGAGCGCGTCAGAACGTGCCGGAGACCGAGAAGAACGCGCTCTCTGCGCACGAATCGGACAGCCCCGAGGTGACCGGTCCGTAGCAGGCCGCCAGCGTGAACAGCTCGCCCGTGCCGATCGCGCAGAAGTCGGCGATCTCGGCGTCCGTCACGCAGGCGTAGAAGTCGTCGAGGATCGCCTGGTCGTCGTCGTTGCAGGCCGCGAGATCGTCCTCGCACTGCGCGAGGAGGTCCTCCGACGACGCCCCGGTGTCGGTGGCGACCGCCTCGGGGCACTCCCCGACGAGATCGAAGGCCCGATCACACAGCGACTCGCCTTCTCCACACGCCGCCACCGCAATGACGCCGGCCACTCCCCACCATCCGCGCACGGACCCTCCCGCTCGGCGCGGCGAGCCTATCACGCGCAAGCGATCAGCGGCCGAAGCGCTCGCCGGCCAGCCGGTAGAGGTCATCCCACGCCGTCGTGTGGCCGTTGTGCTTGTCACCACGCCAGTTCGCCTCCCACGCCACCGTGCCGTCGGGCAGCGCCTCCACCATGTGCCCTCCCGAGCCGTACACGTGCAGCGTGTTCCCGTTCGGCAGCCGATGCGCCTCGCCCATGTGCGAGGCCCAGATCCCCCGGCCTTCGCCGAAGCTCCACACCTCGACCAAGGTCTCCGCGTCTTCGTCGAGCCGGTACTCGCGGACCACCGTCTCCGTGCCCGGCTCCGCATCCTTGCTCGAGACGAGCAGCGTGCCGTCGTTGGTGTACACCGGGCCGTGCTGCCACCAGAACTGGGCCTGGGGCGGCGAGAACGACCACGAGCCGGGGATCCGCCCAAACCAGCGCACGGCCTCCCCGGCGCCGTGGTCGAGCTCGAACACGGTGTCTGCCGACCACAGGCTGAGCCGCAGCCGGTCCGTCTCCTCGTGCCACCACAGCGCGTTGCTGCCCGCCTTGGGCTGCCCCAGCTCCTGGAGCAGCGGCCGGCTGTTCCAGATGCGGCGCCGAGCCCCCTCGCGGTCGACGGCCTCGACCGTCTCGAAGTTGTTCGACTGCTTGGCGGGCCACGCGATCTCTCCGCCGGGAAGCGGCACGAAGGGATGGTGCAGGCCCGGGGTGAGCCAGGTGTGGTGGATCTGCCCATCGAGCGTCTGCTCGACCACGCGGGACCCCGCCCCGTCGTCGAAGGCGATCCAGTAGGTCGCGCGGTCCACGAGCAGCGCGCGCTCGTCGAGGGAGACGCTCACGTGGCGGGAGACGTAGTCCCGACTGGTTCGCTGGGCCCAGACCACCTCGCCGGCCCGGTTCATCACGAACACCCACCAGCGACCGCGCCGAGGCGAGGCGTCGTCGTTCATGCTGGTGATGAGCCACGGGCGGGACGCGTCCCACAGCGTGGGTTCGTCGACGAGGATCTCGACCTCGGGGAGACCCTCGGGCCGCTCGGCGATGGCGTGGACCTGCGGTCCGTGCACGACCGTCCCGCGATGCCCGTCTTCGTCGCCCTCCACCACGCGGTACTCGACCTCGGCACCGTAGGGCACCCCGAGAACGATCGCCTCTCCTACGCCTGCGGGGACCTGGCGCACGGGGCTCTGCTGCCACTCTCCCCCTCCGTACCGGAACTCGACCCACGCATGCGCGGAGGCCTCCTGCGGCCACGAGACCCGGAGCACGGTCGGCAGGTCGCTGATCGGGGTCGCCCGGAGCCCCCGCAGCGGCGACGGAAGGAGAGCCCCGGGTGTGGGGGTGGCGACCGCCGCCTCGAGCGGCGTGGGCTCGTCGACCGCCTCCGGGTCGTCGGACGACGGATGGCAGGCGAGCACGGCCAGCGCGAGCAGGGGACCCTGGACAAGGTGAACTACTGCCCCTCGGTCACCGTGAACGACCCCAGGTCCTCGAGCTCCTCGCCGTCGCAGTCGATAAGCCAGAGCCGCTGCTCCTCCGTGCGCCCGTACCGCCCTTGGATGCCGCAGGCGCCGGACACTGGATCCTCCTCGAACATGACGAGGAGCTCCCGGTCCAGCCCGTGTGCGGCATACCGGTAGCCCAGGGAGAAGTAGCTCTCCTGCGCGAAGGTGGTGCCGTCGAGCGCGACCTCTGCTTTGTACAGCACGCGGGGGGGATCGATCCACACCCGACCGTCGCTGACCACGTCGAGGTGCAGCGCGAGCTCGCCGCGGGCGAAGGTGAGCACGTCGGCGGCCCCGGTCTTCGGCGTGGCACAGGGCGTGAGCGACCAGCAGCCCACCTCGTCGCTGCAGACCGACAGATCGAGCTGGGTGAAGCTCTTCCCCTCCTGCGCGACCATCTGACCGTCCAGCGCCGGCGAGGGCGGCGCTGGCCCACCCTGCTCGACGGCGAGCTCCAACGACTCGGACTTCGCTCCGAGCGAGTAGGACTGCCGGTAGACGGCCGTGACGAGCCCCACGTCGGAGCTGTAGGTCACGCTGCCCGCGCGCAGGCCCTCGGTGGTGCCCGCCTTCGACGCGACGCACAAGGGCAGGCGGTAGGGCCCGGTGCCCGCCGCGTCGGGCCACGCGTAGCTCCCCGGGAGGACGGTGACCTTCCGCAGTGCAACCATCTCCTCGGGCTGGGCCACGGAGAGCACGCAGAACTCCGCCCCGCCAGTCACCGTCAGCGTGTCCGCCCCCTCGCCGACGAACGCGGCGGGATCGTCACAGGCCGCGGGCACCGGCGCGGGCGTGCCGGAGTCACCGGTCTCCTCCTCGCGATCCTCGCTGCCCGTGTCCGACGCAGTCGGCTGCGTGGCGTCGTCGCCGGCGTCGGTCGGCCCGCTCGATCCACTACACGCCGCTACTGCCACCCCGACGAGCCCCGCCACCACAAGCCCACGCGTCTGCATCGCGCCGTCTCCGTCCGTCCCCTGCACAGCATGACGGACGGAGGCCCCGATCGTCACCCGTCGTCACGCTCGACGACGATCTCGCCGTTCTTGAGCACAGCGACGATCCGCGTGCTGACCGAGAGATCCTCGAGCGGGTTTCCGTGGACGAGGAGCAGATCTGCCCGCTTGCCCACCTCGATCGACCCCACCTCGTGGTCGATGCCGATGTACCGAGCTCCATCGAGCGTCGCTGCGCGAAGCGCGGCATGAGGCGACAGAGCACCCTCCGTCGCGAGCGACCACAGCTCCCAGTGCACTCCGAGGCCCTGGAGCTCGCCGTGGGCGCCCAGGGTGACCTTGCCACCGGCATCGGCGAGCCGAGCCGCGTCTCGGGCCACCTGCTGGAAGCGCCAGTCGCTCGGGTGCGCCATCACCTCGGCTCGCCACAGCTCCGCCTCGAGCTGCCGTGCGGGGTAGTGCCGACGCAGCCACGGGTCGTCGGCCACCGGGAAGTCACGCTGGATGAAGTAGTGCTTGCCCGACAGGCCCCCGTACGCCACGGCCAGGGTGGGGGTGTAGAACGTGCCGTAGCCGTCCCCGTCGCCGCCGGTGGACGCCGCGAAGAACTCGATCACGTCGCGGTACACCGGAGCCGTGGGCAGCGCGTGCTCGATCGCAGGGTAGTCGAGCGCGACCTCGTAGCGCCACTCGGACTCCGGCAGGATGTCGCCGCTCGAGAAGTGCAGGTGCGCGTGCACGTCGACGAGTCCGGGGAGCAGCGTCTTCCCCGCCCCTTCGAGCTCGCGAGCCCCCGCGGGGGCCTCGAGGTCTGGCCCCACCGCCGTGATCCGGTCTGCCTCGATCAGCACGTCCGCCGCAGCCAGCACTTCGTCGCCCTTCATCGTGATCACCCGCGCGCCACGGATGACGACGGCGCCCAGCGGGCGGTAGCGAGGCACGGTCAGCGCGATCTCCAGGGACTCGACGCCGTCGTCGTCCTCCAGCGCCTCCGGATCCGAACCCTCTTCGGGCTCGTCGGACTCGTCTTCCTCTTCCGCGTCGTCGTCGCCGTACGGATCCTCGGACGCCCCCTCGCCGTCGTCCCAGATCGCGTCCACCGCGTGCCACTTCAGGACCGGCCCCTCCGCCCAGGTCACGCGGGTGCTGTCGGGGCTCCAGCCGATCCAGTCACCGACGACCTTCGTGAGCTGCGCACGAGGCAGCGCCTCGACCTTGATCTCGCGCGCGAACGGGGGCAGCGCCGCCACCCACAGCTGATGGTCGAGCGTGTAGGCGATCCGCGTGAAGTCGGGCGAGATCGCCACGCCCGTGGCCTCCCCGAGCTTCAGGTGGACCTGGCGGTCGGTGCCGTCGAGCGCGACGCTCACGAGGGTGGCGTGCTCCGGTCCCCGGGGCTTCTCGGCCTCGAACTCGAGGAACCACAAGCGGCCCGCGTGTAGGCGCGGCTGCTGCTTGCGATCCCCCCACCGGGCGTCGAGGCTGGTGACGACGCGCGACTGCCAGCGGAAGCCCTTCCGCTCGAGCAGCATCGCCTCATACCAAGGCTCTACCGCGAGATCCTCGATCACCGACCCCCCGACTCCCCGGAGGACCACGAGAGAGCGCCCGTCGTCGGACCACGTGGGGTTGGTGAGCTGACCGCCGAGCCTCAGGACCTGCCCCCGACCGAGCCGGTCAGTGATGTGCAGGGCGCCCCCCTCGTCGTCGGACCAGCTGGTCCAGGCGAGACGCCGGCCGTCGGGCGACCACGCAGGCGCGTATCCGGATCCCTCGGACACGCGGCGAATCCGACCGGATGGGTCGCGGGTCCAGAGAATGCCCATGGCGGAGAAGGCCCAGTCGCCGCGCGCGGACTGACGCGGCCAGCGGAGCACGCGCGCGCGCACCTCGTCCTCGAGAGACAGGCGAGGACGTGTGATGTCGCGCTGTGTCCACGAGCCCTGCGCGCGGAAGGGGATCTCGGTGCGCGCGCCGGTGTCCGGGTCGAGACGCCAGAGCTTGCCCTGCGCCCACAGCACGAGCTCGCCCTGCTCGGTCCAGTCCATCCGGGGGTACGTGCCGTGCAGCGCGAAGCCCTCGAGCTCATCCGGGGACAGCCAGTCGGCGACCACCGTGCGGTCCCCCGTCCCGAGCTCGAGACGCTCGAGCAGCGTGCTCGCGCGGCGCCGCGTGACCACGTAGAGGGCCTTGCCGTCGGGCGACAGGGTGGGACGGCTCGCCGACCCGGGGCCGAAGGCGATGGGGCGCCGCTCACCGGTGCGACGATCGAGGCGCATCACGCGCCAGAGTCCCGCCACCGGGTCCTTGTCGTACTCGAAGCGCCCCTGGCGGGACGAGAAGTAGAGGTAGCGGGTGTCGTCGGGCCAGGGCTCGCCGGCGTGCGGGTGTGCGTCGAGCTCGGTCAGCGCGAACCCCTTCCCGCCCTCCACGTGGGCTTGCCACAGCTCGGTGACGCCAATCGAGCGGGTGTCGACGGTCCGCCGCCGGAACACCACGTAGGGTCCGGTCGGATCCCAGACGGGGTGCGTGCAGCGGGCCACCTCCTCCTCGGTCAGCGGCTCGAGGTCGGTGCCGTCGGCCTGCATGAGCCAGATGTTCTCGTTGCCACCCCGGTTCTTTCCCTGACGCTGATTTCGTTTCTGCTTTC
>CAYMSU010000262.1:0-9170 GCA_964393165.1 uncultured Enterobacteriaceae bacterium
CCAGGCGAGCGCGCCCCGCCTCATCCCGGCGGGAGAGCGTCGGGGAGGTTGGGGGGGAGCTCCGTCACGCCGACGATCTCTTCGGCGCGACGCAGGGTCTCGAGCAGCGCACCGACGCTGTCAGCGACCTGCGGGCTGTCCGCGAGCCGGCGGGCGAGCTGCTCGACGCTGCGCCGGTTGTAGGCGAGGCCGAGCGGCGTGCCCACCTCGAGGTTGAGCCGCACCGAGTCGCCCATCAGTCGGACGGCATGGGCGGGCTCCCCCTTGGCGGCGAGGACCTCGGCCAGCGCCGCGGCGGTGCGCGCGAGGCCGAGGGCGTCGCGCAGCTCCTCCTGCAGCGTGGCCGCACGCCGCAGGCGCTCGAGGGCTCCGTCGAGATCGCCGGCTCGGGCGAGCAGGCGCCCCTGGGTCTCCATCACCCGCCCGAGGGACAGCGGATCGGGCTGCTCCTGGTAGAGCCCGGCGGCGGTGTGGGCGCTGCGCAGCGCCGCCTCCAGCGCCTCCTTCTCGAGCCCCTGCCGGGGCGGGGCGTGAAACGGCAGCCGAGCGAGCAGGTGCTCCGTCTCCGCGAGCTCGATCCGCACGACCCGGGGATCCTGGTCGCCGGCAGCGGCGCTCGTGAACGCCTCGCGGCTCTTCTGCAGCAGGTGGGCCGCGCGCACCGGATCGCCGAGCCGAACCCACACGGCGGCCTGGTCGTTGAGCAGCCGCGCGGCGGCGAGGGAGTTGCCGGCCTCCTGCAGCCGGCGACTGGCCTCGACCAGCTTGTGGAGCGCGTCGGAGAGGTGGTCGGGCTGGCCGAGATCGTAGCGGATCCCGGCCCCCACCGCGAGGGCCCCGGCGACGATGTCCGCGGGATCCGCAGGCTGAAGCAGGCCCTGCGCCTGGTCGGCGATGCGCAGCGCCTCGTGCAGGGTGCTGGTCTCGCCGCTGCCGCGCCAGTGGGCCTGGGCGAGCTCGAGGAGGATCCCGACCCGCAGGAGCCGGTGCTCCTCGCGGGGCTCTCCGAGCAACCCCAGGGCCTGCGACGCGAGGGCCTCGGCGCGCTCGGCGTCTCCGCGATCGAGGGCCTGCCCGGCGGCCGCGGCCACGGTCATCGCGCGCTCCGCGGCGGGGCGCGGGGTGGGCGCGGTGGCGGGCTTGGGCGGCGCGGGGGCCTCGGTCTGACGGGGCTCGGTCCGACGCTGCTCCGCGGGGCGCTCGGCAGGGGGGAGATCCGGCGGGGGCGCGCTGCGGCGCGACCAGAAGGCGCGAAGCGTAGGCAGCACCCCCTCGCGCAGGGGCGCCACCCGGGCCGGGGGCAGCCCGAACACGCCATCGCCGTTGTCGGTCAGGGGCTCGCCGAGGTCGGCGGCCTCCTGGAGCGCGACCAGGACCTGTACGAGCTCCCAGCCGAGCAGGTCCGCGACGTTCTTCGCGGCGAACGTGGTGCCGAGGTGGGCGGCTGCCCGGAGCACGACCTGGACCTCGGCGGGGGCCGGGGCGGGCGCGACCGGAGGCTCGACCGGCGTGAGGCCGAGCTGCAGGGCGAGCGCGCAGGCCGGTCCGCTGGTCGGGAGCTCCTCGAACAACACCATGACCGGGACCTTCAGCCACTCGGGCTCCTGGTGGGCCCGCCGGAGGACCGCGATCGTCTGCTCGTCGGCGTGCTCCGCCGCCTCGATCACGATCACGGCCTCGGGGCGCAGGCTCCCGGCGTGGTTCAGGTCCGCGACGAGCTCGTTCACCGACGTCTGATCGGCATCCCCGAGCAGGCGACGGGAGATCCCCGCCCGCAGGCGGTGGGGATCCCAGGGCGGGACGCGGGCGATCTCGTGCAGCTGCCGCCGCGCGTCGAGCAGGGGCACCAGCGCACCCTGGCCGGCCGTGCAGCGCACGTTGACAGCATCGGGACCGAGCCACGGGGCGATCTTGGCGATGCGCCCCACGACGCGTTGCTCGCGGAGGGCGGTCAGGTCTTCGGACATAGGAGCTCCTGGCTGCTCGACCTCATACGACGTCCTCGGTTGCGTCGCCTGCCCTGGCGCCTCGGTTACGCGAAGGCGGTGAGCACCCGCGCTTGCCAGAACTGCGGAGCCGCCGTGCAGCTCGACGAGCACGAGCTGTCGACCACCTGTGCGTTCTGCGACAGCCCCCTGGTCGACACGCAGGCCGCCGAAGAGCCCGTCGATCGCGTGCTGCCCTTCGTGCTCGACCGCGACCGGGCGGGCCGCCGGCTGTCGAAGCACCTTGCCGGGCGTCTGTGGGCCCCGGACTCGCTGCGGCGGGCGGCCCGGCCGAGCGAGCTCCGGGCCGTGATGGTGCCGTTCTATACGTTCGACGCGATCACCCGCACGTCGTTCGGGGCCGACATCGGCCTGTACTGGTACCGCACCGAGACCTACACCACGACCGAGGACGGAAAGACGGTCACGCGCACGCGCCAGGTGCGGGAGACCGAGTGGCACGACCTGCGGGGCAGCCACGTGGGGCAGTGGCACGACCACCTGGTCAGCGCGAGCCGTGGGCTCCCGGAGGCCCTCGCGAACGCGCTGGAGCCGTTCGACCTCGGGCGGGCCAAGCCCTACGCCCCGGCGATGGTCGCGGGGGTCCCGGCCGAGCTCCCCACGATCGCGCACGCCGAGGCGCGGGCCACCGCCACGCAGGAGCTGCGGGAGCGGGCGAAGGCGGCGGTCGCCGGGGCGCACCTGCCGGGCGACACCTCCCGGGGACTGTCCTGCCAGACTGCGGAGGAGCTGCAGGACGTGCAGCTCGTGCTCCTGCCGGTGTGGATCGCGGTGTTCGACGGGCCCAAGGGGCCGGTGCGCATGCTCGTGAACGGGCAGACCGGCGAGGTGGTGGGTTCCGTGCCGGTCAGCGCCGCCAAGATCGCGTCGGCGGTGGCGGCGGCCGTGTTGCTGGTCGCGGGGACCGCGGCGCTCGCCTGGGGGCTCGGATGACCGCCCTCACCGCGATCTCGTGCCGCCAGTGCGGCGGCGCGATCCAGGCCCGCCCGGGCCAGGCGCTCCCTGGGTGCCTGTTCTGTGGGGCCGCGGCGGCCGAGCTCGTCTCGCGCACCGTCGAGGGGATCGAGCCGCCGGTCGGGGCGATCCCGTTCGAGGTCTCCGAGGCCGGCGCTCGCGAGGCGTTCGTCGCGTTCGCGCGCTCGTCGTTCTGGTACCCCGGCGACCTGCGGAAGGCCGAGATCGAGCTCACCCCGCTGCTGCTGCCGGCGTGGGCCTACGCGGGCAGGGTGGAGACGCACTGGACGGGCCTCGTCTCCGCGGCCACCCAGGCGGGCAAGCGGCCGGTGTCGGGGCGCGCCGAGGCGGAGTACGAGCAGGTGCTGATCGTGGCGAGCACGGCGCTCACCCAGGCCGAGCTGAGCGAGCTCGGGGCCTATCGGGAGGCCCTCGAGCCGTTCGATCCCGAGGCGGCGGACGTGCCCTACGAGGTCTCCGAGCTCACCCGGAGCGCGGCCACCGCCCGCGCCCACCGCCTGCTCCAGGCGCGCCACGCCGAAGCGATCCAGGCCTCTGAGGGGCTGCTCGACATCCGCACGAGCGCGCTCGTCCACGATCTCACCGGAAAGCCGGTGCTCGTGCCGGTGCTCATCGGCGCCTACCGCTACCGCGAGCACCCGTACCGCGTGCTGGTCCACGGCCAGACCGGCCACCTCGTGGGGGAGGCGCCGATCAGCTACACGCGGGTCGCCGCGGTGGTGCTGGGCGGGCTCCTGCTGCTCGCGGTCGTGGTGGCGATCCTGGGTGGCGTCGTCGGGTAGGCTGGCGGTCGCAGGAGGCGGCATGGTCGGTGGGCTCGTGGGCGTGCTGGGGGGGTTGGCGGCTTCGCTTTGGCCGAGGAGCCGCCCGTCGTCGGCGCCGAGATCGGGCTGTGCGGGTACCGGGCGCTGCTGATCGCGGTGGCGTCCTACGACGATGCGCGGATCGGGTCGCTCGACACCCCTGGCAACGACGTGGAGGCGCTGGAGGAGGTGCTCAAGCAGCGCTACGGGTTTCGGACGGAGGTGCTGCGGGATCCCACGCGCGAGCAGGTCCTCCGGTCGCTCGAGGCGATCGAGAAGGAGGTCGCGGACTGCGAGGCGGTGGTCGTGTACTACGCGGGCCACGGCGTGTACGACGAGGCCACGAAGGAGGGGTACTGGCTCCCGGCCGACGCGAGCGAGGACAGCCGCACGAACTGGGTCTCGAACGCGGACGTGGCGAGCAGCGTGAACGCGCTGGGCGCTCAGCACGTGTGGTTGGTCTCGGACTCCTGCTTCGCGGGGTCGCTGTTCCGGAGCAGCCGGGCGGCCGCCCCTGCGGAGCCGCCGGCGGTGGCCACCGCGCGCCGCCTGGCCCGCAAGGAGAGCCGCTGGGTGATGACCTCGGGCGGCATGGAGCCGGTCGTGGACCAGTACCGCGACGGGCTGTCGGTGTTCGCCTACTTCCTGCGTCAGGAGCTGGCTGACGCGGGCTCGCGGTACGTCACGCCGGAGGCGCTGTTCCCGAGGGTGCGGGAGCTCGTGTCGATCAACGCGGGGCAGATCCCGCAGGAGGGGGCGTTTCCGGGCCACGAGGGGGGCACCATGGTGCTGGTCCACACGGAGGTGGGGGTGCCTCCGGACGACCGGGTGGCGCGGGTCGCTCCGGTGGACCGGGAGGGGCCGGAGGTCCGCCGCGATCCGCCCGCGCAGGAGGTCGGGCCCACGGTTCCTTCTGGGTGGCTGGTCGGGGGCCTGGGGGTCGGCGCGGTGGTCGTGGGCCTCGGCGTGGTCGTGGCGCGGCGTCGACGGAGCTCCCCGCCGATGAACCAGGACTATCGGCGAGCTCGCCAGGAGGCCTACCAGGCGCTGTGGGACAGGGTGGAGGCGCTGCACGTGCAGATCCGGCGGGAGGCGCTCGACGAGCGCGGGTTCGACGCCGCGGTGGTCGAGCTGAACAGCTTCCTGCTGGAGCAGGGGGTGGTTCTCGACGACGCCGACGGCAAGCTGGCGAGCGACTACGTCCACGCGGTGGTCGCCTTGAAGCGCGCGACGAAGGCGGCGGGCGGGCAGGCGGACGAGGCGATGCTCACGACGGCGGAGATCCCGACGGAGGTGCTCGCCAAGGCGCACGAGCTCGCGGAGATGAACCGGCGGGTGACCGAGCTGCGCGACGCGCTGCGGGCGAAGGTTCGCGCCCAGTACGAGGCCTGAGCGCGCGAGGTCGTGGCCGGTGGCCGGATTCGGCGGCGTTGGTCGGCGGCATCCGCGGCGCCGGCCGGTGGGTCTGCAGACGGCAGCGGCCGAAGGCAACGTTCGGGGGCGGCGGCCTGTAGGCCCGCAGACGGCTGCGGCCGAAGGCCACGTTCGGGAGCGGCGGCCTTACGACCGAGCCGGAGTCCGCCCTGCACACAACGCCACGGATCTCTCCTCTTCCTCGGAGTTGTGTGCTCGATCCGGACACAACTCGGCCGATGTCCGGACATCCCTGGAGTTGCGTGCAAATAGGTCACACAACGCGGAGGAGAACCGGAGAAGTCCCGAGTTCTGTGCAGCTCACCCGGAGGACAGGGGTGGCCCTGCACCGGGCGCTCGGCCTGCGCTTCGCGACTGGCCGAGGAGGGGCGGGGGGCCGGCGTCGAGGCGGGGGCCGACCCTCGCCCGGCCGACACCCAGCCGACACGGAGCGCCTCGCCGTGGGCCCCGCGGTCGTGGGGGGCCCGCAGACGGCGGCGGCCGAACCCCACCCTCCCGATCGCGCCAACGACATGTATGGCGGACGTGCAGGATGACCCGGCTTGTCCCCACCACCGCGCGCGGCGGCGCGCCGCGCGCCCTCCAGCTCGTTGCCCCATTCGCAAGCCAGGCAGATTCTGGTCCGTGAGGGGGCCCGCCCGCGACTCGGCGACCGACGTCGGGCCCACGCCTGGGGCCACGGACGCTCCGCGAGCGGCGGAGGGCGCGCGCCTGGGGCCGACCGTCGCTCACCGGGCGCAGACCGAGCCGCGTGCGGGGCGGGCGCTCCCCCGCTGGAGGTCGGGGCCTCCGCGCCCGGGGCCTGTCGCCGTCCCGCAAGGCGGCGCCGCTGGCCCGCGGAGCCGAAGGGACGTCGTCCACGCCTGCATGCGCAGGCCCCGCGTGACGTGCAGGCCCCTCCGGTCTCCAGAACTGGGGAGCAGACAGGAGTGGCGCTGCTCCGGGCGCTCCGCCCGCTCAGCGCAGGCCCGACCCGTGGCCCAGGCTGCGATCGCGCACGTCGGCGGGGAGCAGCCGCCACAGCTCCTGCACGATCCCCCGTAGCCGGCCACGGTCGCCGGCTCGCAGGGCCTCCCGGCCCTGCTCCACGAGCGACTGGGCCCGCGCCAGATCGGTGGCCTGGCTGACGTCGGACGCGGCCTGCTCGAACGTGAAGCGCCACGCGTCGGGGTCCCGGAAGAACGCCGACGTGCCCAGCTGCGTGACGACCTTGAGCTGACGCTGCAGCTCGGCCGCGCGCCGGCTGGACCGCGCAGACTCGACCGCCGCCGCCGCGTCCTGCACCATCTTGCGCTCGTGATCGGTGCCGTGCGACTCGATCCAGGACATCGCCCAGGCCACCCGCTGCCGCGCCTGCAGCTCGAGCTCGGGCCACGCCCCGGCCTCCTCGAGCTCGGCGAGCTGGGCATCCAGCTCGATCAGCGTACGCCGCGCCTTCTGGGCCGCGTCGGCGTCGCCCCCGCGAGCGGCGTCGATGTCCAAGGCGGCGTCCTGCATCGACCACTCGACGTCGTACAGCCGATCCTGGACGGTGGCGTCGTCGTTGCGCAGGGCCGCGGCCCGCGCCGCCTCCACCCGGGTCTTCAAGCCCTCGAGCTGCAGCGCGAGGGTCTCCGGCGGCGCGTCGGGGACGACCAGGTGCGCGACCTCCTCGAACACCTGCTGCAGCCGAGGGACCATCGCCTGAGCGCGCAGCCGCCCCCCGCGGTCCACCTCGACGGTCACCTCGACCTCCGACCCCGCGGGCAGCGAATCCTCCAGCGCCCCTCCGCCGATCTCGAGGCGCCCCACGAGGCGGCAGAGGTGGGCGTCGTCGAGCTCGCCCTGCACGATGGGGATCGTGAGCACCGAGGCGCCCTCGCCGCCGGCGACGCTCTCGATCGTGTGGTGCACGAACGTGCGCTTGGCGGGCAGCGGTGTGCCCCGCTGCAGGTAGACCCGCACACGATCGTTGGCCAGCGCGACGCCCACCGAGCGCGACAGCGGAGGGTCGGTGATGGTCATGCCCTGCACGACGGTGATCTCGTGGGGCCGGAGGTCCACGGGCTCGCCGTCGCGGCGCCCCTCGACGCGGAACACGTTGGGGGCCCGGGCGCGGAGCGCGAGCATCACGACGATCCCGCCGTCGGCGCCCACGTCGGTCCACTCCGACGCCCAGTCGCCGTCGTCGCGCACGAACCGCAGCTGCTCGGGGGCCGGATCCTCGCCGTCGAGCACCCGGCCGGCGACGTGCGGGTGCAGGTCTGCGGACATCGCCGGGTACTGCAGCCACACCCGGCGGCCGCGGACGAGGCTGGAGGGCTGCGCGGGCCGCGCGTCGAGCCCCGCGGTGGCGGCGTAGATGGCCGCGCCGCGGGCGACCAGCGTCATGGGGTCGAGCCCCTCGCTGAAGTCCGCGAGCAGCGTCTGCGCGACCCGCTCGCGGAGGTAGGGGATCACGGTGGGACCGCCCACCAGCACCACGCGGCGGAGCTGCTCGGGGCGCAGCCCATGGCTCGTGAGGAGGCGCTCGCACACGGTGAGCGAGCGGGCCACGAGCGGCTCGAGGAGGCCCTCGAGGGTCTCGCGCGTGAGCTCGAGGTCGACGTCCCACGTGCGGCCGCCGACCTCGAGCCCGGGCACGACGGTGATCGCTGCCGAGCGCGCCCGGGTGAGGTCGATCTTGGCCTCCTCGGCGGCGGACCGGAGGCGGCCCAGGGGCTCGGCCATCGCGGGATCCTTGCGCTCGAGGACGAGGCCGTCGCGCGCGAGCTGGCCGAGCGCCCAGTCGACGATGGCGCGATCCACGTCGCGGCCGCCGAGGAAGTTGTCGCCATCGTGGCCGACCACGCGCAGCAGGCCGTCGCGCGTCTCCAGCAGCGACACGTCGAAGGTGCCACCGCCCATGTCGTAGACGAGCCAGGCGCCGCCCCCGTCGTCCTCGGCGGACCAGCCGGCGGCGAGCGCGCTCGCGACCGGCTCCTGGATGAGCTCGACGCGCTCGAAGCCGGCGAGGCGCGCGGCCTCGGACGTGGCCGTGGACTGGGGGAGCTCGAACAGCGCGGGCACGCTGACCACCCCGGTCTCGGGAAGAAACCCGAGCTGGGCCTCGACGTCCTTGCGGATCGAGGCGAGGAGCTCGCCAGCGAGCGCCTCGGGGCCTCGCGACAGCCCCGCCGCAGGGAACGGGATGGCCGCGCCGGTGCCCATCAAGCGCTTGAACTCGGCGTGGGTGTTGGCGGGGTCGCGCTGCGCGAAGCGCCGCGCGCGCGCCCCGACGCTGACCCGGCCCTGCCCATCGACGCGGACCACCGACGGGGTCAGCGTGGCCCCGTCGGCGGTGCGGATGAGCTCGAGGTCGCTACCGTCGAACACCGCCGCGGCGCTGTTCGTCGTTCCGAGGTCGATGCCGAGATAGCGAGGCCCGTCCTGCTGCATGAACCCTCCGGCTACCGACCGGTGTAGCCTGCGAGGCCCCCGGTCGGACTTCCCGAAGCGTCAGCCGCCGCTCAGTAGCGGTAGTGCTCGGGCTTGTAGGGGCCCGAGACGGGCACGCCGATGTAGTCCGCCTGGTCCTTCGTCATCTCGGTGAGCTTGGCGCCGAACTTGTGCAGGTGCAGCCGCGCGACGTGCTCGTCGAGGTGCTTGGGCAGCGTGGCGACGCGGTTCTTGTACTCCTCCGCCCGCCGGTGCAGCTCGATCTGGGCGAGGACCTGGTTCGTGAACGACGCGCTCATGACCAGCGACGGGTGCCCGGTGGCCACGCCGAGGTTCACGAGGCGGCCCTCGGCGAGCACGATGATGCTGTGACCGCCACCGTGGGGGCCGTGGGTGGTCTTCGTGAAGCGCCACTCGTGGACCTGCGGCTTGATCTCGATCTTCTCGACCTCACCGGTCGCCCGCATGGCCTCGAGGCCGGCCATGTCGATCTCGTTGTCGAAGTGGCCGATGTTGCAGACGATCGCGTTGTGCT
>CAYMSU010000263.1:0-9155 GCA_964393165.1 uncultured Enterobacteriaceae bacterium
CCGCTCCCGAACGCGGCTTGCAGCCTCAACCCTCCGCGGCCCCCCAGTCGGCCGCTCCCGAACGCCCCGCAGCCTCAACCGTCCGCGGCCCACAGGTGGCCGCTCCCGAACGTGGCCTTCGGCCGCATCCGTCTGCAGGCCCCCCGGCCGGCGATCCCGAACGCCCAGTGGAGCTGCGAGTTTGGTGCAGCCAGGCTGCACCAAACGTGTCCCGCGGGACCCGTCGTCAGCTCCTGGCAGAAGGGAACCAGCGCAGGCGCTAGAGTGGGCGGGCAAGGAGAGCCCGTGGAAGCGCAAATCCTCGAGTTCACGCAGGCGCGCGGTCTGCCTGCCTCGTTGGTCCCCGAGTTGACCTCGCTGTTCACCGAGCTCGCCCGTACCGGGGGGGTGGCTGCCAGAGCCCCCAGCGCCTCCGGCACCGTCGACGTCGCCGCCCCGGGCCGCTCCCCCGTCGACCTGGCACCGTCGGAGGAGCGGGCCGCCCGCGGTCCCGTGCCCCGAGAGCAGGGGATCGCCGGCCGCTACGAAGATCTCGGGCCGATCGGGCAGGGGGGGATGGGGGAGGTGCGCCGGGTGCGCGACGTCGAGCTCAACCGCACACTGGCCATGAAGACCCTGCACCTGTCGCTGCTCGCCAAGCCCTCCGCGCTGATCCGGTTTCTCGACGAAGCGCAGGCCAGCGCGCAGCTGCAACACCCCAACATCGTGCCCGTGCACGACGTGGGCACCCTCCCCGACGGTCGGCTGTGGTTCACCATGCGCGAAGTGCACGGGCGCACGCTGTCCGACGTCGTCCGGGAAGTGCACGAGGCGTCGATCTACGGCTGGCAGCCGGGGGCGAACGGCTGGACCTTCCGGCGCACCGTCGATGCCTTCCTGTCCGTGTGTCGCGCAGTCGCCTACGCCCACGCCCGCGGCGTCGTGCACCGCGACCTCAAGCCGAGCAACGTGATGGTCGGGTCGCTCGGGGAGGTCTACGTGCTCGACTGGGGCCTCGCCAATGCGGGCGAGCTCGACGTCGTGCAGACCTCGCGCACGATGGGCTCGCTCGGCGCCTCCGATGAGCATCGCACGGAGATGGGGCGTGGGCACGCCCGCGTACATGCCCCCCGAGCAGGCCCGCGGCGAGGTCGACCAGATCGACGCGCGGAGCGACGTGTACGCGCTCGGGGCGATGCTGTACGAGATCCTCGCCGGCCACGCGCCGTACGAAGGGAGCACGCCGGCGATGGTGCTGCGTCAGGTGCTGTCGGGTCCGCCGGCGGGGCTCGCGGAGATGCCGATGGGGATGACGCTGGGGTTCGGCTCGTCCCTCGGGGCGGGCCAAGGGCGGCCTGGACCGGTGCTCCCCGCCGAGCTGGTGGCGGCGTGCGAGCGAGCGATGGCGCGACAGCCCGCCGAGCGCTTCCAGAGCGCCGCCGAGCTCGCGGCGGAAGTGGAGGCGTGGCTGGACGGGGCGCGCCGCCGGGAGCAGGCGCTGGAGGTCACGGAGCGCGCGCTGGAGGGTGTCGCGGAGGCGGACGCGCTCGTCCGTCAGGCGGCGCCGCTGCGGGAGGAGAGTGCGCAGCTCCTCGCTGCGACGTTGCCCTGGGACCCCGAGGAGACGAAGGCCCCAGGCTGGTCGAAGGCCGCGGAGGCGGAGGCGACCGAGCGCGCCGCGTCGCTCAAGCAGCTGGAGGTCGACCAGGGGGCTGCACGGGGCGCTGCAGATCGCGCCGGACCTCCCGGAGGCGCACGCAGCGCTGGCGGAGCGGTACCGCCGTCGACATGCCGAGGCGCTCCACGCGCGCGACGAGACCCTTCGCGTGGGGGTGGGCGCCATCCCTGGGGAGTCGGGGGAAGCCACGGCGCCCACACCGCGCCAGCCGTCCTGCGCGGCGAAGGACGTGTCGCCAGGGGCCTTGTGCACGGCAGGAGCGAGGTGGCCTCGGTGCGCGTCGCCGCTGCGCGGCGCGCACACGGTCGACGCGCCAGGCCGAGCTGTCGACCGAGTGCGGCAGAGAGGACACGAGATGAGGCGATAGGGGAGGTCTCCAGGGGTGGTGTCGCGACCGGGCCCGTACCGGTGCGTGCGGATCACCGATCCGAAGCGCCGGTTCGTGGCTGCCGCGCCCGTCCGCGACCGGGTGGTCCACCACGCGCTGCACCGGGTGGTGGCGCCCCGGATGGACCGGCGCTTCATCGACCACAGCGATGCCTGCATCGACGGTCGCGGCTCGCACCGCGCCGTGCTGCGCGCCCTGGGCGGGATGCGGCGGTTCCGCTACGTGTTGGCCCTCGACGTACACCGCTACGTCTACCGGATCGACCCATGGATCTTGCGGGAGCTGCTGTGGCGCCACCTGCGGGAGGCACCCCTGCAGGGGTTGGTGGCCGACATCCTGGACAGCGGCGCCCGGCTCTATGCCGAGCCGGAGGTGGCCGCGTTCCTGGGCTGGTCGACGCCGGGAGCGGAAGGGCGGGGGCTGCCCATCGGCGTGCTGCGCGCGCTTCGGGTGCCCTCGTATCGAGCCGGGGCGTCGGATGCGTCGTCGCGCGGGCGAGGTCGCGATCCGGGGTTCCGAATCGGCGATCTCGGTGGCGGCAGCGTGGAGGTGGCCATGCGCTGCAGACAGAGGTGTGGGATAGCCGGCGACACTGCGCTCCGCGCCGCGGCGCGCGGACCCCTGCGGGGCCGCGTCTGCCGCGGAGCACGGAGGTCGCGGCCACCTGGCGGGGGCGGCCAGCCCCGGCGGCTGGGAGGCAAGTGCCCTCGAGTTGGACAACGACGGAGGCATCGGGGGCTCAATCAGACAGTTTCGGCCCCCACGCGGCCATCGGGGCACCGGGCCTCCTCGATTCCGTGGGTTCGCTCGTCAGCCAGGCAGGCGCTTGTCTGATTGAGTGCCGGATGCCTCCGTGACCGTCTGATTCGACCCCCGATGCCTCCCGGCCGCGGCCGGATCTGAAACCCACATTCGCATTCCCCATGCGAAACCCTTTACGAGTTCCGCCAGAGATCCGTTGCGAGGGGCGTCCCCTACACATCGCGGAGCTCCCATGTCCGGCCTCTCGCAGACCAACCTCGCCGCCATCAGCGCCATCAGCGGTGTCGGCTCGGCCACCAGCAGCCTCTCCAAGACCCTCGCGCGCATCGCCGCCGCCCGACGCATCTCGTCCGCCGCCGACCTCGCCGTCGGAGAGGGCCTCGCCACCGCCAACCGCAGCCTCACCCAGGCCATGCGCAACACCAACGACGGCATCGGCCTCGTCCAGACCGCCGATGCCGCCAGCTCCGAGGTCCACGAGCTCCTCGGCCGCATGCGCGAGCTCGCCGTCCAGTCCTCCTCCGGCACCATCAACGACGCCCAGCGCAGCTACCTCCAGAACGAGTACGACGCCCTGTCCCAGGAGATCACCCGCATCGCCGAGAGCACCGACTACCTCTCGACGTCCCTCACCGACGGCTCCACCACCCAGGTCTCGCTGCAGGTCGGCGTCACCGGCAATCCCTCGTCGCAAGTCGACGTCGCCCTCGGCGACCTCACCGCCACCACCCTCGGGGTCACCGGCGCCGACGTCAGCAGCCAGGCCAACGCCCAGGCCGCCCTCGACGTCATCGACTCCGCCATCAACACCGTCAGCAGCTACCGCTCGTCCTACGGCGCGTCCCTGTCCAGCCTCGACTCCGCCCTCCGCCACGCCGCCGACGACCAGCTCAACCTGTCCTCCGCCCAGAGCTCCCTCCTCGACGCCGACCTCGCCCTCGAGTCCGTGCAGCTCGCCCGCGACCAGATCCAGACCTCCACCAGCGTCGCCATCCAGGTCCAGGCCAACCGCTTCAACGCCGTGGCCGGCTCGCTGATCTGAAGGCCGTGACCGTGCTATCCCCAAGGCATGATCACCTGGATTGCATGCCTGGGGGCCGCCCTCGCCGCCGATGAGCCGCTGGCGCCCATCGCCGCCGACCGCTCGTTCACCGTCCTCACCGAGGCCGACGACCGCCGCGAGATGTTCGCCCAGGCCGCCGAGCAGCTCGGGGAGTGGGCCATCGAGCTCGCCGGCGTCGACCTGACCGGCGGGCTCCTCCTGCAGATCGCGTCCACGCCCGACGACGAGCCCCTCCTGCGCTCCGCGCGCGAGATCACCGCCCGCGCGGTCGACGTCGACGACCTGCTCTACTTCCTCGACGACGTCCTCGCGGCCGGCGAGGCCCGGCGCGGCGAGCCCTTCTCGGTCGGCTCCGGCCGAGCCCGCTCGCTCGGGATCCTCGTCCACCCCGACGAGGTGTTCCGCGGGCGGTCGCGGATCTACCCGCACCGCGCCAGCGAGGTCCCCGTCGACAAGCCGCCACCGCAGGAGGCCTTCCCGAAGGCCGAGGACGGCGAGGTGCTGGGCCCCAACTGGACGATGCGGTACCGCAGCCCGACCGACGACCACGAGATGTACACCACGCTGTACGACAAACGCCCCGAGAGCACCTTCCCGTCGCGCATCGCGGCGCTCGTCATGCAGCTGCAGTTCCAGGGGGGCGAGGTCCACCTCACGTCGTTCCTCCGGTACCGGGAGCGCGGCTACCTCATGTGGGGGGCCCACGAGCTGCGGAGCTGCAAGAGCAGCTCGTGCGTGTCGTCGATGGTCCGGCGGCTGGACGCGGCGAAGGCCTGGGCGAAGGTCGACATCACCTGGCGGCATCCCGACGGCTGGCGCGCCACGCAGGAGGCCGCGCGGCGGATGGCCGATGCCTTCGACGTCGTCTACGCCACCGAGCGTGGCGCCCGCACGTCCAAGCACTACGACGGCGTCGCCGCCGACTTCGTGGTCATGAACCTGCCGCGCGAGGTCGAGCTGTACGCCCCCGACGGCGCACACCGGGTCTTCGACCTCTCCGAGCCCCGAAACACTCGGGATCTGTCGCTCGAGCCCGAGCTGATCGCGTGGGTCGAGGCGCACTTCGGGATGTCGAAGCTGCGCAGCGACTACCCCCACTGGACCGACACCGAGTAGGCCCCGCGAGCACCCGGCGCGCTCGCTCGACCATAGAGAGGGCCCGCCCGGAGGTCCGATGCACGCGTCCCTGAAGATCCTGTCCAAGATGCTCCGCAACCTGCACGGGTGGCTCGACCAGGCCCGCACCTACGCCGCCGAGCGTGGCTTCGACGCAGACCGGCTGGTCACGGCGCGCCTCGCGCCCGACCAGTTCTCGCTCGTGCAGCAGATCCAGGCCGCCTGCGACTCGGCGAAGTTCGCGCCGGCGCGCGTCACCGGGGAGTCCCCGCCGTCCCACGCCGACGAGGAGACCACGCTCGACGAGCTCTCGGCGCGCATCGCGGCGGTGGCGGAGTACCTCGACGGGTTCGACGCGGCGCGGTTCGACGGCGCCGAGACGCGGAAGATCAGGGACCTGCGGATGCTCAACGGGGGCTGGGTCTACGGCGGAGACTACTTCTACGCGTTCGCCGTGCCGAACTTCTTCCACCACCTGAACATGGCCTACGCGATCCTGCGGCACAACGGCGTTCCGCTGGGCAAGCGCGGCTATCTGGGCCACCTGCCCATCCATCACGACCACGCGGAGTGATCCGTCGGGGCGGAGCCCCCGTCTACGGCCCCAGAAGGTTCCTACCCGGACACGGACGGAGGTCTCATGCTGCTCTGGCTCGTCACCGCGGCGCTCGCCCACGACTACATCCTGCAGTCCGGTCCCCCGACTCCGGCCGGGGTCCCCATCCACGGCGTGGTCGCGAACGCCGAGGAGCGGGAGATCCGGCGCGCCCGCCCGGACACGCTCACCCGGCTCGACGGGGTCGACGCGTCGGGGGCCACGGCGCTGCCGCCGATCCTCGGGGCGTGGGGCATGGCCCCGGTCACGACGAGCACCCTCGCGGTGGTCTACGAGAACGCGGGCGCTGAGATCACGCTTCCGTGGGCGAAGTTCCGCACCTACGTGCACACCGAGGGGGATCCCCGGCTCGCCGACGTCATCGACGCCCTCCCGAAGGAGCCGCAGCGCGAGCACTACCGCCGATCGTTGAAGCTGCTGCAGGGCGTGGGCCCGGGGCGCGAGGGCTGGGATCGCGTGGTCGGCCTGCCGCTCGAGATCGTGCCGGTGGATCGCCCGGGCTCGCGGGAGCAGATGCGCGTGCGCCTGCTCGCCAGCGGGGAGCCGGTGGTCGGGGCGCGGGTCCGGGCGTACCCGTTCGCGGGCCACGCCGACGACGATGCGGTGACGGCGCGCACGAACGAGGAGGGGGTGGCGACGCTCGCGCTGCCCGACCGCTCGCTCGACTGGGTCTATGCGGCGGTGGTGATGTCGCACGACGCCGAGCGTGCCCACCCCTGGCACAGCGTGTGGACCACCCTGCGCACCCGCTGAGGGCGCACGCTCGGACCTGGTACGGGTTAAGCGCGCCGGAGGCTTTTTCGTACCTTCTGTCTGTCGTTGCTGGGCTGTGGTCCGTCTGCCGTCGAGAACACCCTCGCGCCCGCACCCGCACCCGCACCCGGGGAGGCGCCGGCGTCTCCCACGTCCACCCCCGCGGAAGCCTCGCCCACCGGCGACTCCACGCCTGACGAGGACACCGGGGATCCCTTGTTCCCCGCCGAGCCCACCGCCGTCCGGTTCGTCGCGATCGGAGACGCCGGGGAGGGGAACCTCGCGCAGTACGAGGTCGGCGACGCCGTCGCGGAGGTCTGCGCCGCGCGGGGGTGCGACTTCGCCCTGTACCTCGGCGACAACTTCTACGACTCCGGCGTGTCCGACGTCGACGACGAGCTGTTCCGCTCCCGGTTCGAGCTGCCCTACGCCAAGGTCGACTTCCCGTTCTACGTCGTGCTGGGCAACCACGACCTGGGCTTCGACGGGATCGGCCTCGAGCTCTGGAAGGCGCCGATCTACGTGGAGTACACCGCCCGGTCCGCGAAGTCCGCCGACGGAGCGCGACCGAGGCCGATTCAAAGCCCAGCTTCGCTGGGCTAGAATCTCGGCCGACCGAGCGCGGAGGCGCCGGAGTCTCCAGGTGGGTGGACGATGCCTGACACTGTCTACGCCTTCGAGACGCGCGGGGTCGCGTTCTTCGCCCTCGACACCACCGAGATCTTCTTCGGGCTCGGTGACGACCAGCAGGCGTGGCTCGACGCGCAGGTGGCGAAGGTCGATCCGGCCGCCACCGACTGGACGATCGCGTTCGGCCACCACCCCTACATCTCCAACGGGTCGCACGGCAACGCCGGGACCTACGAGGGGATCCCGTCGTGGGTGCCCGGCTCGGAGATCCCGCGCGGGGCGTTCCTGAAGGAGAGGTGGACCTGTACCTGTCGGGCCACGACCACACCCGGCAGTGGCTCGAGGACACGTGCGGCACCACGTTCGTGGTGAGCGGCGTGGGCGCCAAGACGACGGGGCAACCCCACGCTCTACGAAGACGACACCGAGGAGGGCTTCCTCTGGGTGGAGATCGACGGTCCCACGCTGCGGGCTGCGTTCTTCGACCGCGAGGCCCACGAGGACTTCGCGATCACGGTCACGAAGTAGGCCCCGACGCCGGTCGAGGTCTCGGTGGTCGCCGCGCGGGGCTCCCGGGTCCCGGTGCCGCGCGGGCGCACCGGACGGTCGGGGACCTGGGCCAGGGACATCGACTCGGCGAAGCGACGCAGGACACCCAGGTCCCCCGCGCCCACTCGCCGTGCCGCTCGGTCAACGCCCGGGTCCCCGTTTGAGCCGGTCGGGGCGCCCGCGCGGAGGTCCCGGGTGCCCCGCGGCGCTCGTGGCCGAGACACGACGTGACCCCGCGAGGGGGATCCTGACGGTCCTCGGCTCGGCGCACGAGCCCGCGGTCCCCCTCGCGCGACTCGCCGAGCCAGGACGGGACACCGCGGTCCTCTGCCGTGCACGCGGCGAGTCGTGGCGGGACACCCAGGTCCCGTGCGCTGGCTCGGCGACCTGCCGACGGCCCCTCCATGGGCGCTTCGGGCTTGCCAGACCGGGCAACGCGAGGCCCGAGGTCCATGGCGTCGACGTGGCCGGCTGCGACACCAGTACCGTGAAAAAGCGCCCCACAGCTTTTGTCAGCGTCCGTGACAAGATCTTGAGCCATTGCGGGTGCTGGATTCGGACACCCATGATGATCTCGAGCGGCGAGTGCCGCTCAGGAGGAGGGCCTCATGACCGAGAGTGAGTACCACTTGAGTCGGCTGTTGTCGGAGACCCGAAGCCTCGGGGCTGCGGCGCGCCTGATGGTGTTTCAGCGCGTCGGCGCGGTTGCGGCGGCGCATCCGGGGGAGGTGCCGGGCCTGGCGGCGGCGTGCGCGGAGTATGCGAACCACGAGATGGCGTGGCTGGCGACGTATCGGTCGCGGTACGGCGGTCGGGCGCAGCATGCGTCGGACGCCAAGCAGCTGGACCAGCGTCTGGACACGTTGATCGGGGGGTTGGACACGCTGCTCGCGACGGCGGTGCGGCTGACGCCGCCCCCGGCGCGGGCGGGGGAGCTGGCGGCGCGGCTTCGGGAGCGGCTGCTGCCGGACGGGGCGGGGGCGCTCACGAAGCTGCCCTACGTGGAGCAGCACGCGGCGGTGCAGGTGTTGCTGCGGCACCTCGACGATCACGCGGAGGATCGGTCGGCGCTGGAGGAGCTGGGGCACGGCGCCTTGATCGCGGAGATCGCGGAGATCAACGAGGCGTACGGGGCGGCGCTGCATCCGCCGGGGCAGATGGAGCCGGGCGCGTCGCTGCGCGAGGCGAACCGGGTGGGGATGGCGAACCTGCTGTCGGTGGTCGCGAGGGTGTGTGGACAGTTCCCGCGTGACGATCGGGCCGAGGACGTCGACGGCCGCGAGCGGTACCTGGATGCGTACGTCCGGATCCGCGAGCAGGATCGGCGGGAGAGGCTGCGGCGTCGGCGCAAGGGGGCGGAGGCTCCGGCGGAGGCGGACGAGGCGGCGCTGCTGGTCGACGAGGTCGGGGAGGCGCTGGCGGATGCGCCTGAGGCGTCCGACCCGGGAGACGGCAGCAGCGTGACGGACGAGGACTGCGCGACGGACGCGGAGGCGCAGGCCGAGTCCCTGGCGTAGCTCACGCGGTGCTGGGGGTAGGGGTCGGAGGTGGCGGGATCTTCGAGTGGGGGGAGCGGAGTGCCTGTGGGAGGGCGGGACGGAGTGCCCCTGCACCGCTCCGC
>CAYMSU010000264.1:0-9095 GCA_964393165.1 uncultured Enterobacteriaceae bacterium
ACCCCCGCGTCGAGCGCCAGGTGGAAGGCGCCCTTCTTGAAGGGCCCCAGCCGCTGGGTGGGCATGCGGGTGCCCTCGGGCCAGATGACGACGGACTCCCCGGCGCGGATCCGGTCGACCAGGGTGTGGATGCTCTCCTTGGCCGACGCCGTGTCGCTGCGATCGATGAGCGCGATGTCCAGGAACTTCATCGCGAACGCCCGCGGATCGTCGGCGACCTCCTGCTTGCCGACGACGGTGAAGTCGTGCCGGATCAGCGTGCCCGCGATCACCGGATCGAGGTTGGACTGGTGGTTCACCACGAAGATGGCGGGCCGCGCCGCCTTCAGGTGCTCGAGGCCCTGGGCGCGGACCTCGACGCCCGCGAGCCGGAGGGCGAGGTCGGCCGCGGACGCGAGCGTGGGGCCGATCGCCTTCCATCGGCCGCCGCTGATGAGCCGGCCGGCGATCGCGGCCGCGACGCCGACGTTGAACGCGCCGAGGGAGGCCAGCGTGCCCATGACCCCGCGCACGCTCGCGGACGGCGGATCGTCGAGCAGGAGCACGGGCGCGCCCCGGGTGCCGACGTAGGCGGCCAGCTCGGGATCCGGGCACACCGCCACCGGATGGCCGACCGCGGCGAGGAAGTCCAGATCCTCCCGCCCGTTGGCGTACCCGAAGCTCTGGGCGAGCGCGAGGTCGCGGTCCTGGGCGAATGCGGTGACGGCGCGGGCCTTCTCGCCGCCCCAGAGCGGGGGGCCGTGCAGCGCCCCGGTGAGGTGCCCGTCGACGACCTCCACCTGGGTCGACAGGAGGTGCGGGATGTCGAGATCCTCGGCCACGGGACGGGCCTGCAGCGCGCTCGCTGCTGTCGCCATGGCCACGGTGTGCCCGCGCCGCAGGTGCGCCCGCACGAGCTCGCGGGCTCCGGGGCGCAGGGTGGCCCCGATCCGCTTGCGGAACACCCTGCGCGAGAGCGCCTCGAGGTCTTCGATCGACCGGCCCTCAAGCAGCTCGGCGACGCGCCGGATGGTCGCGACGTCGCCGTCGGGCCCGTGGCGGACCGCCGCCACGTCGCGGCCGAGCGAGAAGAGCTCGCGGACCCCGATCTCGCGCATCTCCTCCATCAGGAACTCGAGCGCCGTGGATCCCTTCACGAGGGTACCGTCGAGGTCGAAGAAGGCGCCCACGGAGGGCCCTGCGGGGGCGGCGTCGACGGCGGCGAGCGCGTCGGCGAGCGCGTAGGTCATGGGCGCCCCTGCTGGCGGGCGAGCTCGTCGAGCTCCGTCACGAGGTGATCCAGCTCGGCCGCGAGCGCCTCGCGGCGGGCCTGGAGAGCCGGTCCGGCTCCGTCGATCAGCTCGCGGTGGGCCGCCAGCTGCAGGGCGTTCTTGAACAGCTCCAGGCTGACGGACTCGGCGCTGTGGATGCGCCGCTGGTGGATCCACTGCCTGCCCATGCGCAAGGAGCGCTCGAGGAGCTGCTCCTCGTCGACCGGCACCTCGGGCGGCCAGCTGGCCAGCGCGCTCGCGACGACGCGATAGGCGTCGAGGAACGGACGGAGCACCGTGTGGGCGAGGTGGGGCCGGGCGCGCTCGAACCAGGCGCGCCAGCGCTCCCTCGGGATCTCCCGCGTGTACCGGCCGTCGCTCCCGGGCCGGGTGTCCCACTCCGGATCCATGGTCTCGATCTCGGCCAGCAGCTCGCGCTGGAACTCCCGCCGGGACGCGAAGAAGAACTCGAACTTGAGCAGGTCCCGCAGCCCGAGCGCGCTCTGCCAGATCGCCTCGCGCGCGTCTCCGGGCACGTCGCGCGCCAGGAACATGGACAGCTCCCCGATCGCGCGCACGACCAGGAAGTGGATGAGCGTGTTCCGGTAGAACGCGGCCACCAGGTGCTGGTCGTCGGCGATCGCGTAGACCGGCTCGATGCCGTCGTCGAACCGCTCGAGGACGCCCGACGTGAGGAGCTGGTCTACGGCTTCGGCGATCCAGTCCCTCCGGTCGGCCTGGCTCCGAAACGCGTCGGGCAGGTGGGGGTGCGCGGCCAGGTAGCGCAGGATCGGCTCGAGGCCGCGCTCCACCTCCTGCACCGTGAGCCCACGCTCGGCGGCCAGGAACGCGAGCGTGACGACCGCGGTGGGCATGGCGGGGGTCACCCGGTTGATCCCGTGGCACACCATGAGCGCGACGCGCTCCACGGCGGTGTCGCGAGACGCGGGATCCGCCTCGAGGGCGGCCATCTGCTGGCGCAGCGGAATCGGCTCGCCGAAGTCGACCCGGGCGGTGCCCCCCTGGCGGTGCTGCATCCAGACGTAGCGAAGCAACCACTGCAGGCCTTCGGGCCGCTTGTCGGCCCCGAGCGCCTCGGCCGTCATCGTCGCGACCTCGCCCAGCTGGTCGTAGACCACCGAGACGGGAACCACGTAGGGCTCGGGGCCTTCGCCGGACCGGGTCGCATCGACGACGTAGCGGAGGGCGCCGTAGCGCGGCGGTCGGAGCTTTCCGGTCCGCGTGCGACCGCCCTCGATCGACCAGCCGAGGTTGTACCGGAGCTCCATGAGGTGGCCGAGGTACTCCCGCAGCACGTAGCGGTAGACGTCGGCCCCTCGCATGCTCCGCCGGATGAACAGCCCACCCGTGCGCCGAAGGAGGGGACCCACCGGAAAGAAGTTCAGGTTGGCGCCGGCGAGCGTGAACATGGACGCGCCACTCGCGCGGCGGACGCCCTCGGTGACCATCCACCCGTCCAGGTAGGAGCGGTGGGAGAACAGGAACACGAGCGGGTGGTCCCGCTCGAGGGCGCGCAGCTCCCCGAGGCGCGCGTCGTCGGTGACGAGGTCGTAGTGCTGGAGCAGGAAGTCTCCGAGCGAGCGCCAGGCGCGAAAGGCGAGCGCCCGCTCGTTCTGCTCGGTCCACATCTCGCGCAGCGCCTGCGCGCCCTGTCGACGCACCGTCGCGGCGGACAGATCGAGCTCCTCCGCCAGGGCGAGCAGCCCCTCACGGAACGACGGCTTCTCCAGCAACGCGCGGGCGGTGGCGTCCACGAGCAGGACCTCCGGGCGTGGGCACTGCGGGGTGTCGTATGGCGGCGCGCGCGGAACGGATACGAACCACGAAGGTACGGAGACGTGTCTTCTCGGGCCGGCGTGCCGGGGTGTGCCACGGTCCCCTGGGCCTGCTCAAGGCCGAGGACACCGATGGCAAGCCTTTGGTCGAGGGGCGTCGGCTCACCGCGGTGAGCGATCTGCAGGTCCGGCAGCTGGGCGTCCAGATCACGCCGCTCCACCCGGAGACGGAGCTCCGCAAGCAGGGCGCGGTCTACGAGAAGAAGAGCGCGTTCCGGGACTACTTCGCGACCCACGTGGTGGTCGACGGGAACCTGGTCACGGGGCAGAACCAGAACAGCGGGGCGGAGACGGCCCATCGCATGATGGAGCTGGTGGACCGCTAGCCCGCGCCTGGATGGCCTCCACCATCGCGTCGCGGAACAGCTTGAGCCGGGGGTTGTGGCGCATGTCGGGGTGCACGAGCACCCAGATGTCGTAGCCGTGCTCGGGCTCGCTCCGGCGGGGGAGCTCGGGGCCGGCCAGGAGGCAGGGCAGGATGGCCAGCCCCAGGCCCCGGCGACACGCCTCCAGCCGGAGGCTGAGCTCGGGCATCACGAAGCGAACCGGCAGGTCGGGGAACGGCGTGCGCAAGGGCCAGTCGGGGTCGGGTGAGCTGGCGATCCAGCTCTCGGCGCTGGGCGCGCCATACGCGGCGTGGCTGGCCTCGCGGCCCGCCACCCGGCGAGCGAGGGATCGGGCTGGCGACGCACCGTGGGGTGGGTGGTGCGCAGGCGGGCCGCCGCCTGGCGGTAGCTCTCGGAGCGCGACGCCACCGCGAAGGCGCGCACGTCCTCCCAGTTGAGGTGGTCGAGGTCCATGGAACGACCCCTAACCAGGCGGGCGCGCCGACGTATCGTGCGCTTTCCGGCGCGTCCGCGACCGTCGGTGGACGGGAGGTGCGCGTCCCTACGCCTCCCGCGGGCGGACGACCGCCGTCAGTCGGCGAACGGGTCCGCGAACGCGGGGTCGGTGGTGAAGGTCTCGTCGGTGAGCGACGCGAGGAAGGCCAGCAGGTCGCTGCGCTCGGCGTCGCTGAGCTCGAAGCCCGCCACCAGGCCGCTGCGGTACGGGTTCTGGCGGCCGTCGCCGGCATAGGGCCCCTCGGTGAGGATCCGGCCGCCGGCCTCGTACATGCGCACGACGTCCTCGAGGGTCGCCATCGAGCCGTCGTGCATGTAGGGCGCTGTCAAGGCCACGTTGCGCAGCGTGGGAGGCCGGAAACGCCCCATGTCGGCCGGCTCGCCCGTGAACTCGAAGAGCCCGGTGTTGTCGGGCGGGTACGACCCCTCGCCGTCGATGTCGTACAACCCGTTGTTGTGGAACAGCTGGGCCTCGAAGGCGGAGCCAGCGTGGGTGGTGGACTCGCTGAAGTTGAAGCCGCCATGGCAATGGTGGCACTCGAGCCGCTCGGAGTAGAACAGCTCCATGCCGCGCAGCTCGGAGTCGGAGAGCGCGGTCGCATCGTCGTCGTAGACGAAGCGATCGAACGGCGAGCGGCCGGAGGTCAGCGTGCGGCAGAAGGTCGCGAGCGCGTCGACCATACGGTCGATTCGCACCGGGTCGGGGTCGTCGGGGAACGCCTGGGCGAACCGGTTGGCGTAGTCCGGGTCGGACGCGAAGCGCGCGACGATCTCGTCTTCGTGGCCGGTCACGCCGAGCTCGACCGGGTGCTCGCTGAACAGCGGGACCAGGATCTGCTGCTCGAGCGTGGTGAGCACCGGGTTGGCCCAGGTGAGCGTGGCGTTGTAGGCCACGTTCGCGAGCGACTGGCTGTTGCGCACGAGCGGATCGCCGGTGGAGCCCGATGGGGTCGCGACCCCGTCCGAGAACGCGAGCTCCTGGTGGTGGCACGATGCGCACGCCTGGGTCTGGTTCGCCGACAGCCGCACGTCGTAGAACAGGTAGCGGCCGAGCTCCGCCTTCGAAGCCGAGTAGGGATTGCGATCGGGGATCGCGGGCACGGGGAACCCGGGGGGCAGCGGGAGCACCTCCTCCCGGGACGGGGGTTCGAGATCGATCTCGGCGCTGCCGCAGCCGGCAGAGATCGCCACCATCAGCCAGCCAACCCCGCGCATGGTCAGCCGCCGGCGCCGAGGGTGAACACGGCCTGGCCCGCGCAACCATCGGCGCAGTCGCCGGTGGCGAAGTCGAGGCCGAGCGAACCGAAGACCGGACCGCACTCGTCGGGCTCCGACGGGCTGCTCATGCAGCCTGGCGGGCTGTCGGCGGTGTTCGCCGCCAGATCCGCCCCGGCCACCAGGGCATCGAGGTCGAGGACCACGGTGTCGGCCCCGAGCTCGAAGCCGTCGAACTCGACGGTGGCCAGGTTGGGCCGGCCGCAGGGCTTGGCCGGCGGCTCCGTGGGCGCGGCCGAGGCGCAGCCGCTCGCCCCGATGTGCACGTTCCAACGCGGCACCGCGCCTCCCTCGACCGCCCAGTCGACCCGAAGGAACTTGTAGCCCGCCTGCCAGACCCAGAACATGCCGGGGGCGTTCAGCGGTGCCGGCGCTGCGGCCGAGTCGAGGTGGTTGAACTCGAAGGGCACGCCCACGTCGAAGCGCAGGGCGTCGAAGGTGCCATGGGGCCGTGAGCCCTCGACCGTGCGGTTCGTCTCGGCGGTGCCGCTGTCGGCGCAAGCACCGGTGCCGTCCTCGAAGTCGAGCAGGGCGATGCCCTCGTGCTGCCAGTCGGTGTCGTCGAGCTCGACGTCGACCCAGGTCCCACCTTCGTCACGGAGCTGTAGCCCCGACACGAACAGACGGGCGTCGGCGAGCTGGCCCGCGCTCGAAGCCGAGCCGAGCCCGCCGAGCGCCGTGCCGCAGGCTGCCGGTCCGCCGTCCACCACCGCGTCGAACGCAATCGTGAAGTCGTGGTCGTGGTCGTGGTCCTCGTGCTCGGGATCGCAGGCGACGAGCCCGCACCCGAGTCCCAGCAGCATCCACCGCCCGTGGTTCATCCGAGCCTCCTGTGCCGGCGATGTACCTGGTCGCGAGAAGGCCCGCGGGTGGCATATTGTCGCGGCGTGGGGCGCGACAATCCGCCGCAGCTGCGGATGGAGGCCAGGCCCGATACCGGTCCCCCTCGGAGGGACGGTGTACGCTCCCTGGGCCTGGATCGCGTGGGCGTCCGTCGCGGGCGCCCACCACGACATCGCGGTGCAGCAGGTCGGCAGCACCGCGGTCCAGAGCCCGGGGGGCATGCTCGAGATTGGGCGCCCACGGGTCGAGGCCAGCCTGGGGTTCACGTGGCGGACGTTCGGCCAGCTGCGCCGAGGGTTCGCGCCGCACTCTGGCGTGGATCCGGGCGTGGGCGTGCTGCTCTGGACCCCCGGCCTCGCGGTCGAGCTCGCGTCCCGCACTCGCCTCGAGCTCGTGCAGCCCTTCGGGATCATGGTCCCGGACTCGCGGGGATTCGGGCTCGGCGACCTCCGCCTGGCGGCAGCGCAGGAGCTCGGCCCACTCCGGATCGGCGTGATCGGCCTGGCGCCGACCGGCCGCTACAGCCGCGACGCGGTGGTCTCGGTGCTCGACGCCACCGGCACTGCCGACGGCACGATCGAGCTGACGGCCTACGACGCACGGGCGAGCCTCGGAGCCGGCACCTGGCGCGCGGGTGCCGAGGTCGCGGTGCACCTCACGTCCGACTCGGTCCGGGGTGCGCTTGCCGCCTCCTTGGTCCAGCCGCTCGGCGCCTCGCCCGACGGGATTCGCTGGGGCCGCGACGTCACTGCGACCGGGCTCCTCGAGCTCCGCGAGCTCGCAGACCTGCTCTCGCTCGGCGCCGGCCTCGACCTGCGCCTGCACACGGCCGACCGGGTGCTTCCCGTCGAGGCTGGCGACGACACCTCGCCGCTCGAGGTCGGCCGCCGGGTCGACGCCGGTGTGCTCGGCTCGCTCGGCCTGAAGCTGGCGCCGGCGGCGGCCTGTGGCGCGCGCGCCCGCGTGCCCGTGGTGCGATGGATGCAGGGCGTGCAGCTCGCCGAGACGGTCGTCACGTCGGTACAGTGCACGTTCGGCTGGGCCCGGTCGGGAGCGGAGGGCGACCGATGACGCTACCCGACCCTGCGCCCGTCGTGAGCCACGCGTGGGTGTGGCGCTCCCGCTGGCTCGTGGCGCTCACCCACGGGCTCGTGGTTGTCTGGAGCGTGATCGTGGGCCTGCCCGTCGCCTGGCCCTGGGCGCTCGGGGCGCTGGCGGTGAGCGTGCTCTCGAACGGCTGGATGTCGCGGCTGCGCAGCGCGCTCCCCGCAGCCGCGGTGGCTGGCATCCTGGCCCTCGACCTCGTGCTGCTCACGCTGCTGCTGCTCGCCTGTGGCGGCATGAGCCATCCCTTCGCCTTCCTCTACCTGTTCCAGGTCGTGGTGGCGGCCATGGTGCTCGAGACCCGCTGGGTCGCAGCCCTGGTCGTGCTGGCGGCGGCCGGCTACGGCGCGCTGTTCCTGCCGCCGCCCCACCACGCGAGCCACGGCATGCACGGGCACTACGTCGGCATGTGGGTGGCGTTCGCCGTGACCGGCCCGTTCGCGGCCTTCGTCGTGACCCGGGTGCGGGTGGCGCTCGCGCAGGCCACGGCCCGGATGGCCGAAGCCCGCCAGCTGCAGGAGCGCACCGAGCGCCTCAGCGCGCTCGGAACGCTGGCCGCCGGCGCCGCCCACGAGCTCGCGACGCCTCTCGCCAGCATCGCGGTGGTGGCGAGCGATCTGGCGCGACGCGTGGAGGCCGACGTCGCCGCCGACGCGGCGACGATCCGGGAGCAGGTGGAGCGGTGCCGGCAGGTGCTCGCCCAGCTCGCGGCCGACAGCGGCCACGGCCTCGGCCAGCCGCCGGCGCCCATCCGGGGCTCCGAGCTCATCGCGGGGGTGATGGAGGGCCTCGATCTCGGTCGGGTGCAGCTCACCGTGGCGCCGGAGGCCGCGGCGCGAACGCTCACGCTCCCGGTGGGCCTGGTGGCGCAGGCCGCTCGCCAGCTCGTCGTGAACGCGCTCGAGGCCTCACCCGGGCGGGTCGAGGTCGGCCTTGCGCCGCGTGACGGCGGGCTCGAGCTCACGGTGCGGGACGAAGGACCCGGGATGTCCCCCGACGTCCTCGCGCGTGCGACCGAGCCCTTCTTCACGACGAAGCCGGTCGGACAGGGCAGCGGGCTCGGCCTGCACTTCGTGCGCTCGGTCGCGGAGCAGGTCGGCGGCGCGCTCGAGCTGTCCTCCTCGGTTGGCGTGGGCACGCGCGCCGGCCTCGTGCTGCCGGGGCCTCGGACGTGAGCGAGCGTCTCGCCGGCAAGCGGGTCCTCATCGTCGACGACGACGAGATCCTCCGCGACCGGCTCACCCGCTCCTTTCGGCGGCGCGGGTTCGAGGCGCGGAACGCCGCCACCTACGACGAAGCCATGGCGCGCATTCGCGAGCAGCCGCCCGACCTCGCGGTCCTCGACCTGCGCATGCCCGGCGAGTCGGGCCTCGTGCTCCTCCGGGATCTGATGGCGCTGCAGCCCGAGACGCTCGCCGTGATCTTGTCCGGCTACGGCAGCATCGCCACGGCGATCGACGCCGTGCGCCTCGGGGCCGTCGACTTCGTGCAGAAGCCCGCCGACGTCGACCAGCTGCTCGACGCCTTCGAGCGGGCGCTCGAGGAGCCGCTCACCGAGCGGGAGCCCGACTACGATCCACCCACGCTCGCGCGCGCCGAGTGGGAGCACATTCAGCGGGTGCTGCACGACTGCGGGGGCAACGTGACGCAGGCCGCCCGGTTGCTCGGGCTGCACCGGCGCACGCTGCAGCGCAAGCTCCAGAAGTACCCGCCGAGGCACTGAGCCCGCGTCTCACACGTCGAGGACCTTGCTGACGTTGCGCGCAGCCACCGTCGGCGTGGGCCCGGGGGGCCCGAAGCCGAGTCCCTCGGCGCCGAGCTCGGGGTGCGAGCTCGCCAAGGCAATCCTGCACGTTGCCAGGGTTGCCTGCGCCCGACAATGGGCTAACACTCTGACATGTCCCGTGTGGGTGGCCCAGTCACGG
>CAYMSU010000265.1:0-9083 GCA_964393165.1 uncultured Enterobacteriaceae bacterium
ACCAGCGGTACTCGACCGTCCCCCGGAACCAGACGTTGTGGAGGTTGACCCCGCGTTAGCGATTATGTGGAGTTCCACATAATCGCTACCAGCCAGGGATCGTCGTCAGTGAAGAACAGGCCGTCCGGACCCGCCGGGGGGCCGAACTCGACCGGCTCGGCTGACCCACACGAGGCGACCCCGTCGAAGAGCCGCGCGAAGTCCTCGCCGTTGCCCGAGGTCCGACACCCCACGACGGACAACGCGGCGTCCTCGCCCCAGCCGTCGAACGCGACCGCGCTGTCGATCACCACCATGTCCTCGATCGCCAAGTCCAGGCCCGCGCCCGAGCCCACGAGCACGCCGGCCTTCCGCGCCCCGATCACCGTGTTCCTCACCATCGCCAGACCGAGCGCTCGGGCATGGTCGGTCGCGAAGTGGAAGCCATCGTGCCCTGCGCGCAGCACGACATTGTCGGCGAACCCCATGTCGGCGATCGGCGAGAAGGCGTCGGAGACCTGGAAGCCCTCCCGGTTCGTGTCGATCACGATGTTGTGGGTGTACGACCCGGGCGAGGCGACCTCGATCCCCCAGTCCGCCCGGAGCACCACGTTGCGGTGCACACGGACGTCCTCGATGCGATCCTTGACGTTGATGGCGTCGTGCTTGGTGTCGAGGTCCGCGAAGCAGTCGTGGACGAGGTTGTTCTCGAGCACGACTCCGCGATGGCTGGGCGCATCGGTGCCCTCCGCACCGCCGATGTAGAGGCACTCGCCGCGGCTGGTCGTAGACGTGCACGTTCCGGACGACGAAGCCCGTCGACGGCACGCCGGTGCGCGAGCTGTACTCGAGGTAGATCGACGGCGTGCCGCGGTTGTCGTGCACGACGACGTCCTCGATGAGCACGTCGTCGCCGGCCGACCAGTAGATGCCCTTGTCCCGCGATCCGGTGATCTCGAAGCCGCGTACCGTCACGCGATGGCGCGGTCCCTCGTCGTAGGGCGTGAGGATCCCCGCCACCGTGGCTCGCCCCTCCTTCGCCGAGCCACCATCGAGCACCAGCCGGTGTGGCCCTTCGTCGGTGCGCTCGACCGCCAGCCGATCCCACGCCCCAGTTCGGGCGAACCGCACGATCACGTCACCCTTCGCGAGGCCGGCGTCGATGGCGGTCCAGTCCAGTCCGTCGCCGGAGCCGATCTCGACCCGCGTCGCGTCCTCGGGGAGGGGGGTCGGGAGCAGGTGGGGCAGACAGCTACACGACCCGTCGATGACGACCGCGTGACCAGGCACGTCGGCCGGACAGTCACAGATGGGGAGCGTGGTACGGCAGGCCGCGAACAAGAGGAGCATCACCAGGTAGTAGCCCGCCCGACCGGGCTATCGGCACAAGGCTCGACAAGGTGTCAGGACCCGGAAGTCCAACGTGCGCGTGGTTGGCCGTCACGCCCAAGGCGACGTTCGATATATGCAGTCGGTCCGCTACGGCACGGTCCCGACCAGCCACACCGAGCCCCCACGGCGAGGCCTACGATCTCGTGACGTACGGGGCGGACGCTCATGAAGGCCTTCGATCCACCGTGGCTTCAGACGACCGCGAATCGCCGGCTGGATGCCTATCGACCTACGGTGCCAATCCGTGTAGCGGGAAGGAGGCAGGAGTGACCGGCCCCTGGCGCGCGGCTGCGCCAGCGTGGGCGGGAGCCGAGCGCTCTCCGGGGCTGCGCAGAGGAACGCGCCTCCTGGCGTGGCGACCTGCCGCAGGGGCGGAGGATGCGGCCTCCTGGCGCGCCTGGCCCTCCCCGCGGCCGTCGGGTAGGTCCCCTCGGCCGGCCGATGTCCCCAGATCCCGCCGCCAACGCTCGCGGCCGGGAACCTTCGGCCGCCGATCTCCCAACATCCCGCGACTTAGAGCTCCGCTTCCTTGCGCTCGAACCACGACACTGCCTTCAGCAGACGGACGCGCCGGCGGGGGCCGTCGAACTCCACACCCGTGGACAGTAGCCCGAGCTGCGCCCACAACACGCCGCGGCGCCAGCTCCCGCGGCGCTCCATCTCCAGCCGGAGCTCCGACCTGCGACCCGCGTGGACCACCAGGTCCCGGACGGCGTACGCGTCTTCCTGGATGGCGACGAACGCAGAGCCCTCCACGTCGGGCTGCTCGAGCAGGTCGTGCACCCAGCCGGCGACCTCGTCCTCGTCGACCACCCCGTTCAGCAGGGGGTCGCTGCTCGCCAGCGTGTAGTGCACCCTGCCACTGAGGGAGCGCGGCGTCGCGAGGCTCGCTCGGCCCGACGGCATGTCGACGCGCAGCCACCAGTCGTCGACCCAGAGCGCGCCGGCGGCCGCCCGCCACCTCACGTCCGACGCCGAGGCGGACATCTCCTCCAGGTCGAAGACGCCCTCGTCGAGGTCAGCCACCCGAAGCGCGGTCTTCACGAGAAAGTCGCCCTCGAACGTGGCGTCGTCCCAGTGGCCCCGCAGGTCGCGAGCAAAGAGCGCGAGCGCGCCCGTGACGTCGCCCGCGGCAGCGTCGGAGACCTGCAGGTGTCCAGAAAACGACGCCGTGCCGTCGTCGAAGGCGAGCCCGATGTCCCGCGGCAGCCAGCGCTGCACCAGCTTGACGTCGTCGAACTGGGTGGGCGCTATGTCGAGCCGACCGGCCACCCGGATATCCGACGCGTGCAGCGACCCCGTGTCGCTCTCCGCGATCAGCGCGAGGCCCTTCCCTCGGGCGATCCCCCGCGGCGGCGAGCTCCGCTCGCGCAGCTGAAAGTACTCAAGCTGGACGTCGTCGCCGAGGGCCCGGAGGAGGTCTGGCACGAGGGCGTGGACCGCCGCCGCGGAGATCACGAAGGCCGCGACCACCGCGCTTCCGATTGCGGCGAGGACGTACAGCGTGCGGCGGAGTGCTGGAGACATGGGGGGGGATAGCGACGTGCGCGGGAGTCACGCCGCCGCGAGCCTCGCGCTCGCCGCATCGCCACCTGCACGATTCCGATCAGGTGTCGCTACCCGGCGTCGGCTCAGGTAGGCCAATCGTAGGGCCTGAGGGTGTTCCAGGGGTCGTTCCACTGGTCGCGCCGAATAGGCGACTTCCGCTTGGAGCCCCCGCCGTTGTTCAGGGCCACCGTGCCCGCGGGGTTCGTGCCGGAGCCGGCGCCCGCCACGACCTCCCGGAGGACGAGGCGGCTGCCGAAGAACGCGTTGAAGTCGTCGTCTCCGAAGGGGTCGAGCCCGTCTGCGAGCGCCGCCCCGGAGCCGATGGCGCCGAGGTTGCCGAGGGCGCCGAGGTTGCGCAGGGTGCCCGTCGGGGTGTGCAGGCCCGTGGTGGGGTCGTAGGACGTGCCGCCGAAGGTGTAGCCCCCCGAGAAGATGGCGAGCGTGGCCGTGCCGCCGCTGCTGTCCACCAGGGAGCTCGCGCCGCTCATCACGACGTCGTCGAAGCCATCGCCGTTCACGTCACCGACGGCCACGTTGACGCCGCCGGTGTAGTCCATGGTGAAGCCGAAGCTGGGCAGGGCCACGATGCTGCCGCCGTCCCAGACCACCTCGGTGAGGCGCACGGCGTCGTCGTCCAGGGCGGCGAGCAGGGGCCAGCCCTGGCCGTCACCGTCGGCATCGCCCACGCCCGCGGGCACGGCGAGGTCGCGGCAGTCGGCGTTGTCCGAGGTGTCCAGCACGATGGCGGTGCCCAGGTTGGTGGACCAGCTCGAGGTGGTGCCGGGCACCCACACTGTGGCCACCGGGCAGGCGGTGCCCGTGTCCCAAGGGATGACCGTCACCAGGTCCGCGACCTTCTGGGTGCTTCCGAGGTCGCCCAGGAGGGTGGCGGTGGAGAGGTCGATGTCCTCAGAGACGGCGGTGCGCAGGCCCTCGGCGCGGTTGCTGGGGGGCACGACGATCGTGGGGCGCTGCAGGCCCCAGCTGTAGGCGTAGGTGTAGCGGTCGCCGTCGTCGTCGGAGGCGCCGATGGTGGCGACCTCGTAGGCCGTATCCGGGGTCCCGGACCGGGTGGTGCCGACGTTGCTAAGGGGGAGCACCGTGGTCTCGCCCGGGCCGGGAAGCGCGCTGTCGGCGAGGGTGGCGAGGTCGAGGCTCAGGGCATCGGCCACGCCGTCCCCGTCGGAGTCGACGTTCCGCAGCCCCTCGATGACGGAGTAGTCGATGGTGCTGCCCCCGCCGCGCTGCAGGCTCACCCGGATCAGGTCTGGGTCGTCGAAGTAGCCGACGCCTACGCCGTCCTCGGTGATGGAGAGCACGCCGGGCCGGCTCTCACCGCTTCCGCTCGACGACCCGGGGTCGCTCCCCTCGGCGGAGGCCACGAAGACCTGGCCGGCTGCGTTGGCGCGACGGATGGCGTTGCCGCCGCCGCGGGCGCTGACCGCGAGGCTGACCGGGTAGCGCACGTCGAGGGGCAGGTCCCCCTGCACCAGCACGGGCTCGCCACCGGCGACGGCTTCGTAGAGGTTGACCTCGCCGCCCTGGCTCACGAGCGTGTAGCCGTCGACCTCGGCGAGCACGAGGCTGCGGTCCGTGCTGCCGTTCCAGGTCACGCTGAAGAGGGTGGTCTCCCAGCGACCGTCGCCGAACAGGTCGCCGCTGTCGATGTAGCCCTTGCCGGTCCGGTCCTGGAGCGGGAGCCCACTGTCGGCCCCGTAGAGCGCCGGCGCAGACGAGGCGCGCAGCTCGCCGTAGAGGGTCGACCCGTAGGTGAACAGCGTCTGTCCGCCGTTGAAGGGCCGGGCGCTGGCGCCCAACACCTCGGTGCTCACGGTGACGCCGTCGGGGTTGGTGGGGTCGTCGCCGGGGTCGTAGGTCGCGGCCAGCACCGTCTCGAAGCCGCGGTCGTTGGTGGAGACGACGAGCTCGATGGAGCCGGCGTCGTCGCCCGTGAGGCTCACGGCCGAGACCCGGGCGCTGTCGCCGAGCTCGAAGGAGCCGCCGACAACCTCGAACGTGCTGGACGTCAGGAAGCCCTCCCGGCTGTTGGCCGCGTAGCTCAGCAGCAGGTTGCCCCCGTCGTCGATGATGGCGAGCCCGACGTCCGCCCTGCCGTCCCCGTCGAAGTCCGCGAGGCCGAAGCTGCTCCCCAGAGCGGCGAGCTCGGCGTCGAGCACGCTGCCGGGGACCCCGTCCCCGTCGCGGTCGCCCACCGGCGTGCCGTCGAAGCCGTCGATGGCGGTCGTCGAGAGCGCGGCGCCCGTGCTGGCGTCACGGGCTTTGGCCTGCAGCCCGGCCTCGGCGCTGTACTCGAGGGTGTAGAGCACGCCCTTGTGGAGCAGGCTGGCCAGGGGCGGCAGCGCGACCGTCTCGGTCCACGCCGTGCTGGGGGTGGCGCCCGTGAAGCCGATGCCCCCGACCGTGTGGGTCACGGCGCCCTTGCTGTCGGTGTACGACGACGTGATGTTGAAGAAGGCCTTCGCGTGGGGGGTGCCCTCCGCGTCCTCGGTGGTGGAGCCGCCGATGATGTCGACGTCCGAGCCCACGCGGGCGACCTTGCTGAGGTCGAGCGCGTCGGAGCTCGTGCCGCCGGGCTGGACGATCTGGGCGCGGATCTGGATGTTGTTGTCCGACAGCACCGCGATGTCCTTGGTGTAGTCGAAGCCGCCGCTGCCGGAGATGCGGGCGAGGGGCTGCAGGTCGAGCAGCTTGCCGTCGACGGTGTAGCTGTCGACCGTCTCGCAGGAGGGGGCGCGGCCCCCCACGGTGCAGCTCTTGTAGTCCAAGGTGACGTCCTGACCGTTCGCGCCGGACAGGTCCGCGCTGGCCTCGAAGCCCTGGACCTCGATGGCGTCCTTCTTGTCGTCCCCGTCGATGTCGGTCGAGGAGGTGTCGTCGTTGCCGAACGAGGTGATGACGGGCGAGAGCAGGGGGCCCGCGGTGCGGAGGACGGTCCGGGAGCGGACCAGGGCGAAGTCCGAGGCGACGGTGGCCGCACCGTGGTGCCGCCGCAGCTCCACCTCTTCTGTGGTGGTGACGTCGGCGTCATCGGTCACGCTGACCTCGAGGCCGACGGCGCCCACCTTGTCGGCGGCCTCGGTCACGAAGGTGCCGGTCCAGCCGTTGCCCTCGGCATCGGCTCCGCCCGCGACGGTGATCTGCGGTTCCTGGTCGGCGAAGCGGACCCGCACCGTCGCCACGACGACGGGGTCGTTGCAGTCGAGGCTCAGGGTGACCTCGTCGCCGCCGTCGACGTCGATTGTGCGTGTGTCGATGCGGTCCACCACGCAGTCGGCGGAGGGCGCGGAGCCGGTGTCGACGACGCCGCTGTCGGCGGTGTCGTCGTCGTCGCCGCCGCTGGTGTCCCCCATGTCGGGGTCACAGGCGGTCAGCGCCAGGAGGGGCACGAGGCCGAGGTACAGGCTGCGGGACATCGGGTCTCCGGGGCATGGCATGGCAGGCGGAGCACTGTATCCGAGTCCCCGGCGCGCCGGTACCGACGCAGATCCTGGGTCGCGCCCGTTCCTGGTCCGATGGGGAGCGCATGATGTCGAGCCTCGTGAGCGGATCCTCGCCCAGGAACCCCTCCGCGAGCCTCGCCTCGCCCGGCAGGGGCCCGGCGACCACACGCTGGATCCGGGGGTGAACACCCAGGTCAAGCGGGGCATGCGGGCGATGATCGTCCGGATTCGCGGCGCCGCCCATCTCCCCTTGGACCGGAGCTGGCCCATCGAGGGCGGCCCCCACGTGCGGGTGTTCGAGGTGCTCGAGGTCGACGACGACGGTGTGGCCCAGGTCCTCCTCCACGTCACGGCGGATCAGGCCGAGAAGCTCGCCCACCTCGGCCCCGAGCCGCTGCGCCTGGAGGGCGCGAGGGTCCTCCAGGCCCAGCTGTCCGGGCCGGTCGCGCCCTCTGCCGGGGCCTACGTCCAGCCCGGCGACATTCCCGTGGTGGTGGTGGACGTCGGGGCAGCGAGTCCGCAGGGCATCCACGAGGTCCGGGTAGTGCCGGTGCGGCGTGGTGAACCGCGCGATCGCCTGGCTACGCTCGACCTCGCCGGCATCTACACCCTGGAGCACGCCGAGGGGCCCCGGTTCCACTGGGACCATCACGGCGGCTGCCTCGACCTCGAGGAACTTCGCCGAAAGACCGGGTACCGGTGAGGTCCCCTTCGTCCGCCGACGAAGCGGGCGAGCCGACGACTACAGCAAGCAGAGGGAGATGTCGCAGTACGCGAACGCGTCGCACGTCTCGAGCGCCAGGCAGTCGTTGAGCTCGGTCTCGCACAGCGCGGCTTCGAGCACCGTGAGGTCGTCGAAGTCGACCGAGGCATCGTCGGCGCACTCCGAGACCGACTCGTAGACGAGCATGCCGCAGTCCGCGAAGCGCTGGCACACCTCCAGGAGGGTGCCGTAGCTCGGGCCGTCGGACTCGGCGCTGAGGACGTCGTCGAGGAACTCGCACCCGGCGGTGGTGGTGAGCAGCAGGGCGAGGGGAACCGGGATGAACGCGCGCATGGGGGCCTCCGTCCGTTGACGACTGCGCGCAGGTATCCGCCAGACATAGATGCTACGAATTCGCCTTTCACAGTAAGTGATGGGTTCGTGGGCGATCGCGCTTGTGCTCCGCGAGGCTCGCTCAGCAGTGGGCCAGGGCGTCCGAGGAGCGCGACCGAGGGCGGCGGCGCCGGAGCGCGCAGCCGGACCTTCGGGCTTCGCCCTGCAGGCCGCGAGGCGAGCGAAGCCCCGTAAATGGCTAGCTCGCGTCGGTACGCACCCAGATCCCCAGCGCTACCACCGCCAGGACCGGGTCGAGGATCGCGAAGGGCATCACCGACATCGCCGGGACCGCCCCCGTGAACGCCAGCGGGACGGGGACGAGAGGCACCAGAAGCCGATCGACCACCGTCGCGAGGGCGAACGACGGCGTTCCCGTGCGCCCGCCGATGATGTAGAACCAGCCCACGATGGCCAGCAGCATGGCGGTGACCCGCACCATACCAGGCTCGTAGCCCTCGAGGGACGTGAAGAACGCGAGCTCGTGCACCGACATGGGGACGACGAGCAGCAGTAGCCCCAGCCCGAGGTAGAGCACCCCGTTGCTCACGATGAACCGTGACAGCGGGGACAGGCCCTCGGGCGGAACGTGCAGGAGGGTGGCCAGGAAGCGTCGCATCGGAACTCCTATCCGCCGAAGGGGGGTCCGGGGGGGTCCACCCTACGCGGACGAACGGCGGAACGCCGCCTCCACCACCCGCTCGGAGGCTTCGTCCAGCGGGACCAGGAGCTCCACCTCCAGCTGCTCCGCGACCGCGTCGTGCACGGAAGCCCACCGCCCGTGCAGGGACGTGAACCGCATGCGCCAGCCACCGGGGAGCTCCACCTCGATCGGCACGTAGACCGGCACCTCGTCGGTGCCCCCGAGCACGCGGGGGACGTGGTCGAATCGCCCCTCGGCCACCGCCTCGTCGAGGGCGGCGCGAACCGCGGGAGACCGTCGCGCCACCTCCTGGATCCGCGTGTAGAAGCTCCCGCTCGCCTGCTCCCAGTTGGTCACGAGCGCGCTGAAGGCGGGCGAGAGGAACAGCGCGTGCATGTTCTTCACCCCCCCGAACGAGCCCACCATCCACTCCGCGGGCTCGTTGAGGCGCAGGAAGTTCCAGTCCCGATCGACCACGAAGGCCGGAAACGGCCAGTGGTGGAGCACCTGACGCGCCATGAGGTCCAGCATGGCCTGCAGCTCGGCCCCCTCGAGCGAGCGCGGCGGGTACGGATTGCGAAACCCCGAGGCGGCGAACAGCGCCGCGCGGCGCGCAGCGGTGAGATCGAGCCCCGCGACCAGGCGACCCAGCATCTCCCGCGTCGGCGCCGACCGACCGGTCTCGAGGAAGGACAGGTGCCGCTGAGTCGTGCCCACGGCCTGGGCGACGGCCTCCTGCGTGAGTCCGAGCTCGCCACGCACCGAGCGCAGCGTCTCGCCGAAGGTCTCTTGCATCGTCACGTCCATTCCCTGCGAGGGAATGGACACGATTCCCTCGCGACGGGAGAGTACCCGGCGTGCGAGCCGTCCCGCAACGCACGTGAAGCGCCACCGACGCGCAGAGGTGTTCCGATGACCGACGCTACGATCTCCGCCCTCGGCCTCCTGCTCTGCCTGGCGCCGG
>CAYMSU010000266.1:0-9052 GCA_964393165.1 uncultured Enterobacteriaceae bacterium
CCCGCAGCTCGAGCGACTCGGCGAACGGGTGGAGGTGCACCGCGATGTAGTGGGCCGTGGTGTCGAACTGAAGGTTGAGAAACCGCGTGACGTTGGTGCGGTTCACCTCGCGGCCCGGGGGGACCACCCAGTGGGCCGTGAACTGCTGGCCAAGGCGGTCGTCGTCGCTGTCGCCGGCGATCGCCGCCTGGCCGAGGCTGCAGCCCGTGCCCAGCGCATCCTCGTGGCCGACCTCGTCGGACGAGAAGCCGTAGAACCTCGCCTCGCCGAGCGCCTTGAAACCCTCGACCGCCCCCTGGAACAGGGGCACCATCTCGCCCTGGACCTCGGCATCGCGCACGTACTGCACGTCGACCTTGTGGCGAACGTGCATGTCGGCGTCGGGCAAGGTGAGGTTGAGCACCTGGGTGGCAAGCGACAGCGGCATGTCACTCGTGATCGGAATCCCGAAGCCCTCGGGGAAGCGAATCTCCTGCTGCCCCTGGGACAGCGTGAAGACGCGACCGCTCAGCGGCGGCGCTTTCGGGAAGCGGTCGTAGTACTGCTTCGTCTCGAAGTCCAGGTTCGCATGGCACATGAACTCCTGCGACAGCTCGGCCGGCGTGTCGCCGTCGATCACCGTGGTGCGGTACCCGACAATCCACAGAAGCTCGACCTCGTCGCGCTCACCTAGGCGCACCTGGTCGAAGTCGTAGGGCCCTCGCATCGACGGATACATCGCATCGATGTGGTAGGGCCGGCTCACGATCGTCTTCGTGTGCACCACCGGGGTGCTCGCTGGCTCGGCGAGTGCGGTACCCCGGGGCTCGAGCAGCGAGCAGGCGACGCCCAGGGCGATGGGCAGAGTCATCACGGCAGCAGCCCCCCTCGTCGCACTCCCGGTAACGCGCGCCCGGAGCGCCGACCTACGGGCCTCGCTCCACCTTCCGACGCAGCTTCCAGGCCCGCCGGCAGGACTTGTCGACCCCGAGCCCGCAGGCCCGGCTCGCCGCGTCGAGCGCCGCGGGGGGATCGGCGCGTCGCAGCAGCTCCGCGAGCCCGGCGCAGGCCGCCGGGTCGTCGGCCTCGCAGGCGGTCTGCAGCGGCTGGCGAGCCTCCGGAGCCACCTCGCGACCGCCCTGCTGGCGGCCTCGCCAGAGCCCGTACTCCCGGCAGCTGTCCACGTCGCCCAGATCACAGCCCGCCTGGAACCACGGAGACGCCGCCGCGGGGCTGCGGCCCTGCAGGTGCCAGGCCACCTTGGTGCACCCCACCAGCAGGTCCGACAAGCACGCCCGCTGGTAGGCGAGCACGGCCTCGGGGGTGAGCCGGGGAGAGCCCTTCGCCTCGTGCGCCTCGGCCGCCGCCAGGCAGCTGTCGGGATCGCCCTGCTGACAGCCGCGCTCGAACCACGCGACCGGCGAGTCGGTCCCCTCGAGCACGTCTGTGAGGCTCCAGCCTTGTTGCTCGGCGTCTCGCGCGAGCGCCTCCGCGACGCGGCGACACGAGGGGCCCTCGCCCTGCTCGCAGGCCGCCGCCGACCACTCGAGGGCGAGGGCCGGGTCGGAGGGCACGCCGAGACCCTGCTCGTACCGCGCGGCCAGATCCACGCAGCACTCGGCACTCCCCAGGTGACAGGCCTCCGCAAGCATCTCGACACCGGCTGGGACGTCGCGAGGGACCCCGTCTCCGTCGAAGTAGGCTTCGGCCGCCAGCCGGCACGCCTCCCCCACCCCGTCCCGGCAGGCCTCGATCGCACCGTACTCGGCGCCCGAGGCCCACGCGACGGGGCCGCCGAGCGTGAGGAGGATCAGCACCATCGCGCTCGCTCCCGCACCATACGGGGGCCCTATCGGGAGGCCCGGGGATTGGCTCCAACGGTTTGGTGGCCGTGGGGCCTACTCGAGGATGGTCGCCTTCTCGATCGAGTCGATCTCGGGGAACCGGGCCTCGATGTAGGCGCCGCCGCGTGCCTGGACCGCCGACTGGGCCGGGCCGGGACCTGCGGGGGCGCCCTCGCCGGTCTTGTGCAGCGCGTCGACCACGTCCATGCCCTCGACGACCTCACCGAAGGGGGCGAACCCGGACCGGTCGAGCCGCTTGTTCGAGTCCTTGTAGTTGATGAACACCTGGGTCGTCCGCGAGTTCGGGCCCGCCGTGGCGAACGTGATGCGCCCCCGCGTGTTCGACTCCTTGACCGGATCGTCGGGCAAGCGGGCAGACTTCCACGCCGAGGCGACGTCGGGATAGCCGCTGATCCCGAACTGCGTCATGAAGCCGTCGATCGTGCGGAAGAAGTGCGCCTTGTCGTAGAACCCGATCTTGACGAGGTTGTAGAACCGGTCGGCGCCCTTCGGAGCCCACTCGCGGTGCACCTTCACCACGATGTCGCCCTTGGTGGTCTCGAACTTGACCTTGTACTCGTCGGGCGCAGTCTCCGTCGCCTCGCTCGGCTCGAGGAGCGCCGGGTGATGGCCCTCCGGCAGCGTCCAGCTCTCCCCGATGGGCTTCGGTGCCGGCGCGGCCTCCTCGGGCTCCGGCTCCGGCGCCTCCTCGGCCGCTGCCACGCTGCGGGTGGCAGGCTCGTCGTCGCTGCCCGAGCCGCCGCTGCAGGCCACGAGCATCATCGACACGACCAACATGCGCATCGTCTCCTCCGGTGTGATGGAGTGCGTCGCGCACGTAACCCAGCCGCGGAGCGGCGAGCGGGTCGTCGTCAGTCCCGCCAGACCGCGTTGACCGGAGTGCCGCGAAGGTAGTCCTCGTCGCGATGGCTGCGGTGGTGCTCGATCTCCGCGAAGCGCCGCTGGGTCGCGAGGAGCAGCGCGATCATGTTGCGCAACACGCCCTGGCGGAAGGTGGATCCGAGCGCGTCGTCGAGACTGAACAGCACGTCGTAGTTGACCCGGGTGAGCTCCAGCGCGACCACGTCGTCGCGGCACACGTAGGTGGCGGACCGCGGCGTGTGCTGCGACAGCGACGCCTCCCCGCACGCCTGACCCTCCCCGAGGGTGGCGATCATCTCCGCCGTGCCGGGGCCCGAGACGAGCACGACATCGACCCTGCCCGCGACGATCAGGTACATCCGATCCGCGATTTGCCCCTGCCGGCAGAGCACGTGGCCCGCGGGAAATCGCTGTACCGTGAACTCCTGCCCGAGCGCCTGCAGGACTCCGGCATCCGCCCAGTCGAACAGGGGCGACAGCGCGAGCGCCGCCGTCACGTCGACCGAGGGGACACGCTGACCGAACAGCCGGCCGAGGAAGCCCCGGGACCGCTCCACGATCTCGAAGGCGACGCCCTGACTGCGCTCCAGGATCGAGTCGTCGAACCAGCGCATGCGCTCGGCGAGGCGGCGCACCGCGTGGCGCTCGAGGTTGAACACCGCGGGGTTCCCGCGATCACACAGGTGCAGGTAGTGCTCGTAGGCGAGCACTCCGAGGTGGACAGGGCCGGACGCCACCGCCGTAGCCACGCGCGGCATCTGCCCGAACAGCTCGATCTCTCCCAGCATGTCTCGGGAGCCGACGTTGCCGATCCGTACATCCCCATCAAAGAGCTGCACTGCACCGGAAGTGACGAACGCCATCGTGAGGTCGTCGTCGCCCTGCTCCATCAGCACCTCGCCAGCCTCGAGGCCAACGTACTGAAGGAATGAGGACGCTTCCTGGGCATCCGCCGGATCCAGCCCCGCGAATACCGGGGGGAGCGCACCGAGCATCGCGGCCTCCTGCACAGAGGACAAGCCTACACGTGCACCTGAACAGAGACCAGTAGCATTACGCCACAGTAACGGCGGCGCAACCGCGCGCTGACGACCACGGTCAGGACACGGAGATCAGCTCGTTGATCTTGTTCAGCAGGCGCGGGAAGTCGATCGGCTTCGTCTCGTAGTCGTCACAGCCCGCCGCGAGCGCCTTCTCCCGATCGCCCACCATGGCGTGCGCGGTGAGCGCGATGATCGGAATGACGCGGGTCGCATCGTCCGCCTTGAGCTTCGTCGCCACCGCCCAGCCGTCCATCACCGGCAAGCTCATGTCGAGGAGCAGCAGATCGGGGATGTGGCGCGCCATCGTCATCGCCTCGCCGCCATCGACCGCGACCTCGACCTCGTAGCCGCGGCGACGCAGCCGACGAGACAGCATGTCCCGGTTCATTTCGTTGTCTTCGACGAGCAGGATCTTCGCCATCAGCTCCTCGGCGTAGGGAGGCCAGGGTCCCCATCGGCAGAGCCGCGCCGCTTCTTCAGGCAGATTCGATCTCGAAGGGGGGAGCCGACAATCCACGACCCACCGCGAGCAGTCCCGCCCCCAGGGCCCCGATCGACGCCAGGTCGACCTGGGGATCGAGCCGCCCGTCGTCGACGAGCGCCTGGGGAATCGGATCGGCGAGAACGGTGACCTGAAAGCCGTCCGCGGCCAGTCGGTCGCGATCCGCACCGCCGTCTGCGAGCCGGGGGATCCCATCGGCTCCGCGACGCACCACGACCGCGTGACCGGTGCCGGTCGTGCGGTCGGGGACCCACCAGGCGCGGGGGCCCTCCGGCGGCGTGGCGAGCAGCCGCGGCACGACCAGAGCCATCGACGAGGGGACGAGCCACAGCTGGTCGTGGACATCGCGGCCCAGGGCCTCCGCCACCGCGGCGGCGACCCCCGAGCGGAGCACGTCCTCGGCTGCGGTGCCGCGCCAGTCGGGGGGAACCGCCAGGACCAGGCGACAGCGGTCCAGCGGGAACCACGCCGCCCTCGGTGCCAGCTCGCGGAACACCGCGCGCAGGAAGTGGTGCGCGACGTGGACCCCCGCCACGGGGTCCGGCGCGTCGGGGTGCGGCGCCTCCGGCTCGGCGAGTCCCGCGACGACGCCCAGGCGGCGGGTGGCCTCCTCGGACCAGACCCGCGACGCGAGCACGGTCTCGCCTCCGACGAGCCGCTCGAGGGCCACGGTGGAGGGGAGCGTGGGCCCGTCGTCGAACACCACGAGGCGGGCCAGCTCCCGGGCGCCCTCCCGCCAGGCCAGGGCCACCGCCGTGGACGTCGCGCCGACCTCGACCGCGAGCCAGGGGTCGTCGACCGTGGGGCCCCGCCGGTCGAGGACGACGGTGTCGCCCAGCGGCACCCACAGGGTCTCGGGCGGCCCCTGCTGGCCCCTTCGCGGCCGCCCCTGCAGCCGCAGCGCGAGGTCCTCGAGCGAGGCCGGGCGCCCCGCCCCCGCCTGCGACTGCGGCTGCGGCCGCGGGACGAGCCGGTCGGGCTGGACCTGCAGGCGCAGCGTGCATCGCGCGCCGGGCGCGAGCCGTCGCGGGGGTCCCTCCCACTCCCAGTGGCCGATCGTCTCGCTGCCCTGCCACAGGGCGCCCGCATGCAGGTCCACGGCCTCCGTGCTGGGGTCCAGCACCACCGCCACGCTGACCCGACAGGGCACCCGCCGCCCCAGATCGTAGACGACGACGGTGCCCCCTCCCCCGGCGACGCGCAGGTTCGGCCACAGGCACACCTCGGGCTGGCCCGCCCCAGGGATCGGCCCCGCCCACTCACGCACGCCGGAGGGGCCGGTGCGGGGCGAGTCCCAGTAGGCGAGCGCGGACACCTCGACCGGTCGGGCGAACACCCGCGGCGGCCGCGCCGCGCCCCCGAGCACGCCCTGGGCGTCGACCGGGTCCGCCCCCTCCGGCGCAGGCTCCTCGGGGTACCCGACATCGAGCTCGACGTCCTGTGGGCCGCTCCCCTCGCGCCCCGAGCGAACCCACGCCACCGGAACCGCGGCCCCCGGCAGCTCGAGCCAGGGCTCCGCGCCGGGGTGCGCCATCCAGGTGAAGACGGGACCCGGCGAGCCCAGCTCCGGGGGGCTGGGCGTGAGGTAGAGGTGCCAGCGAAACAGCCGGGCGTCGGCTCCGTCGGTCAGCGTGAGCGCCAGCGCCTGACGGACCCACCGAACGCGCCGGATTCCTTGGGCGAAGCCACGATCCCACTGCACGGAGAGGGACATCCGCCGGTCGGTCGACGGCGCCACCCTCCCCTCCGCGCTCCCCACGCGGAAGCCCTCGACGCCCTCGGCCAGCTCACCGCGATCCGTGACCAGCCCGCCCACCGGCTCGACGCGGACGTCGACGTCCTGCGGGAGCGGGTGGCGAATCCACAGCGAGGGGGTGAGCCGAGCCGAGCCCGCGGCCGGCGTCTTCTGCACGATCCCGTGCACGACGAGACGCGCCGGCCACACCCGCCCTACGGGCAGCACCGCGCCGGTGTCGGGCGCGAAACGGTCCCGCAGGGTTCCCTCGGGCGCGGGGCGCTCGCTGCTCACGGGACCAGCTGGCGCAGGTCCAGGAGCACTCGCTCGGCGGGCTCCTGCGTCCAGGCCTCCAGCTCGCTGCTCGGCGCCGCGTCGACCATCGCCGACACCGCCGCGCGCGCCCGCGCCTGGAGCAGGGTGCGGAGGGGGCCGTCGACCAGCGGCTCGAGTCGCCCCGCCAGGCCCAGCGACGCCCGGATCGACGCGCTCGGCCCGAGCGTGGAGAGCTCGACCAGGCGCTGCACCACCTCCGCGGCTCGCGGCTGCTGGGCGAGCTGCGCGAGAGCCTCGTCGTTGAGCGCGGTGAGCCGCGCGAGCCCATCGTGGTCGTGTGCGAGCGCGTAGACCGCCTCGTAGGGCAGCAGCCGAGGCACCGGGAGCGCCGTGCCGCGCACCTGCCACACCGCCGCGGGGCCTCCCCCGGTGAGCTGCAGCGTGCCGGTGGCCAGGCCGACCAGGACCTCCGTGCTCGACTTCGCGAGGCCGACGAGCGACGCGACGGTGTCCCCCCGCGGCGGAGGGAGCGTGAGGTCGGCCAGGCGGTGCTCGACCAGGGCAGCCCGCCGTCGCGGGCCGTCGGGCAGCCCGAGCTTCGGATCGGGCAGGTGGTAGACCACGGCGGTCCCGCTCCCCGGCACGACGACGAGCTCCAGGTCCGTGCGGGCGAGCCAGCTCGCGAGCTCCGGGGACGGCGCCTCCGGCCACCGAAGCTGCACCGGCCGCGACGGGTCGTCGATCCACGCGCCCCGGAGCGCCTTCGGGTCGGCGTCGCCGAGCAATCGCAGCAGTACGTCGTCGTAGGCCACCTCGGTGTGGCGCTCGGGCAGCCCCGCGACCTCGGCCATGAGATCCCGGACGAGTGGCTCGAACGCGCGGTCCTCGACCTCCCCCACGCGAGGCGTGCGCAGCAGGCTGGTGAGCTCCTCTCGCAGCCGATCCATCGCCGGCAGCCCGGCGTACTGCGCCCGGAGCAGCTCGTAGATGTCCTCGGGATCCGGGACGCACCACCGGACCAACGCGTCGGTGCGCCACGCCGCGACCGCTTCTGCGGAGATGCGGTCCCGGTTCACCCCGAGCACGCTGCGCACGGCCTCCCCCACGCGGAGCGCGCGCTGCTGCAGCAGCCGGATCTCGACGGTGCTCGGAGGTGCGTCGACCTGTCGGGCGCGATCGACGAGGGCCTCGAGGTGCTCCGCGGCGGATGCAGCGAAGAGCTGCCGGAAGTCCTCGAATCGCTCCCGCACGAGCCTCCTCGCGAGCCGGCGACCGGGGGTGCCCGAGGCCTGGACGCCGCTCGGCAGCCCGCCGAACACGCGACGCCACGCGGTCAGCGGGATCTCCTCCTCCTCTTCGTCGAGACCCTCCGACTGACCCTCGAGGAGCAGCGCGAGGCCTCGGAGCCGCTCGCTCGGGAAGCTCTGCCCGACCTCCTGCAGGGTTCGCTCGAGGCGCCGGACGGTCCCTTCGATCCCGGCCGCGCTGAACTCGCGCAGCGACGACAGACGGGCCCGCTCGACAGCCGTGACCGCCCCGAGGACCTCCTCGATCTCCTTGGCGATCGGCCGCAGCCGGCGGGAGAGCTGGTGCACGAGGAGCTCCGAGCCCCGAAACTCGACCTCTGCGAGCGCCTCCTCCAGCCGCTCCCGGATCCCCTGGACGATGGCCGGATCAGGAGGCTCGGGGAGGCTCGCGGGAGCCGATGACGACGCCATGGGCGGCGGTACCGCGAGCCCGGGGTCGTCGGCGGCGAGGAGCTCGGCGAGGACATCGTGCACCGCGACGAGCGACACCAGGCGAGGGAGCCCCGTCGCGCGACCCACGTCGAGGCGGACCAGCGCCTCGAAGGCGATCGGAGCCGCGCCGAGCAGCGGCGGCATCTCGAGATCCAGCCACTCCCCGACCCGAAGCTCCACCGGCGCAGGAGGCGAGGACGGCGAGGCCCCGCGGAGGCGCTCGGCCGCCACCTCGACGAGCGGACCAGGCTCCTCGGCCGTGAACACCCGCGCCACCGCGCCCGTACGCACCAGGTCGGCGAGCGCCGTGTGGCACGCCTGCACCCGGCCGGCCTCGAGCGCGCTCGGCCGGCCCCCCAGGAGCACCCCGAGCCGCTCCCCTCGGCTCTCCGCCTTGAGCCGACGCACCAGGGGCACCAGGGCCGGCTCGTCGACCCAGCCGACGACGAGCACCGCCTTCCAGTCCGCGAGGATCGACAGGTCGATCTCGTGGACCGCGGCGGCCGCCCACAGCGTGGACAGGTCGAGCCCGAGCTTGACCTCCGCGACGTCGACCTGGCGGAAGCGGTCCGCGTCCGCGCCGGTGAAGGCCGACTCCGCCGCCGCCACGACCTGCTCGTGCGTCACCTCGGGGGGTGGCACCGCGGTGGGCCGCACGGGCACGGTGGGCAGCGACCACCCGGTCGTGTCCATCCGCCCCGCCGTCGGACCCACCAGCACCACGCCGACGTCAGCCAAGGCTCACCTCGTGGAGCGCGAAGACCAGCCACCCGGCCCCCACACCGAGCAGGACGCCGAGGAGCACACCGGTCGCCCACCTCACGCCAGCGCCGCTCGCCCCGCGGTCGCGGGCCTCTGCGAGGATCTCGCGGACCGGGCGCCGCACGACCGGCGCCGGCCCCGCGGCGTCGCGGCGCCACAGCCGGCGGGTGGCCACGCGGGTGCGGAGCCCGACCCAGGCCACGAGGACTGCCCAGCCCACCCCGAGGGCAACGACGACGGCGGCCACACCCGCCTCCCACCACGGGCGCCGATCGAGGCCGAACACCTGC
>CAYMSU010000267.1:0-9017 GCA_964393165.1 uncultured Enterobacteriaceae bacterium
GCGATTTCCATTCTGGTCGGTGACAAAGTCAGGGTGAGGAGTTTGTGTGGATCACTTCGGGGTCCGGTTCGACGCGCCCCAGGCCGCGGCCCATGCGTGGGCGCGGCTTCAGGCCGAGGGGGCCTCGCTCACGCCGCAGGAGGGGGTGGTCTGCTGCCATGCGACGAAGAGCGAGGCGTGGCTGCAGGATCCGGACGGTCGTGGCTGGGAGGTCTACGCGGTGACCGACGACGCGCCCGAGGCGCCGGCCACGCCGGGGACCTGCTGCGCGTGAGCGCCGAGGTCCCGTGGGAGGCGCTGCACGACGAGCTTCGGCGCGGGCTCGCACGGCCCGGGGTGCCCCCGGAGGTCGTGGACGATCTCGTGCAGGAGGCCGCGGAGCGGCTCCTGCGGGGCCTCCCGCAGCTCCGCGACAGCGCTCGCCTGGGCCCCTACGTGGGCCGCGTGGTGCGCAGCGTGTGGGTGGATCACCTGCGTCGGCGACGACCCTCAGGGGAGCTGCCGGACGATCTGGAGGCGCCGCCGGTCCCGGTGGCGGATCTGGCGGAGGTGGTGGCGTCGTGGCTGCCGATGATGATCGCGGACCTTCCCGAGGCCTACCGCACGCCGCTGGTGCTGGTGGAGCTGGAGGGGCAGACGCAGGCGGAGGTGGCGCGGGCGCTGGGGCTGTCGGCGTCGGGGGCGCGCAGCCGCGTCCAGCGGGGCCGCCGACTGCTCCGGGAGCGGCTGGAGGCGTGCTGCGACGTGGTGCGGGAGGGCCCCCGGGTGGTGGACGTGGTGGCCCGCGACCCGTGCGGGTGTGACCCCGGGAGATCAGGCCCGTAAGCAGGGAAAGAACCCACTCGCTCGGTCTCGGTCTCCCCACACTTCCGCTCCCCGTCTGCCCGTCGGCCCGTCTGCCCGGTCCCGAACTTCCGCTTCCCGTTCCCGGGAGTCCCTCTCCCCGGGGCCGTTGTCGCCAGGCCTGCGTCGAAAGACCTGGAGGCTCCGCCTCGCAAGCTCACCGTCGATGCCGGTGTCGCAGGTCCTCCGCATCGCCCCGGCGAGTCCGTGGACCGACACCCAGGTCCCCCGCTCCAGGTCGCCGTGCCGCGTGAGCAAGGCCCACCCGCCCCGTCGACCCGTCCTCCGAGCCGCGCACACCACCCCAGTGTCCCCCCGTGCACGTGCCGGAGACACGACGTGACACCGCGAGGGGGATCCTGACCGTCCCCCAGCGACGGCGCGACCTCCCGGTCTCCCGCCCGCCACTCGCCGACCCACGACGGGACACCCAGGTCCCCTGCACCCATTCCGCGGGCCGTCGCACGACACCCAGGTCCCGTGCACGAGCCCGGCGACTCACCTCCGGGCCCTCCGGTGCCTCTCAGAGGTTGCCACCACCGGCAAGCCAGGCGCTGAGCCGCGCGCTGGCGAGGTTCTCCGCCTGCAGCGCGGCTGCTACAGGTGCCGGTGCGGCTTGGCCAGCCGCACCCCCACGTAGTCGAACGACGCGCCCGGACGCAGCCAGTTCCGGGCCGTCACCCGCGCCGACCGGCCCGGCACGTTGTACGACCCGCCCCGGATCACCCGCTTGCCCGCCTGCGGCTCCGCGCCGGCGTCGTAGCTCTCGCGGTACTCGTCGAACACCCACTCCGCCACGTTGCCCGTCAGATCGCACAGGCCGTACCCGTTCGCCTGCTTCGTGCAGCCCGCACGCGGCGCGCCCTCCGCGTTGTCGCGCACCCACCCCACCCGCGACGCCTGCTCGTGGCCCGCGAACGGAAAGCCCTCGCCCCCCCGCGCGGCATGCTCCCACTCCGCCTCGGTCAGCAGCCGGTAGCCCAGCGCATCCGGCACCTGCGTGACCATGCCCGACGCCGAGATCGTGTAGGCCGCCTCCAGCCCCTCCGCCTTCGACGCCGCGTTCGCCAGCGCCACCGCGTCGAGCCAGGACACGCTGTCGACCGGGCAGTCGGCCCCGCAGCTCGCGTGGCTGCTCGGGTTGCCCCCCATCAGCGCCTCCCAGGCGGCCTGGGTGACCTCCGCCCGCAGGATCATCAGGCCGCCCACCTCGACCTCGTGCGCCGGCCGCTCGTCCGGATACGCCTGCGCGTCGTCGACCGGGGAGCCCATCGTGAACGCGCCCCCCGGCACGTACACCAGCGGGCCGAGCACCCCCTCCTCGACCGTGCCCGGCGGCGGGGGCTCGAGCGGGATCCCCGACAGCGCCGACCACAGCTCCCGCGCCGGCGCCACCTCGGGGATCGTGACCGGCTCCTCGCGGGCCGCAAAGCGCGCGGTCTGCGGCCCCTCGCAGCCCTCGACCTCGACCTCGACCTCGCCCGCGGGCACCCGCGCGACGGCCTCCTGCGCGGCGGTGGTGAACGCCGCCACCTGCTCCACGCACCGCGCCTTCAGCTCGGCGCGACCCGGCGCCGGCTCCTCCCCCGCCGGCTGCAGGCACCGCCGCAGCACCGGCTCGAGCTGCGACCACGCCCGGGTGGCCTCCATCCGCAGCCGCACGGCCTCCTCGGCGAGCTCCTCCACGACGTGGACCTCGGCCGCCTCGGCGGCGCCGTTGCCGCACCGCCGGCCCTCGAGCACCGAGCTGATGTCCGCCCCCAGCACGTCGGCGAAGGGCGACCGCTCCGAGGCCACCAGCCCCTCGGGACGCGCGCCCGGCGTGCCCTGCCCGAGCGGGAGCTTCGACGGCCCCAGGATCCGCGGCGACAGCGGGTGCTCGAGCGACGCGAGCGTGTCCTCGACGAAGCCGACGGCCCCCTGAAGGTCGATCGCCTCGCCGGCCGTCTCGACGCCCCAGCCCGACAGCGCCCCCAGCATCAGGTAGCTGAACGCGGGCACGGGCAGGTCGGGGAGCTGGCGCAGGGGCTCCGTGGGCAACGCCGAGACCACCATGGTGACACCCGCGCGGGGCTCGAGCGGTGGCAGCCGCACCAGGTCGGGGCGACCGAAGGTGGGCGGGCCCTCGAGCGACCGGCCCCCGAACGAGGTGTCGAGCACGAAGACGGCATGAGGGCCGCTCACCCAGGACTGCAGCTCGCGGAGCGACACCCCGTAGGCAGACAGCGGCACCACCGAGACCTCGGCGTCGGCCCCGAGGATCAGCCGGTCCGTGCCCTCGGCCGAGATCGCCCCCTGGCCCGCGTAGATCACCCAGGCCGTGCCGCCCGGCGCCTGCTCGGAGAGCCAGCGCGCGCCCTGCTCCAGCGACTCCCGCTTCGCCTGCTCGCCGAACAGCGTGCGGATCCGATCAGGAGCGAGCCCCCGCCCCTCCTCGAGCCACCGGGCCCAGGCCCGGCCGACCTCGGTCGCGCCGGGCACCGCCGCCTTCGGGACCCTGTCGTAGTCCTCGACCGCCACCACCAGGGCCGCATCATCGGCACCGAGCTCCGACGGGTCGAACGCGAGGTCGCTTACCGCCGTCCAGTCGGTTGCAAGGGCCATTGGGCACACGAGCCACAGCACCATTCTCCCCCCTCGGGCATGGTGCTCTATGCCGTTCGTCAGACGATCGCCGACTCGATCCCCGAGTCGATGGTGAACAAGCAGGATCCGCCTGCGCGCTCCATCATCCGCTCGATCCAGGCGACGTCGGGACGGCCGCGCGCGAACGAGAGCACCGTGAGATCCGCCCGCCCCGCCTGGCCCATGCAGTCCTCCTCGTCGCCCACGAACACGTGGCGCGTGGCCGACGCCGGGACGCGCGCCATGTCCGCGATCGCGTCGAGGAACTCGGTGGCGTAGCCCCGCTCCGCCTCGGTCGACGCGATCGTGGCGAGCTCGAGCTGCCCCTGCCACTGGCGGACCAGGCGGATGCTCAAGAGCAGCGCGAGGTGCAGGTGGGTGCGGTCGAAGGCGTGGTAGGGGTCCCACCCGCCCGGACCGCGGCGCACCCATACCCGCACCGTGCGGCTGTTGCCGAGCCCGGCCTCGTCGGGGGCGTACAACACCACCCCGAGCTTGAGCTCCTGGGCGACGCGCAGCGCGACGACCACCCGCTTCTTGGCCCCGCGCTCCGCCCCCAGCCGCAAGAACATGGCATTGGGCCGCAGGAAGGCGCCCTGCAGGGCGACCGCGCCGACGTGCAGCGCCGACTCGTAGTCGTCGAGATCGATCATCGACCAGGTGGTGCGCAGATCGCGCTGGCCGAGGCTGCGACCGAGCCGCTCGAGCTTGCGGCGGAGATCGTCGATCCGCCGGTCGGTGGCGAGGCCCATCAGCCGGATCGAGCCCTCGGGCCGCGCCATGGCCATCAGCAGCCGGTAGCTGTCGCGCAGCTGCTCGGCGTCGATCACCGGGACGAGCAGGTTCGGACGCCACGCGCGGGGGTTCTCGAAGTCCTCGACCTCGATGCGCGAGGCCACCCACTCGGCCGCGGCGAGGAACAGGCCGCTGCGCGTCTCGTCGTCGACGGGGGTGCCGTAGCGGCGGATGAGGACGACCAGCACGAGCCCGGCGGCCACGATGACGAGCGCGAGGATCGGGCTCGCGAGGAACATCGCGGCGAGCGACGCCACGAGCCCGACCACGGGCACCCACGGCGACAGCCGCAGCGTGGGACGGAAGGTGATCAGCTGCAGCTGGCTCTCGACGAGCAAGGAGAGGTTGATCAGCGCGTAGGTCGCGAGGAAGAGCATGGTCAGCAGCGGAGCGACGGCCTGGATGTCGCGCAGCAGCAGGCACGCCAGCGTGAGCATGCCCGTGACGACCATGGCGTTGCGCGGCTCGCCGTCGACGGTCTCCGACATCGCGTCGGCGTAGGGCACGATGCGGTTGTTTCCGAGCGACGTGAGGATCCGGGGCGCGTCGACGAGGCCGGCGAGCGCGGAGGTGGCCGACGCGCAGAGCAGGCCGATCACCACGAGCAAGGGAGAGGCCGCGCCGTCGACCACGAAGGTGTAGTTGCGGACGAGCTCGTCCTCGGTGCCCGCGCGAGCGCACCACACCATGATGGCGACGTACACGACGGTCGACAGGCCGATGGCGAAGAGCGTGCCCTGGGGCACGTTGCGGCGGGGGTCCCGGATGTCGACCGCGGCGGGCGCGCCCGCGAGGAAGCCGGTCATCGCGGGGAACAGCACCGCGAACACCGCCCAGAAGGTGGTGCCGTTGCGGCCTCCCTCGACGGTGCCGGGGAACTGGCCCCACCACGTCACCGAGGTCACCGCGGCCGTGCCTTCCGCGGCGGCCCCGGGCGGGTCTCCGAGCACGATGGCGAGCAGCGACGCGCCGATCACGAGCAGCACGACGCTCTGCAGGTAGAACGCGAGGGTCGCCCCCCGGTAGGCGATGGCGAACAGCACCCCGAAGACGACGAGGTCGACGGCGAAGGGCGGGAGCTCCGGCGCGATCCAGAGGAGCCCCTCGCGAAAGCCGAACACGTTCATGGCCACCACGAGGGGGCGGGTGAGCAGCAGGGGCACGCCGATCGCGGCGCCGACCTCGAAGCCGAGCGATCTGGACAGCACGCCAAACGTGCCGCCCTCCCCCACGCGCGTGTTGCTGGCGATGGTCGACAGCGACAGGCCCGTGCACACGGTGATCACGAGCGCCATCGCGAGCATCAGCAGGGCGCCGCCGAGGCCCGCGTTGCCGACGACCCACGGCACGCGGAGGTAGAGGATGACCCCGAGGATGGACAAGACCATCGGCGCGAACACCCCGCCGAACGCCCCGACCTTGCGGCCCGCCAGCATGGTGATCTCCGAGATGGAGGTCATCTCGGTGACCGCGGTTTGCTCGTCGTCCATCCAGGTCCCCCACGCGAAGACTTGCCAAGCCGCCTAGAGGTAACCGCCGGGGCGCTCCCACCGTCCTTGGTCCGGAGGTGAGCGTGGAGCCACTGACGGTTGCCGCGGTCGCCCTGGCGGTGGCCGCGTTCGGGCTGGTGTCGGGGCGCGCCGAGAGGAGCTTCGTGACCGCCCCCATGGTGTTCACGGGGGTGGGCCTCGGCCTCGGGGCGGCCGAGGTGCTCGACATGGACCTCGGCAGCTCGGTCATCCACGGGCTGGCGGAGCTCACCCTGATCCTGGTCCTGTTCACGGACGCGTCGCGGATCGACCTGTCGTGCCTGCGGCGCGAGCGCGCGATCCCGATGCGCCTGCTGGGCCTCGGCATGCCGCTCACGATCGGGCTCGGGGCCCTGGTCGGGAAGCTGCTGTTCCCCTCCCTCACGCTCACCGAGGCGGCGCTGCTGGCCGCCATCCTGGCCCCGACCGACGCGGCGCTCGGCCAGGCTGTGGTCAGCAACCCCGCGGTGCCGGTCCGCATTCGGCAGAGCCTGAACGTCGAGAGCGGGCTCAACGACGGCATCGCGGTGCCCGTGGTGCTGCTGCTGGGCTCGATGGCCGGCGCCGTCGAGCAGATGGGCGACGCGACCTACTGGGTGGGCCTCGTGTTCCTGGCCATCACCTTCGGCCCCCTGGCGGGCTGGCTCGTCGGCTGGGCCGGGGGGCGCCTGCTGACCGAAGCGATGACGCTCGGCTGGGTGAGCCCGGCGTTCCAGCGCATCGCGGCCCTGGCGTTCGCGCTCCTGGCGTTCGCGGGGGCCGAGCTCGTGGGCGGCAACGGGTTCATCGCCGCCTTCGTGGCCGGCCTCACCATCGGCAACACCGCGCGCGGCGTCTGCGACTGCCTGTACGAGTTCGGCGAGGCCGAGGGCCAGCTCTTCGGGCTGCTCGTCTTCCTCGTGTTCGGCGCCACGCTGGTTCCCGAGGCGATGGCCCACGTGAGCCTCGCGGTCGTCGGCTACGCGGTGCTGAGCCTCACCGTCGTGCGGATGGTCCCGGTCGCCCTGGCGCTCGTCGGGCTGGGCCTGAAGCCCCCTACCCTCGGGTTCCTCGGCTGGTTCGGGCCCCGCGGGCTCGCGTCGATCCTGTTCGTGCTGCTCATCGTCGAGTCCGGGCGGCTCGAGCAGGGGGCGCTGATCGAGGCGGTCGTGGTGCTCACGGTGCTCGGGAGCATCCTGCTGCACGGCGCGAGCGCCCACCCGGCGGCCCAGCGCTACGGCGCGTGGGTGCGCGAGCAGTCCGCCGCGATGCCCGAGATGGACGACGTGCAGGAGCACCCGGTGCGGATCCGGAGCACCTGACGGGCACGGGGCCAGGCCCGCGGGCTACTCGGGGGGCTCGCCGAAGGTGGCGAACACGCTGGTGTAGCCGTGCAGGAACGTCTGGCCGTGCACGGGCCCGATCTCGCCGTTGCAGAAGAAGCCCCCCAGCGGGACGGGCCCGAAGTGCTCCCGGAACACGCCGCTGTCGTGGCCGGCCTCTCCGTACAGGCCCTCCCCCCGCCCCACGCAGGTGAACAGCAGGCCGCCCGCGGCCCGCGCCGCCTGCTGCCGGTGGGCCGCGACCACCGCCTGGACGTCCTCGCGGGCCGCATCCGCGTCGCGCAGGTGCAGCTGCACCACGCTGAACCGCTCGGGCTCGTAGGCCACGACCAGCGCGCGCCCCTCCTTGGGGATCCCCACGAGGTTGCGGATCAGGAAGTCGCCCGGCCGGTACTCCTGCTGGTCGCGCATCTGCACGCCCACGAACAGGGAGTCGCGGAACAGGTACTGGTCCTCCGGGGGCAGCGACGCGTAGAGCTCCCGCAGCACCTCCACGGGGTCTCGACCGTCGAGCTCCCGGATCTGGTTGCCCTGGCAGGAGCTCACGAACATCGGGGCCCCGATGGGGCGGCACCCCTGGGCCACCCCCGTGCGGACGTCGACCCGGCCGCTGAGCGCGAGCCCGACCACGCCCTCGTCGTGCACGACGTCGTCGAGCACGAGCGCGTGCTCCTTGGGGCGGCGGCCCCCGCTCGCCTGGCCCCCGAACAGCGCGACCCCCGGGCGCGCGGCCTCGATGGCCCCGAGCAGCGGCTGCAGGTTGATCGAGAACGGGTCCGACAGCAGCACGCACGCCCGGTCTGCGGGCACCGCCTGGCGCAGCTCCGCCTCGCGGGTGGGCAGGTCCGCGGGGGCGAGGTGAAACGCCGACACCTCCACGCCGGGCAGCTCGCCCACGGTGAGCGCCACCGCCGAGCGGCCCTCGACCTCCTCGCCGCCCCCGATCACCCCTTGACCGGTGCAGCCCACGAGCACGACCCCGGGGTAGGCCGAGCGGATCCGGCTCTGGACCTCCCGCAGACGACGCGCGTGATCCGGCGTCACGAACAGAAACCCCAGATGCGCCTCGGGGACCTCCGCGAGGGCTTCGAGCACCTCGTCGATCGCGACGCCGGGGTCGACGTGGGACGAACTGGCAGACGCGAATCGCAACGGGGCCCCCGGCGGCGGGTGAGAGCAATACGGGCTGGTATCCTGACTGCAGTCGTCACAGGAGCGCGCCCATGGCCAACGACAATCCCGAGTCCCCCGAGAACCCCGACGCCGCGGCCTCTCCGGACCAGGCGCCGACGGCACCGCGCAATCCTGCCCCCTCCAGCGCGGAGCCCGCCCCGGCCCCGAAGCGTCGGAGCCCTTTCCTCACCGGCCTCGTCGCCGCGCTGGTGGCCGGCACCCTCGGCGCAGGGGTCGCCGGAGGCTATGCGTTCTTCTCCGAGCGCGCGCGGGCCGACCAGATCGCAGGGGAGCTCGAGGGATCCGTCGCGGCCTGCCAGTCCGACAAGGAGGCGGTCGAGGCGAAGGTCGCGGCCCTCGAAGACCGGGCCGCGCTCCTCGAGGTCCGCGTGATCCTCACCCGCGCCCTCGACGACCTCTCGTCCCACAACTTCGGGACCGCCAAGGCGAAGGTCGAGCGCGCCCGCGAGCGCTACGCGAAGATCGCCGCCGCGCCCTCGGCCGACATCGCGAACGGCCTGTCCAACCTCGACATCCGCGTGACCGCGGACATGAACGAGATGGAGTCGGCGATGAACCAGGTGATCGGCCGCATCGACGCCGCGCTGGGCGGGTCCTGACCGCAGCGCCCCCGGGCGAGATCGAGCGCCCCTCGCTAGCGGTCGACGTAGCGGTGCTCACGGTCGCGGAGGGCGCGCTCCGGGCGCTGCTCGTCCGCCGCGACGAGCCC
>CAYMSU010000268.1:0-8969 GCA_964393165.1 uncultured Enterobacteriaceae bacterium
GCCACCGGTCGGATTCAACCTCGAACAGTCGGTCGACGGCGCCGTGCGGCTCGGCGGCGTCGTAGCGCCCGTAGGCGGAGCCGCTCCCGCGGTCAGCCGTCGGTGCGCACGTAGTCGAAGTCCACCGGCTGACCGTTGATGCCCTTGGGCGGCGCGGCGATCCAGTTCGCCATCTTGCCGGGCTCGTACACCGGCTTCATCAGGCTGTTCACGTAGGCGTAGTCGTCGTCGGTGGGCAGCCAGTCGGCGCGCCGGGCCTCGAACTCCGCCTCGTCGATCAGCTTGCCCTCGAGGTCGAAGTGATGGTCGGCGTAGAGCCCCTGGCGGCGGAAGAACCGGCGGTGGGGCAGCGACAGGCGCGTGCTCACGCCCTCCGCCTCGAGCGTGCGGTTCCAGCGGGCCAGCGACTTCTCGCAGTCCGCGATGTAGTCGTCGCGCAGCGCCTCGTTCATGACCGCCCGCAGCGGGAACTCCCGCGCCTCGAGCCGCCCCCCCTCCACCACCGGGAGCGCGCGGCTGCCCGTCTTGACGACGTGGTCCTCGTACGACGCGGCCTCCCGGTACCGACCCTTCAGGCCCATCGCGAAGTAGTCGCCCGCGTTCGTCGACACCTCGGAGCCGAAGAGGTCCAGGCAGTAGCTGAACCAGTGGTTGATCCACTTCTGGATCGTAGGCAGGTCGATCCCGCCCTGGGCCCGGGCATCCCCGTTCGGGTCGAGCTTGGTCAGCTGCGCCGACCGCTGGACCACCCGGTCGAGCCCGGTGGTGCCCACGAACAGGTGGTGCGCTTCCTCGGTGAGCATGAACCGGCACGTCCGCGACAGCGGGTCGAACGCGCTCTCCGCCAGCGACGCGAGCTGGTACTTGCCGTCGCGGTCGGCGAACATCGTGAAGCAGAAGAAGGTCAGCCAGTCGCTGCAGGGCTGGTTGAACGCATCGAGGATGCGCGGGGTGTCGGGGTCGCCGCTGCGCCGGGTGAGCAGCGCGTCGGCCTCCTCGCGGCCGTCGCGGCCGAAGTGCGCCATCAGCAGGTAGACCATGGCCCAGAGGTGGCGCGCCTCCTCCACGTTGACCTGGAACAGGTTCCGCGCGTCGTACAGCGACGGGGCGGTGTCGGCGAGCCAGCGCTGCTGCTCCACGCTCGCGGGCTCGGTGTCGGCCTGCACCACGATGAGCCGCTTGAGCGCGTTCCGGTGCTCCCCCGGCACGTCCTGCCACACCGGCTGGCCGGCGAGGTCACCCGCGGGAATCACCCGATCCGGCTCCTGGTCGGCGAGGAAGATGCCCCACCGGTAGTCCGGCATGCGCACGTGGCCGAAGTTCGCCCAGCCGCCGGGCTTCGTGGAGATCGCCGTGCGCAGGTAGACCTCGCTCGTGGACAGCGACTGCGGACCGACCGACCGCCACCACTCGAGGAAGTCGGGCTGCCACTTCTCGAGGGCCCGCTGCAGCCGCCGGTCGCTGGACAGGTCGACGTTGTTGGGGATGCGCTCGTCGTAGTTGATGCCGGCCATGAGTCCTCCTCGTGGCACTATGGTACGGCTTGCCTGCGACGTCTACCGCACTATACTTCCCCGGTGACCACCGAGACCTGGCAACGCACCCTCGGGGCCCGCATTCGCGACGCCCGGCTCCGCCAGGGGTGGACGCAGCGGGAGCTCGCAGCCCAGTCGGGCGTGTCCGCGCGGTTCCTCACCCAGCTCGAGGGGGGCCAGGCCAACGTCTCGCTGGCCCGGCTCGGCGAGCTCGCGACCGCGCTGCAGGTGTCCTGGGTCACGCTGCTCGCGGGGCTCGGCCCCCTGCACGACGCGGTCGACGCGGTGGCCGCGCGTGCGCTTCGCCTCGATCCGGCCGGGCGAGCTGCGCTGCTCGACCAGCTCGGCGCCCGGCGGGCCGCCAAGCTCGCGCTGATCGGTCTTCGGGGCGCCGGCAAGTCCACCGTCGGGGCGCGGGCCGCGCAGGCCCTCGGGTGCCCCTTCCTCATCGTCGACGAGCAGGTCCGCGCGCGGGCCGGGCTGTCGCTCGCGGATCTGTTCGAGATCCACGGCCCCGGGGGGTACCGGCGGCTGGCCCGCGAGGTGCTCGGCGAGCTCGTGGTCACCCCGGAGCCGGCGGTGCTCGAGATCGGGGGCTCGGTCGTGGCCGATCCGGGGGCCTGGCGGCTGCTCTCGGAGCACGCGCGGGTGATCTGGCTGCGGGCGAGTGCGGAGGCGCACCTCGCGCGGGTGGCCGCGCAAGGCGACACCCGGCCCATGGAGGGCCACGACGACGCGCTGGCCCGCCTGCGGGACATCCTCGGGGAGCGCGAGCCGCTCTACGCCCGCGCCCCGTGGCAGGTCGACACCGAGGCGGAGGGGCTCGACGGGGCGGTGCAGGCCGTGATCGCGGTCGCGAGCGAGCCCGGGGGGTTGCTCACTCCTCCATGATCTCGATCGCGACCCGGCCCGGGGGCCCCGGCGGCCCGGGCTCGCCGCTGGCTCCGTTCGGGCCGCGGGCGCCGTCGGCGCCCTTGGCGCCACCCGAGAGGTAGCTCGACCTGGAGGTCTTCGTGTACGAGTCGTAGGTCGAGCAGCTCGTGCCCGAGCCGCCCATGCCTCCTCGGCCTCCCGGGCCGCCCGGCCCTCCGGCGCCGCCCGGCCCCCCGGGGCCGCCTTCACTGCGCAGCCGACGGCGGAGCATTGGCTCGAGGAGCTCGCACCGCTCACAGTGGAGGCTCACCTTCAGGAATCCCCCGGGCCCCCCAGGCCCGCCGGAGCCGCCCTTCCCTCCCTGGCCGCCGGGCCCGCCGCTGCCGCCGTTCTGGCCGGGGCTCGACGGGCACGACGCGGGCATGCCGATCGAGCCCGGCGTGCCGGGCGCGCCCGCGGCTCCCGTGGACCCCACCGCCCCCCGCGCCCCCTGGCTGATCACCGCGAAGCCCTCGTCGTGCTGCGGCACGAGCGCGGCCATCCGCCGGTCGAGGGTGGGCACGCGCACGCCGAAGATCAGCCGGCTGGCGCTCGCCTCGTAGACGTCGACGAGCACCAGCGGACCGGCGCCCCGGGGGCCGCCGCCGACGAACCGCGCGGGCTCGACCGGGAGGAAGAAGAGCGGCAGATCCAGATCCTGGACCTCGACCCCGCCGACGAGCACCCGCGGCCGGAGCACGTCGCCGTCGCGGCCCAGCGCGACCACCGCCTCGAGCGGGAGCTCCTCCTTCATCACGAGCGCCCCCTCGCCGTCGATGGTGAGCGCGAGGTGGCTCACGATCACGTCGTCGAGCGACACACAGGGCGTGGGATCCCACCGCTCCGACGCCCCCGCGCACAGCGTGATCGGCTCCTCGAGGCCGCTCAGCAGGAGCCGCAGCGAGGTGCGGAGGTCCACGCGAGGATCCGGCAGGCGGGTGCCGTCGGCATAGGCGGCGATGAGCCGGCGGGTGCCGGCTTGCAGATCCTGCTCGAGGAGCACCGCCTGGGCGGCGTCCTCCCGCGGCACGTACCGGGCGTGGAGCACGGGGTGCGCCACGACGTCGACGGCGAGCGCCCCCGTGGCCAGGACCTCGCGGACCGCGGCGTCGGGATCGTCGCGGACGAGGGCGAAGGGCGAGCGCTCCGCCCGCACCCGCACCAGGCGCGCCGCCGCCGCGGATCGCAGCCCCTCGGCGGGGAGCCGCGCGGCCATCGCGTCGAGCACGGCCTCGTCGCGCACCTGCCGGATGCGGGCCTCGGTGACCGGCTCCCCCTCGTAGGCGCCCGCCTCGAGCTCGAGATCGCGGGCCAGGGCCGCCGCGTAGGCGCCCTGCCCCCCCGCCTGCCGCAGCGCGTGGACGAGGGCGAGCGCGGGCTCCCGGGGGGTGGCCAGCCCCGGCGGCCGCTCCGCGAGGGCGACCAGCAGCGCCTCGCCGGCGGGCTGCCCGAGCATCGCGGGGGCCGCCTCGAGGCTGTGGATCAGGACCCTGGCGGCGACGTCGGGGGGCGCCGACCACGCCGCCACCAGGCAGGCGGCCCCGGCGTCGGGCGGCACGTCGCCCTGCGCCAGGGCGCCGAGCAGGCGCACGACCACGGCGTCGTCGACCCGCTCGACGGCGGGCCCCGAGCGGTCGGGGTTGCACACCCCCCCGTCGGCCCCGGGCTGCGCGAGGTAGCGGACGAGGGCCTTGCCCGGGCGGCGCGACTCCGCCTGGAGGTCGGCGGCCGAGTAGGGCCCCGACGCACCCCGACCGCACCCGAGCGCGAGCGCGAGCAGCGCGACGGCGCCGAGCGCGAGCGCGCTCCGCCAGCTGCGCGGGCTCACGGCCGGGGCTCGCCGAGCGCCGCGTTGTAGTCGTCGATCCGCTCGTCCGCCTCGTCTGCGGAGTACCACCGGCCCGGCTGATCCACCGAGATGACCCGCCCGGCGTAGGCGGTGTTGGCGATCAGCGCGCCGGTCAGCCCGAGGGTGCCCACGGTGCCGCCCCCGACGAGGATCGACAGCTGCTCGCGCTGCGACCAGTCGTTCAGGGCGAGCAGCCCGTAGCTGCCGAAGCCGAGCGCCCCGAGCAGCAGGCCCACGGTCGCGCTGCGTTTCCGCCTGCGGCGCGCCCCCTCGAGCTCGGCCTCGATCTGGTCGAGCGTGCGCTGGTCGCCGATCCGGGAGGCGAACGACCGGCGCCGTACTGCGTGCCCCGGTAGTCGTAGATCGTCCACGACCCCTCGGTGCCGTCGGTCAGCATGTCGCGGCTCTTGTCGCGGAACAGCGAGTCCGGATGGTCGGCGGCCACCTCCGGGGCCTTGCCGCCGTAGGCCTGCAGGCCGCGCAGCTCCCGCAGGTCGACCTTGGGCACGTCCGCCAGCTCGCGCCGGTCGCGCTCGGTGAGCTCCACCCCGAGGCCCTCGACGATCGAGGCGACGATCCGGTCGGCCATCACGAAGAACTGCTCGCCCTCGGGCCCCACGTCATAGGACAGGTCGCGCGCGAACACCACCTCGCCGCTGTCGGTGTCGACCACCCGCACGGTCATCACCAGCTGGGGGAGCCGCACCGTGGCGAAGGCGCCGAGCACGACGTAGCGCGCCCCGATGATCCGCCCCGCCCGCACCGCGGTGGACGGGTCGACCACGCCGCTGCGCGCCAGGTCGAGCTCCGAGAGCACCGCGTCGATCCGGCTGCGCTCGACCACGGTGACCGCGTCGGCCCGCACGAACCGCCCCGTGAGGATGGCGGCCACCCCCTTCCCGGCGGGGTCGTACGACGCATCGCCCGTGAGGTTCTGGAAGTCGGCGATCCACAGGCTGAGAGGGTCTGCCGCGAAGGCAGGCCCCGCCAACCACAACACGACGAAGACGAGCAGTCGGTGCGGCATGGCGCCGACTCTACCGCACTTCACCCACGCGCGACCCCTTCCGGGCTATCTGGGGGGGTCGGGGGTCCATCGATCATGCGTGCAGTCCTCACCGTCCTCGGCGCCGTCGCCTGCTCCGGCGGGGAGTCCTCGGTCACCGCTCGCGACGCAGCTCCGCCCGTGCCTCCCCCCGACGTGGGGTTCACCGCGCTGGACGCGGAGCGCACGGGGGTCGCCTTCAACAACGAGCTGCCCGCTTCGCACGAGCAGATCAACGTCTTCTTCTACCAGTACTTCTACAACGGCGCCGGCGTGGCGATCGGCGACATCAACGGCGACGATCGGCCCGACCTGTACTTCACGGGCAACCTCGTCGCGAACCGCCTCTACCTCAACGAGGGGAACCTCTCGTTTCAGGACATCACCGAGACCTCGGGGGTCGCCGGGCGCCGCGGGTGGGCCACCGGCGCCACCATGGTCGACATCGACGCTGACGGGGATCTCGACATCTACGTGAGCCGCGCGGGCCCGATCGACCGTCGAGCGCGGGCGAACGAGCTGTTCGTCAACGACGGCACCGGCAGGTTCACGGAGCAGGCCGAGGCCTTCGGGCTCGCCGACACCGGGTACACCACCCACGCCGCGTTCTTCGACTACGACCTCGACGGCGACCTCGACGCCTTCGTCCTCAACCACCCCAAGTACGAGATCACCAAGCTCGGGGGCACCTTCGGCGACGTCGTGGGGGTGCGCGACCTTGACGCCGGGGACCGCCTGTACCGCAACGACGGGGGCACGTTCGTCGACGTGAGCGAGGCCGCGGGGATCGTGGGCAACCCGATCGGCTACGCGCTGTCGGCTTCCGTGGGCGATCTCACGGGCGACGGGTGGCCCGATCTGTACGTGGCCAACGACTTCGTCGAGAAGGACTACTTCTACGTCAACCAGGGCGACGGGACCTTCGTGGATCGCATGAAGGAGGCGATGCCCCACATCAGCCTGTACTCGATGGGCGCGGACATCGCCGACATCGACCACGACCAGCACCTCGACCTGGTCGTGGGGGACATGGCGGCGCCCGACAACTACCGGCAGAAGACGCTCATGCTCAGCATGAACGTGCCGCAGTTTCGTCGGCAGGTGCGGCTCGGCTTCCACTACCAGTACAGCTACAACACGCTCCAGCGGAACAACGGCGACGGCACGTTCAGCGACATCGCCCAGCTCGCGGGGGTGGCTCGCTCGGACTGGACCTGGGCGGCCCTGTTCCTCGACTTCGACAACGATGGCTGGCAGGACCTGTTCTTCACGAACGGGCGCCGCAAGGACTCGGGCAACGTCGACTACATCAAGCTGCGCGACAAGCGTCTGAAGGAAGGCGCGCCGACCCCAGAGGTCCTCCGTGAGATCCTCGACGTGATGCCCGATGGCTTCGTGCCCAACAAGGCGTTCCGCAACCGCGGGGATCTGACCTTCGAGGACGTGAGCGCCCGGTCCGGTCTCGCGTTTCGGGGCGCGTCGAACGGTGCGGCCTACGGCGACCTCGACGGCGACGGGGATCTCGACCTCGTGGTGAACAACACCGACGCCCCGGCGGGGATCTTCGAGAACCGGGCTGCCCCCTCGCCAGGCGGCCACTTCTTGAAGGTCCGCTTCGAGGGGCCCGAGGGCAACCCCTTCGGCATCGGGGCCCGGGTGACGGTCCACCACGGGGAGACCACGCAGCTCGCCGAGCACTACTGGTCGAGGGGGTACCAGTCCTCGGTCGAGCCCGGCTTGCACTTCGGGCTCGGCGACGCTCCGGCCGCCTCCGCGGTCCGCGTGCGGTGGCCGGACGGCAAGGTGCAGGAGCTGCAGGACGTCGCGGCCGATCGCGCGCTCACCGTGCGCTACGCCGACGCCGGCCCGGCCCCCGCCGCGCCAGCCCCGCCGCCGCCGATGATCGAGGAGATCACCGAGTCCTCGGGGCTGCGGTTCACGCACTCCGAGAACCCGCACGACGATCTGAAGCGCGAGATCCTGCTGCCCTACGAGACGTCGAAGCTCGGGCCCGCGCTCGCGGTTGGCGACGTGCAGGGCGACGGGCTCGACGACGTGTACCTGGGTGGCGCGATCGGCCAGGCCGGCCGCTTGTTCACCCAGCGCGCCGACGGGCGCTTCACCTCCGCCGGGGGCCCGTGGACGGCCCACGTCGCGCAGGAAGACGTCGCGGCGGTGTTCTTCGACGCCGACGCGGACGGCGACCTCGACCTGTACGTGGGCAGCGGCGGCAACGAGCCCGCCCCTGGCGATGCGCTCCTGCAGGATCGGCTGTACGTCAACGACGGCCTCGGGAACTTCATCGACGCCACCGCGCAGCTGCCCCGGATCCGCACGAGCACGGGGGTGGTGGCCGCCGGCGACGCGGATGGCGACGGGGATCAGGACCTCTTCGTGGGCGGCCGGGTGGTGCCCGGGCAGTATCCGCGGCCGCCGCGCAGCTACCTGCTGTTGCAGCAGGCGGAGGGCCGCTTCGTCGACGCGACCGCGGACCAGGCGCCGGGGCTCGTCCAGCCGGGCATGGTGACTGCTGCGGCGTTCACCGATCTCGAGGGAGACGGCGATCTGGATCTCGCGGTGGCGGGCGAGTGGATGCCCGTGGTGTTCGCGACGAACGAGGGTGGGAGGTTCTCGACCGCGGCGGTGCCCGACAGCGAGGGGTGGTGGCGCAGCCTCACCCTGGTGGGCGAGCGCTGGCTCGCCGGCAACGTTGGCTTGAACCTGAAGTTCCGGGCCTCCCCGGACACCCCCTTCGACGTCTACGCGAGCGACTTCGACGAGAGCGGCTCGCTGGACATCGTGCTGTCGCACGAGCAGGACGGCGAGCGGTACCCGGTCCGCGGGCGGGAGTGCTCGTCGTTGCAGATGCCGTTCATCGCCGAGAAGTTCGAGACCTACGATGCCTTCGGCAAGGCCACCCTGCGCGACGTCTACGGCGAGGGGCTCGAGGAGGCTCTGCACCTGCGGGCGAAGACGTTCGCGAGCGCCTGGCTGGTGCGCGACGGCGACGGGTTTCGGCGCGAGGCGCTGCCGAACCTCGCGCAGATCGGGGTGGTCCAGGGTGCCGTGGTCCACGACGTCGACGGCGACGGCATCGAAGACGTCGTGGTGGCTGGCAACCTCGAGAAGACGGAGGTGGAGACGCCGCGCATCGACGGCGGCACGGGGCTCGTGCTCCTGGCCGACGGCAGCGGTGGCTTCGAGCCGGTGCGGCCGGACGTGTCGGGGTTCTCGGCCCGCGGCGACGTCAAGCGGCTGGCCAAGCTCCGGCTGGCGGGCGGCGCGGGCTTCGTGGTGGCCCGCAACGACGGGCCGGCCTCGCTGTACCGGTTCACCCAGCGGTAGGAGCCGGTGGCGTCCGGCGGCAGCGGTCTGCGGGCGTACGGGCGGCGGCTCCCGAACGTGGGGTTCGGCGGCAGCGGCATGCGGGCGTACGGGCGGCGGCTCCCGAACGTGGCCTTCGGCCGCACCCGTCTGCAGGCCTACGGGCGGGCGCTCCCGAACGTGGGGTTCGGCCGCAGCCGTCTGCGGGCGTACAGGCGGCCGCTCCCGAACGTGGGGTTCGGCCGCAGTCGTCTGCAGGCCTACGGGCGGCCGCTCCCGAACGTGGCCGTCGGCCGGGCGCCGG
>CAYMSU010000269.1:0-8925 GCA_964393165.1 uncultured Enterobacteriaceae bacterium
GCAGGCGAACCCCCGCCCAGCGAACGACGGGGTCGTCGGCGTTCACGAGGCGCCGCCCCCACCGGAGGCCGAGAGCCCCGGAATCGCCGCGCCGCTCGAGGGTGACCGCCGCAGCCGACCGAACCATCGGCACCTCATCGCGCAGCGCGAGGCGGATCAGGGTCTCGGGCCTCACGATGTGGGGGACGAGCGCGGCGCGGATCGGGTCGGGCTCGCGAAAGTCCAGCGCCCGGCCATCGTCGGCGATCGCGAGGGCGCGCAGGGCCCGCGCCGCCTCCCACGGGTGCGCCGCCTGTGCGTGCCGCTCGAGCGCGGCGATGGCCTCGAACGACGGATCGCGCCTGAGCACGTCGATCGCCGTGTGCCGAATCCACGGATCGGGGTCCGCGAGGAAGGTGCTCACGACGTCGGCGGGCAAGTCCGACGGGGCCAGTGCCGCGAGTGAGGCGAGGCGTACGCTCCGCGCGGTCTCGGTGGCCCCGGCAACGAACTGCTCCTCCCGCTCTGCCTCCGTGAGGGCCGGCCAGACGGCGAGCAGCAGCCAGGCCTGCGCCTCGGGCGTCGTGCCGCGGCGCAGCCGATCGCGCACGACCGCTACGTCGGTGGGCGTGACCTGGCCCCGGAGGTCGACGTGGGCGAGCGCCCGCGAGACGTCTCTCACCACGCGGGGATCGGGGGCGCGAAGCCTGCTGATCAGGGCCGGGACCGCCGTCTGCACGCCCGGAACCTCGCGCACGGCCATGCGGGTGAGGGCCCGCGCGGCGACCGAGGCGACCGGCCACGACTCGCGCAGCGCCGCCGTGACGGCGCGGACGTCCGCCGGCGACGTGCCCCCGACCCCGAGCGCGCGAACCAGCGCGGAGTACCGCTGCACCCGCTCCCCAGCGCGACCCGGTCCAGGCGAGCCCAGCTCGGCAAGCCAGTCCCGAACGACGTCGGAGCCCCGTGGGACGGTCGCGAGGGCGTCGGCCACGGCAATCTGAACGGGAACCGAGCGATCCTTTCGGAGCCCGCCGAGGACGGGCAGAGCGTCGGCGGTGCCGAGACGACCGAGCGCCCTTGCCGCCTCCACGCGTGTGGGAGCGTCGGCGCCAGCGATCTGCGCGGCGAGGTTCAGGGCATCCGCCTGCCGCCAGTACAGCTCGTGGATGCGCTGCACCGTCGACACGTCGATTGCCGTCGCCGCTGCGACCAGCCATACGATCAGGACCAACCCGGCCTCCCGTCTTCCCCCGATAGCCTACGGGACGAGGTCCGGGCGGAGCTCGGCGGCGCGCACCTCCACGGCAGGCCCGTCGAGCACCGTGTCCAGGCGGTCGTCGAGCGCGGGATCCCCGCCCGTGGGCATCACCGCCAGGACGCGGTGGTCCACCAGCACCGTGCCGCCCGGGACGAGCACCGACGGACCGTCGAGCGCCAGCTCCGCGCCCGCCAGCCAGCAGCCTGTCTCGTCGCAGATCGGCGGAAGGGCGAAGGCGGGCGGTTCCACCCAGCCAAAGGCGGCGCCTTGGATGCCTTCGTGCCAGCCAGCCCACCGGCCGTCCGCCGACACGTCCATCGCGACCCCAGGCAGACCGGGAGCGACGACCTGGAAGCTCCGGGCGGCCCGACCCGCTCGGAAGGGATCGACGAGTACGACGTCGTCGTGGAGCTGCCACCAGATCTTCCCGAAGATCGCGGGGTGCCCGGCGTAACCCCACCACCACGCGCGGTACTCGAAGCTCCCGCGGGCAGTCGCGTGGGTGCCGTCGACCTCGATCGCGGCGAGCACGGGGCCCGCCTCGAGGGCGAGGGCGCTCGCCGGGGAGCTCGCCTGGAGCCATTCGTCGGCGAGCCGCAGGCCGTTGCCCTGCGTGGCGTCCGCCTGGGAGATCACGTTGGTGATTCCGTCGGGCAGTACGTCGTCGAGCAGGCCCCCGCGGTCGGGGTCGATCACGACGTCGGCGCCGACGCCACCCCACCCCCGTGGGTCGGCGGTGAGCCCCGGCGCCTCGGAGCGGGGAGCGGCTGCTGCATACAGCGCGAGGGACACCTCCTCTCCGGCGGCGATCACGCCGTCGTAGACGAAGTGGACGGAGCCCACCTCGTCGCCCAGGGGGTCGGTGGGGTCCGCGGGCTCGAGAAGACCCGTGAGACCGTCGCTGAAGGCCACGGGCAGCGCCCTCCCCCCGATCTCACAGGTCTGGACGACGGCGAGCAGGGGCGCGCCCGAGAAGCTTCCAGGCCAGCCCGCCTCGTCGGCGGCCGCCCCGAAGTCGACATCGACGATCACCACGGGCTCGACGAGGTCCGCGCCGTCCGGGGCGCGGACCGTGAGCGGGACTCGGTACCCGAAGTCGACGTCGAACCAGCCCGACGCGTCGGGCAACACGCCATCGCAGTCCCCGTCGCGCCCGTGGCAGCGCTCGACGGCCCCCGGGAACGTCTCGGGGTCGACGTCGTCGCAGTCGCCAGGGACCTCTGCCCAATGCTCGTTGGGCGGCAAGCAGGAGATGAGGTCGAGGACTCCGGCCACGCCGAAGCCATCGCGATCCTGATCTGGGTACCACGTCGGCGGGTCCGCGAGCGGGGAGTCGAGGTCCTCGTCGTCGACGAGGCCGTCGCAGTCGTCGTCGAAGTCGTTGCAGCGCTCGGGGGCGCCCGGAAAGACCGCGGGGTCGCCGTCGTGGCAGTCCCCGGCCTGGGCCACGATCCGCTCGCCGTCACACACGAACGCGGGCCGCCAGGGATGACCGAAGCCGTCGCCATCGGCATCGATCCAGCGGTCCCCCGCCGGCTCGTCGTCGGTCACGCCGTCGCAGTCGTCGTCGACCCCGTTGCAGACGTCTTGCGCCTGGGGGTGCACGGCCGGGTCGTCGTCGGCACAGTCCCCGCGCCGCACCGCCCAGGCGGGCCCCGGTCGGCACCCGCGCACGCCCTCGGTGCCCTCGGGGGCGGCAGAGAACCCGTCCTCGTCTTCGTCGGGAAACCAGAGGTCCACATCGAGCGGATCGTCGTCGACCAAGCCGTTGCAGTCGTTGTCGATGCCGTCACACAGCTCGACCGCACCTGGGAGCACGCGGGGATCCCGATCGTCGCAGTCCTCACCAGCTAGCGACCCGTCGCGGTCACGGTCGACGCGGGCCGCCTCGTCGCAGGCGACGCAAGACAGTGCGAGCAACAGACATCCACGGGACAGCAGGCGGGACATGCGACCTCGGCGGGAACTCAGCATAGGCGCGCATCGTGCCGTTCACCATCGCGGTGACGGAGAAGCGGGCGGCCAGATCTTCGGCGGAGGCCCGAGCGCGCTCCCGCAGCCGCTCGGGATGGGCGATCGCGCTGGTGAGCGCTCGCGCGAGCCCCTCGGGGTCGCCCGGCGCGACGAGGTGGCCCCGCCCCTCGAGGACCTCGGGCAGGCCTCCAGCCCGCGTCCCCACGACCGCACAGCCTGCGGCCAGCGCCTCGATCACCGACGAGCCCAGCCCCTCCTCGACCGAGGGGTGACACACGACGTCGGCCGCGGCGAGCCAGGCCGGGACGTCGGATCTCGGCCCGAGGAGGTGGAGCCGGTCGCGAACGCCACGCCAGCGGGCCCTGCGGAGGAGCCGCCCCCGCAGTGGCCCGCCCCCCAGGATGGCCACGTGGACGCCCGGCAGCCTGGCCAGCGCGTCGACGAGGTGGACGTGGCCCTTGTGCGCCACGAGTGCCCCCACCGCGACGACGAGCGGGCGCCCCGGCACCTGGCGCACCGGCGCACAGACGACCCCGTCGAGGTCCACGCCGTCGTAGACGACCCGAATCGGCGCGCGACGGACGCCTGCCTGGCGGAGCACGTCCCCCACCGCCGCGCTCACGGCGACGACACCTCGCGCGGCGTCGAGGCGGGCGACGCCGAGCGGGCTCGGCACGAAGTCGTTTCGCCGATGAACCACGGGACGGAGGCTCAGCCTCGACGCGTGGGCCAGTGCGTGCGCGGTGTGCACCGCCACGAGGTCGGGCTGCACCCGCTGGACGAGCTCGCCGAGCGCCCGCGTTCCCCGGTGACGCCCCCAGAACGGCAGCGGCACGACTGCCGCGCCGGTAGCACGCGCCTCGTCGAGCCAGGTCGCCGCCCGGGACGTTGCCAGCACGTGGCGCTGCGGATCGGAGCGCAGCAGGTGGAGAAGCTGCGCCTGGCCACCCCGCCGCCCCCGCTCCGTGTCGACGTGGAGAATCAGCGGGCGTCGGCCCTCGCGGCGCTCTCGATCAGCCACGGCACTCCGTCGACGACCGGATAGACGAGGGCGTCGGCGTCGCAGCGAAGGCCGCCCGCCACGTCCTGCAGCTCCCCGCGGCATCGCGGACAGACCAGCAGCCCCCGAAGCCACGGCGCGAGCGGCGACCCCCCGTCAGCTCCCCGCTCCTCGGGCTCCGAGCCGCTCACGGCTGCGGACCCATGAACGACTGCTGCAGGGCCGACTTGCCCAGCGAGGACTGCTCGAGCTCCCGGCTCTCGCCCACGTCCCACGACTGCCCGTCGGGCAGGAAGACCACGCGACCCTGAATCATGTAGGGATACCCCTCGAAGCCCTGTGCGACCGCGCTGGACGCGGTGGGACCACCCAGCAGGGTCCACGTACGGTCCAGGATGCGGCCCTGCCTGCGGTCGAACGAGGTCTCACTGACCATGCGGGCCCGGTACTTGTTGATGCCCGGATCCGGGACGATGATCCCCGACCCTGCGCTCGTCACGGTGAGCGTGGTGGCGGTGAGGGCGGTGACCTTGTGGGTGATCGTGGACGTGCCAGCGCTGCCGCCCACTGCGGGCGCCCGCATGATCCAGCTGCTGTGCTGGATCCAGCCGTCTTCCTGGCCCTCTCTCGGCAGAGGCAGGTCGAGTCCGGAGAAGACCCGGGACAGGATCAGCCGGAGGTTCTCGTTGATGCGTGCGAATCGCTGGTTGCGCCGCTCCACGTCCTCGAGATCGACGTTGATCAGACGCCCGTCGCTGCGGACCTGCAGCTGCACTGCCGCGCCGGTCATCCGCTCGTCGAACTCCTTCACGATCTCACCGACGAGGCCAGCCTCCTGAGGCAGAGCCTCGGCGCTGAACCCGACATCCTCGAGGGTGCAGGAGACCTCGAACTTCTTTCGGGTGGCCCGCTCGCCCGGACCACACTGCGCGACCACCCGGACGTCCATCGCGTCGACCCGCGCTTGCTTGTTGTAGCGGGTGGCCAGCCACATCATCTCGGGCAGGCGGATCGTGGTCTCGAGGGCGTAGCGCTGCGGCTGCGACCAGTCCCACCGAATCGCGTCGGTCTCGGTCCGCGCGGCGAGGGCGGGGCCGGACATCGACGCAAGCGTGAGCATGGCGGTGAACAACATGCACCTCCTGCCGGAATCATAATGTTCCTCGTGGACCCTGATGGTGCCGGCAGTCGCCCGATTGTTCACGGCGCCTGGCACACCGTGTCCAGGCCGCACCCCACACAGACCTCGGGGTCCCGGAAGCCTCGACATCGGCCAGAGATCCCGAGGTGCGCCAGCGCGAAGTCGAAGCGCACCGGATCTGTCGGATCGATCTGGCGCAGGCCGTCGGTGACCTCGCGCGCGGTTCGCAGACTCCCGTCCTTGCGTGCGGTGAGCCCCACGAAGCGGCTGATACGCAGTACGTGCGTGTCCAGCGGAACGATCAGCTCGGACGGGTCCCGCGAGGTCCACAGTCCCAGGTCGACGCCATGGGTGGGCCGACGCACCAGCCACCGGAGGATCATCCACCACCGCTTCGTCGCGGAGCCGCCGGCGGGCCGCGGCAACAGATAGCGCAAGCCGCGCGGGAGCTCCGCGAACGACTCCACAGGGTGGCCACACCGCGCAGCGTTGGCCAGCACCGCGCTCTGGATGTCGACCAGCAGGGTGTCGAGAGCTTCGGCCAGGTCGTCCCCGACGAGCCGCTCCTCGAGCGAGGACGCCTCGCGGTAGAGGGCCCCCAAGCCGGCAAGAAGCAACACCCAGTCGTGCCCTCGGTTCCAGCGGTACACGAGCGGAAGCAGTGGCCCGGTGTGTGCGTCGTTCGACGGCTCGAAGCATCGAACCCACCTGGCAGGACCCCCGGCCCCGTCCGCGAGCGCGAAGAGCTGCTCGAGCACTGGCCGGAACGCCGCCACGCGCCCATAGGCCAGCGTGCCCGCGAGGATGGCGGCCACCTCCCGATCCGCAGCCTGGTCGTAGCGGTGCACGAACGCCACGGGATCCGCCTCCAGGCGCTCGCGCACCGAGGTCTGCTGGACGACGCGCTCGAGGTATCGACCGAGCACCCGGGGGGCGGCGACCGCTCGGGGGGCTCGGCTCATGCCGCGGCCTCCACCTCGTCGGCGAGGTGCTCGGCGAACGGCAGCGCGCGGAGCACGCCGGAGTTCCGCCCCGACGCATGAGCGCCGACCGCTCGCTCCTTCTCGAGCACCACGACCTTGCTGCCCGGGTGACGCCGCGCGACGCACCGCGCCGCAGCGAGGCCCACCACCCCTCCGCCGATCACCACCACGTCCGCCGTCGTCGTCACCCGTCCTCTCGACACGGCCCCGCGGGCAACCGCGCGAGCAGCCGTGGGGGCAGGCTGACCTCGATATCCCGCCACCTCACGCGGGACCGGAGCCGAGGGGGCAGCCGCACCAGGTCCTTGCCCGTGCAGACGAGGGGACGATCCTCGGCCATCTCGAGCAGCTCGTCGGCGAGGCGGCGGTCCACTCGCTGATGGTCGCGGAGCGCCCGGAAGGCCGCGACCTGGAGGTCCAGGGTGGCGAGGAAGTCTGCGGGCCGCCCGATCCCGCAGAAGGCGGCCACGGGCCCTACCACTACGGCGGGAACCCCGTCGGCGGTCCGCCACGGGGTCGGGACGCGCGTCACCGGCTCCCCCGGGGTGGTGAACCGCGCCGAGCCGTGGTGCACGAGCACGAGATCCGCCCGGGCGGGGGCAGGTCCCGGTTCCCGAGCCTCCCCCGCGGGCAGCGGTCCGCGGGCCAGCGGGTAGCGGGCGTCGACGACCGCCAGATCGAGATCTCGGTGCAGCCGCCGGTGCTGCAGGCCGTCGTCCAGCACGATCACCGTGACCCCCAGGCGGACCAGCGCCCGGGCTGCGGCCACGCGGTCCGGCGCCGCCGCGACCCACGCCCCCGCGGCGGCGAGCAGGGCGCCCTCGTCCCCGACAGTGACGTAGGCCCCGCTGGGCGACGCCCTGCCCTCGTCGGGCGACACGACCCCGACCGCGCGCCCCCGAGCGGGCCGACGGTAGCCGCGCAGCGCAACCCCCACGCGGTGCCCGCAGCCGCGCAGCTCCGACACCAGGGCGCGCACCGTCGACGTCTTGCCGGGACTGCGGGCGTTGATGCTGCCCACGGACACGACCGGAACCTCCACGCGGTGAGGCCGGCGCAGCCCCTGGTCCCAGGCCACCTGGCGAAGCCGCATCGCGCCCGCGACCCCCCGCGCGACGGGCGCGAGCCACGGTCGCGGCGACGACTCCGGCGCGACGCGGCTCAGGTGCGGCGCGAGCGCCGCCCTCCACCGCTCCCGGGCGGCGCCCACCTCGAGGACCGGACCTCGCCCGCGGGCCAGCGCAGCGCGCAGGGCCCCCGCGAGGACCTCCCGGTCGTCGTCGACCACCCGCAGGGCGTCCACCTGCTCGAACGCGGTCCCCTGGGCCTGGCCGTACGGGCCCGCGACGACCGGTACGCCAGCAGCGGCCGCTTCCCAGGGCGCATGCCCCCCGATCCGCGGATCGAAGGTGCCGCCGATCAAGGCCACCGCGGCCCCCTCGTACCAGCGGGGGAGCTCCAGGGCGTCGAGCACGACGATGTCGACGTCGTCCGGAACCCGATGGCCCAGCGCCGACCGCAGGCGCACCGACCACCCGCGCGCCCGCGCCCGGCCCGCCACGGCCGCAGCCTGGGAGACGTGGCGAGGGGCGAGGAGCACCGGTGGCCGCGGCGCCGCGAGCCGGCTCCACGCCTCCAGCAGCCGATCGTCGTCGCCGGCCCGCAGGGAGGCGCCGACGATCCATGGGCGAGGGAAGGCCACCGGAGGAGGCCCTCCTGGCGGGACGAGCGCCTTCGGATCGCCGAGGACCTCGACGGGCGCATCCTGTACCGCCCGAAGGAAGGCGGCGGCGGACTCGTCGCGCGCCCACACCGCGGTCGTGTCGCGCCACCATGTCCGGAGCAGGCCGGTCGAGGCCAGGCGGCGGGTGCGCGGACCGGCCTTCGCGCCGACGCGGAGCACGGGCACCCCCGCGCGGCGCGCACAGCCCGCGAGCACCGGCCAGTAGGTCCCCTCCACGAAGACGACGGCGCACGGGCGCGCCTCCGCCCACAGCGGGGCCAGCGTCCAGGCGTGATCGACGGGGCGGATCCCGCCGACCACCCCCGATCGGCCGTCCTGTCTGGCCTGCGCTCGAGCCTCCTCGGCCCCGGTGTCCGTGTCGGCCGTGAGCACGATCGGCGCGGGCAGGCAGGGAAGCAGCCGGCCCGCCGCCCTCACCTCGCCCAGCGAGGCGGCGTGGAGCCACACGCTGCCCGGCTGCACCGGCGGCGTGCGGATCCCCCAGCGCTCGCCGAGGTCGGCCCGCAGGCGGCGGTGCACCGCCGTCACGACGCCCCACGCCGGCAGCCACGGCGTGGCCAGCGCGCTCAGGAGGCGGTCCACGCGGTCTCCTCGAGGCGGCCCTCGCGCAGGCTCACGCAGGCATCGGCGGCGGCCGCGACCCGCGGGTCGTGGGCCACGACCACCACCGTGAGCCCGTCCTCGGCCGCCCGTCGCAGGGCCTGCAGGATCGCCGACGTGGTGGCGGGATCGACCTGGCTGGTGGGCTCGTCCAGGAGCAGGACCCGCGGTGCCCGGTAGAGAGCCCGGGCCAGGGCCAGCCGCTGCCGCTCGCCGCCCGACAGCGGCTCCCCTCCCTCGCCG
>CAYMSU010000270.1:0-8901 GCA_964393165.1 uncultured Enterobacteriaceae bacterium
CGTCCTACCGTCGGTCGCCGACGCGCTGGAGCAGTCGGATCCCGATCCGGCGCGGTGGGCGGCGGATCGGCTGTTCGGCGAGAGCGGGGCGCTCGAGCAGCTCGACGCCTACGTCGCGGAGCTCGAGGCGGTCGGGCGCCGGGCGGGCGTGGATCTGAACCTGCGGTACGCGGATCCTACCTTTCGCCCTATGCTCACCGCCGTAGAGCGGCTGCGGGCGCTCGAGCCCGAGCTTCGGCACGCGGTGAGCCGGGGGCTCGCCGACGCCCTGCGGGATCTCGCAGAGGAGCTCAATGGTCGTGCGTACGCCGCGCTCGGCGAGCTCATCGCGGAGCTGTCGGTCCTCGACGTCGACGAGGCGCTGGTGCGGTCCGTGTGGCAGCAGATCGAGGAGGAGCCCGCGTTCCTCGGGCACGTGCTGCCCGAGTTCACGGTGCAGGGCGCCGACGAGCCTCTGTGGGTGCGGATCTACCCGACGGACTTGCGCGACATCCTCGCGAACCTGCTGCGCAACGCAGTCGAGGTGTCGCTGCAGACCGGGCTCGGCCGGATCGGGGTGGATCTGCGCACCGAGGAGGATCCGATCACGGGGCTCGAGCGCGTCCAGATCAGGGTGCTCGACATGGCGCCGTCCCGTCTGACCACCGCGATGATCCGGGGGCGCTACATCTCGCGGGGGCTCGGGCTCGCCGCGGATCTGACGAGCCGGGCGGGCGGCGCGATCCATGTGGAGGACGCGCCGGGGTGGAGCAAGGCGGTGGTCGTGCGGCTGCCGCGGGCGGAGCGGAGGCAGGGGTGAGCGACATCCGGGTCCTCGTCGTGGAGGACGGCACCGAGTACACCGACACGCTGTCGCGGTTCTTGACCGAGGGGTTCGGGTTCGTGCGGGCGGGGTCGGGCCCCGAGGCGCTGGAGCGGCTCGCCGAGGGGTCGTTCGACGTCGTCTTCCTCGACATGCGCTTCGACCGGGTGGCCGAGGATCGCCTGCTCGGAGATCCTGCGGAGGCGGCGGACCGCTTCAACGGAGACGCGGTGCAGGCGCGTCGCTTCCTCGAGGACCATCAGGGCACGTACGTGCTGGCCGAGCTGCGGGCGCAGGGGCACGCGCAGCCGGTGCTCATGTCCTACGACTTCTCGTGGGAGCCGCGCCGCTGGCGCAACCTCTCGGCGCGCTACGGCCCGCTGGACTTCCTGGTCGACGTCGCGTCGCCGACGGAGGTGGCGCAGCGACTGCGGGCGCTGGTCAGCGGGGCGGGCTCGTGACCACCTCGGTGATCTGCTGCGCGAGCGCGGCCGCCAGCTCTTCGGGGCTCGCCCCGCGGGCGCCCAGCCGGTGCTCGTCGCGCTCGACGCCTCGGAAGCGGGTGGCGAATCCCTGAAACCGAAGGCCGTCGGCGCCTTGCTGGCAGATCCCGGTGACCTCCCACTTGTCGTCGCGAGGGCCCGTTCGCCACTTCACGAACGGCGGGTCGGGCGCGGCCGCCACGTCGCGCAGCGCGGCGTTGAGGGGACCTCGGAGCTCACACGGATCCGACCGCCCGCCCGAGCCCGTGATCAGGGCATCGACGACGACCGGCAGGGTGCTCCGGATCGGAACCTGGGCGCGCAGCTCGGGCGGGAGCCGCCCCATCGGGAACTGCGCTGCCCCTCGGCGGAGGACGGGCGTCTGGATCCCGCCGATCCCCTCGGCGTTGCGCGGGACGTGGTCCTCGGCGTACCCGAACAGCCGGTCGACCCAGAGCAGATCGCTCTCGTCGAGCGCGGGGCCGCGCATGCCCTGTAGCAGCGTGTACGTGAGCACGCCCTGGCCGAACCGCGTGGCCTCGTAGCTCACCCGATCCGCGGCGGCGCCCGCGAGCAGCCAGGCCCCGGTCCGGTCTCGGGCCCGGACGTGGGCGCGCACGGCGTCCCCGGAGAGATCACGCGTCGCGGCGAGGTCGTGGCCCCCCACCTTGCCAGCCGCGCACGTGTCGAGGATCACCACGCGCTTCAGAGCCGGGAGCCGGGCCAGGGCGTCGGCCAGCTCCGAGCCCGACCAGGTGCGGGAGGGCCGCAGATCCGGATCCTTGGCGTCGTCGAGGGAGGCTGCCGCGGGCAGCAGGTAGAAGTAGTCGTCGACGGTGCCGTCCGACACTGTCGTGCCGTGACCCGAGAGGAAGAGCACGACCGTGTCGAGGGGATGGGCTCGGCCCAGCCAGCCGAGCGCGTCCTCGAGCGCCTCGCGCGAGGGCCGGGCGTGCACCCCGTCGTCGTCTCGGTCCGCCGTGCTCAGGACGCGCACGTGGGCTTCGGCGAAGCCGGCCGCACCGGCCACCGAGAGGGCCTCGGCGAACGTGCGGGCGTCCTTGGCCGCGAACGAGAGATCGATGCGGTCTCCCACGTAGTCGTCCACGCCGACGGCGAGGACCCAGAGCTCGGGCTCACGGTCGAGCACCGGCCCCTCGGCCTCGACCTCGATCCGCTCGAGGCCCTTCGGGGAGCGGACCCGGTCGTGGCGGTCCCCGACGACGGCGTCGACCACGTTGCGGGTGCCCGTCAGCCACCACGGCAGCGACGACAGGTCGTAGGTGCAGCGCGCGCCGCGGGGGAGCGCGGGGCAGCCTGTCCGCAGCGGCTCGGAGATGTCGTTGCCGTTGAGCGTGACGAAGAGGGTGCCGATGCCGCCTCCCCGATCCTCCAGCTGCAGCTCGAGGGCGCCCGAGGGCGAGGGGCCCTCGAGGTGGATTCGGGCGGGCGGACGCACGCTCGACAGCGGGGGCACGGGCCGCAGCGGCTCGTCGGAGAACCCGAGCGCCTTCGCCAGGAGCCCCGGGTCGTAGTACCGGCTCTCGAGCTGGGACAGCTCGTAGAGCTCGCCGTCGATGACCCACACGAGCCCGTCGATGTCTCCGTCGTACGACGCGTCGTAGCGGCCGTGCGGGTCGACGGCGGCCCACGTGCCATCCCGAAACGTCATCGTGCTGACGAGCAGGCTCCCGGTCTCGACCTCCCAGACGCTCACGAGGCCGTCTCCGCTCGTGGTCACGAGCCGCCGGCTGTCGGGGGTGAACGCCAGCTCGCGCGTCCACCCGGTCAGGCCCTCGAGGGTGTGTGTGCGGGACGGATCGGTGGCGTGGGCCAGCTGCACCCGGCTGCCGGCGAGCGCGGCGATCCAGGTGCCGTCGGGGCTGTACCGGGGCGCCCGGCCCTCTCGCGGAAGCTCCCGGAGGCGCTCACCCGTGGCGAGATCCCACACCGCGAGCGGGCGCGGCTGCAGCGCCGGATCCTCGAGGTCCCCCTGCTCCGGATCGACGCGCGTGCCGCCGGTGACGGCGAACCGGTGGTCGGGCGACAGCGCGAACCCCGACCGGACCTGGGCGAACGTGTGCAGCGGCTCGCCCGTGGCCACCTCCCACACCCGCGCGACGCCGAGGCGGACGTTCTCGGTGACGAGGTGCGAGCCGTCGTCCGAGAACGCGGCGCGGTCGGGCGGGTCGATGGGGTGGGGGAAGCGGTGCAGGCGGGCCCCCGTCGTGGTGTCGTAGACCGCGACCTCCCCCGGCAGCGGGTGGTGGTAGGTCAACAGGCGGCGCCCGTCGGGCGAGAGCGCCAGCGAGAAGCCCAGCTCCTCGTCGACCTCGAGCCGCCGGCGGAGGGCGCCGGAGGTCGGGTCCCAGAGGTAGACCACGGGCTCGTGCTCTGGTGCGACGGCCAGCGTGCCGCCGTCGGCGGAGACGGCGAGGGTCGTGCGCGCTCCCTCCTCGGGCGTGGGACCTCGCAGACGATGCAGCGGCGCCGGATCGTCGGCGTGCCACAGCGTCACGAAGTCGCGGGTGGCCCAGGCCAGGTGCTCCCCGTCCGGGAACGCCGCGACCGTGTCGATCCGCCCCCCGCGGTACGCCACCTCGTCGATGACCGCCTCGGGGTCGGTCAGCACGCGCACGCCCGAGGTCCTGTGCCCTCGCAGGATCAACAGCTCGGCGGCGTCGCCGCGGGCCACGGTGACGAGCCCGGAGCGCGTGAGGCGCGCGTCGCGGATCCTGGTGGTCTGGCGCGTGAGCGCGCGCGAGGAGCCGTCCTTGAGGTCCCAGACCGTCACCCCGAGGTCGCTGTCCAGTGCCGCCACGTAGCGATCGTCGGGCGACCACACCGCGTGGCGGACGCGATCGGCGCGGGCCTCGAGCCGCTGCTCGAGGGCGCCGGAGGCGGCGTCGAACAGGCCGATCCCGCCTCCCTCGCCGTCGTTCAGGGCCGCGACCACGCGCGATCCGTCCCGCGAGAACGCCGCAGGCGCGACCTCGAGCATGTGGAGGCGACTGCGGGCGGGCTGGCTCACGACCTCACCGGTGGCGACGTCCCAGATCGTGGCGCCGGTGCCGTCACGGACGTCCGTGGCGAGCCGCGAGCCGTCGCCGGACCTCCGGGCGCCGATCGCGTCGGATCCGAAGCGGCGGATCTCGGCCTGTCGCGACACGCTCCACAGGCGCACGGAGCCGTCCTCACCCACCGTGACGACGCCGCTGCGGTCGGCGAAGAAGGCATCGGTCACCGCCCCCTCGTGACCCGTGAGCCGGGCCACGAGGGTGCCGTCGCGGGCGTCCCAGACCGCTGCGGTCCCGTCTTCGCTGGCGCTGACGAGCCGTCGGCCGTCGGCGGCGTAGTCCAGGGCGGTGACCGCCGCCGTGTGTGCGTCGACGGGGGTGACGCCGCGATCCGGCGGCATCTCGTGCAGCTCCAGCCCCCCGTCGACGCGACCGAGGGCCAGCTGCTCCCCGTCGGCCGCGACGGCGGCGGCCCCGAGCGGCACTCCGGGGCTCACCACGTCCAGCGGGGTGCCGCGGACGGCATCCCAGAGGAACGCGCCTTCGTCGGTGGCGGTGAGCAGCCGGCCGCCGGGCACCCAGGCCACCTCTTGCACGAATGCGAGGTCGGGGTGCCGCAGCAGGTGCACGAGGAGGCCGCGGGCCGGGTGCCACAGCGCGACCAGGTTCTCGGACGCGGTCACCACCCGGCGCCCGTCGGGAGAGAACCGGAGGTGCGTGATGAACGGCATCTCGCCGAGGCCGTACTGGGGCACGAGCTTGGCTCCGCCGTCTCGCGGGGCGGCCACGTCGCGGTGGCTACCGGGAGAGGCCGGCGGTGCCTCCGCGGCGGCCGCCGGGAGCCGGTCGGCTCTCCCCGATCCGCAGGCTCCCAGCAGCCACAGGCCGATCCACGCGCACCCTCTCAGCATCGACGCCCCCGGCCTCGCTGCCTACCGCACGCCCACCGCGGTTGTCCAGGGGTGCCACACGGTCACGCTATGTTGCCCGGACGCTGAACCCCCTCGGCCGACGCGCGCGGCCGACCGAGCGCGGAGGCGCCGGAGTGGTCCGGGGACGGAGTCGGGAGAGCACATGGGCGAGGCATTCGAGACAGAGCTGACGCGGGCGTGGTCGCGGACGGACTGGCTGTTCGGGCTCGTGGGGCGCGATCGCTGGCACCTGCAGGGCATCGAGCTGCGCCACCCCCTCCTGTTCTACGTGGGCCACCTGCCCTCGTTCGCGTGGAACCACCTGTCCTCGGCGCTAGAGCTCGGGCCCTTCCGGGAGGACTTCGACACCCTGTTCGCCCGGGGCATCGACCCGGCCGACCGGACCGAGGCGGCCAAGCTCGTGCCGCCCTCTTGGCCCGACGTCGAGGAGGTGCTGGCCTACCGCGACCAGATCCGCGAGGCGGTGCTCGCCGGCGTGCCCGACGTGAAGCGGCGGGCGGCCGCGGATCCGACCTGTCGCGACGTGCTGCCGCTCGTCCTCGAGCACGAGCTGATGCACCACGAGACGCTGCTGTACATGATCCAGCAGCTCGAACCGGCCGTCCTCCTCCGGCCGTCGGACTGGCACGGCGCGGAGTTGGGGGCGGCGGTGGGGCCGCGGGCGTCCGTGTCGGTGGCGGCGGGGCCGGTGCGGCTCGGTGCGGAGCGGTCGGAGATCGCCTTCGGGTGGGACAACGAGTTTCCGAGCGAGGTGGTGCAGGTCGGCGCCTTCGAGCTCGACCGCACGCCGGTCACCGTCGCCGACTTCGCCGAGTTCGTCGACGGGGGCGGCTACGCCGAGGCGCGCTGGTGGCGCCCGCAGGACTGGGCGTGGCGCGAGGCCGACGACGTGTCCGCGCCGTGCAACTGGCGGGGAGCGGGGGCGGATCGGGAGGTTCGCGGCTTGTTCAGCTGGTATCCGGCGGGCGAGGTCGGGGGGTGGCCGGCGCGGGTGTCGTTCGCCGAGGCCACGGCCTATGCGGCGTGGGTCGGCCGCCGGCTGCCGACCGAGGCCGAGCTCCACCGGGCGGCGTTCACCACGCCCGACGGCGGGGAGCGGCCGTATCCGTGGGGGCACGATCCGGTCGGATCGGAGCACGGGGCGCTCGACTTCCAGGCGCACGGCCCGGTGCCGGTCGGCTCGCGGCTGGCGGCGCGGAGCGCGTGGGGGGCCGACGAGCTGGTGGGCAACGGCTGGGAGTGGACGTCCACGCCGTTCCTGCCGCGCGCGGGGTTCGCGCCCATCCATCCGAACTACCCTGGGTACTCGGCGGACTTCTTCGATGGGGAGCACTTCGTGGTGTTCGGGGGCTCGTGGGCCACGGATCGGCGCCTGGTGCGGCGGAGCTTCCGCAACTGGTACCAGGCCCGGTACCCCTACGTGTTCTCTGCGTTCCGGACGGCTGTGAGCGCGTGAGCGCGGGGGCCTACTCGACGAACGGATCTTCGCCGATGTCGTACCGGTCCTCGAACTTCTCGCCGACGAGGCGCACGTGCATGTGGCTCGCGTGGTTGGGGGCGTGGCGGACGACGCCGCGGCGCTTCCAGGGGATCCAGGTGCCAGGTGGGGGGAACAGGTCGTCGACGGTGCCCTTGTCGAGCCCGACCTCCTCGAGGGCGTACTTGCGGAGGACCTGGATGTGCCCTTCGTCGAGCAGGACGAACTTGACCTGCCCGGTGTCGAGCAGGGCGGTGAGGAGGACCCAGTTGCTGCGGACGTCGAGCTCGTGGGGGAGGAGGCTGACGAAGCCGCCGAGGGGCTGCTGACCGTCGCCCATGAACAGCCCGATGTCGACGTCGATCCCGAGGTGGTGGGTCTTGTGCCCGGGGAGTCGGCCCCCCCCGCGGCGGCTGATGTCGCCGATGAAGATGGGGTCGGCGAGGGGGAGCTGGAAGGCGACGCGGTGGGCGACGGCCTGGAGGGCCTCGATCATGTGCTCGGCGCCCCAGCTGCGGCGCGGATCCCAGCGCTCGTAGAGCCCATCGGCGGGAGGCAGCTGGTAGCCGGCGTAGTAGGGTCGGCCATCGCCGGCGAGGGCGGGCGCGAGGGCTGCGGCGAGCAGGGGAAGAAGCACGGGGAGTCCCTATCGGCTCTGCGGAGGGGAGGGTACAACGTTAGGTTCGCCGCGGCGGGTCTTGCCGTGCTGGTGCTGGCCCCGGCCTTCAAAGCCGGTCGGGACGGGTCGAGAGGCTACGTTCGGTGGGTTCGATTCCCATGACCCGCCGCCACATTCTCGGCACAGCGGCTGAGCCAGCGCCGCGAGGCCGGCGCCACCGGGCCTTCGGCCGACCCCTTGCAGTGCAGGGTTGGCTACAGCGACACGAGCACGCAGGCGCCCCCCGCCACCACCTCGATCCCCGCGGCTCGCGCGCGCGCGATTGCAGGCCCGTCTTCCGCGCCCGGTTGCATCCACAGGTAGCGGATCGACCCCAAGGCAATCGCCTCGTCGACCACCTCGGCCGTGACCGCCGACGGGGTGATGATCGAGGCCCGGTCGAGCCCGGGGTGAGCCCGGACCGCCGCCGACAGCGTGGGGAATGCGGGGTAGCCCTCGATCTCGGCGGCGTGGGGGTTGACCGGCACGGGCGTGCGATCGTTGGCCGCGTAGTGCCGCAGCACACGATTCCCGAACTTGGATCGGTCGTTGGACGCGCCCACGACGGCGAAGACCTCGGCGGCCAGAAACTCGTTCGTAAACATGCAGGCCCCGTAGCGTGGCTGCGGCACGGCCGGGGGGTACGTCGGTTGTGGGGAGTCTGGCATGGTCTACACGCTTCTTGCTTGGTTGGTCTCCGGGGCCGAGGCGGAACCGGGCGCCCACGCGGGGGGCTGTCCCCTGGCAGTGGCGGACCTGCCCGCGAGCCCGCTGTACGCGCGCGACGACCGGCGGCTGGGGGGCCGAGCCCTGGTCGTCGTGCTGAAGGAGGCGCGGCGGATGGGTCTGTACCGGTCGGGGGCGCTCGCCACGACGGAGGCGGGCCATCCCGCCTGTTGGTCCGTGGCTCTCGCGGCGGGGTATGCGCCGGGCCACAAGCGGCGCCAGGGCGATCGGAAGACGCCCGAGGGGTGGCAGCGCACGTCCGACCGCCCGTGGTCGAGGTTCTACCATGCGCTCACGGTGCACTACCCGGCCCCGGCCGACGCTCGCGCCGCGCTGAAGGACGGTCGGATCGATCAGAAGCAGCACGACGCGATCCTCGCCGCCCACGCGAAGGGGCTGTTGCCGCCGATGTACACGCCCCTCCCTTCCACGTGCCCAGATCTCGGAAACTCCGGCCTGGTCCGACGGCACCCACACGATGGTGTTCTCGGGCGTGGCGTTCATCGCGCGCCTCGCCGCCCTGATCCCACCGAGGCGCGCCCATCGGATCGTCTATGGCGGTGTGCTCGCGCCCCACTCGGCGTGGCGCGCCGAGATCGTGCCTGGCGGCTCGGACCTGCCGACGCTCCCGGACGGGAGCGATCGCGGTTGCGCAAGCGACCACTGCGGCGAAGGGCGGAGTCGACGTCGGCGTCGACTCGCCTGGCTGGGCCGAGTTGCTCTGGCGCGTCTTCGGCGTCGTAAGCCCCCGGCCGGCACACCCCATCCTGACGGGGCGAACCCCGAGCGCCCATCCTCTTCGTGAAC
>CAYMSU010000271.1:0-8795 GCA_964393165.1 uncultured Enterobacteriaceae bacterium
CCCGGTGGGCGCTCATGCTGGCGGGCTGGCTCCACGCCGCGCCCCCGGCGGCGGTCACCCGTACCCTGGACCGGATGTGGATCCACACCGTGCTCGGCTTCCCGGTCCGCGACCGGGTGCTCGCCGTGGTCGGCGCGATCTCCCACCCGCTCACGACCGACGCCGACCTCCGGCGGGCGTCGGTCGCTGCGCCCCTGCGCCTGCTCCTGCCGGTGCGCACGGCCATCGACGGCGTGGATCGGGCGGCCACGGTCGAGCGCGCCCGCGCACTGGGCATCCTCGACGAGCCTCCCCCACCGCTGCTCCTCGGCCGCCACCTGAAGGGCCTCGGCGTTCCCCCGGGCCCTCGGATGGGCGTGCTCCTGCGGGAGGTCTACGACCAGCAGCTCACAGGCCTGGTCACCACCTACGAGGAGGCCGCGGAGGCCGCTCGAGCGCTCCTCACGAAGGCCGAGCGGAATCCCGACTGAGGAAGACCTCGCCTAGCCCCTGAACCAAGCGCAAGCGCTTGTTTCGGGCCTAGAAGGCCTCGGGATCCGGCAGGTCCTCGGGGTCGCCGCAGTAGCACTTCTCGTCGACCGAGTAGTCGGCCGCGTCGAAGTTCTCCCACGAGCAGAGGTTGCCGCTGTCGGCCACCGCGTCGGCCTCCCGGCGGCACCACCGGTTGAGCGGCTCGAGCGCGCTGCAGAACTGGTCCTCGAACTGCATGGAGCGGGGCCACCGGGCCACCGACGCCGCCTCGAACCCATAGAAGGGTACGTAGCTGTCCTCCGAGCCCTCCTCGCGGGGAATCGGCTCGAGCGACTCGCCCCGGATAAGGCACTCCGCCTGCACCGGGTCGATCGAGTCGAGGCCCCCCCCCTCGCCATCCACCCGGCCGAGCGCGACCGCGTCGTAGACCGTCTGGCAGTCGCCCTCGGCCACGAGCAGGCCGAACGCGAGCCGCGAGTCGTCGAGCGGCGTGGAGAAGTTCCGGAGCAGCACCGTGTAGGAGACGCCCTCGAAGCCGTCGGTGTTGATGGTGCACCACTCGGGCAGCCCCTTGCCGGAGTGCGCGAACGCGCGGCCCGAGTCGCTCAGCGTGTCGGGACAGTCCGACAGCTCGATCCCGATGTCGTTGCCGAGGGAGTCCTCGTAGGCCACCTCGAAGTCACCGATCCCCCGCGGCGAGCCTGTGTAGTAGACCGACAGGCCGGCGAAGATGTCGATATCACCGTCGTCGAAGATGTTGTCGGGGTAGGTCCACCGCCGCTCGTCGTCCGACGGGTTCGACGAGACCACCGTGCTCCACGACGTGACCTCGGGATCCACCCACACGCAGACGTCGCTGCCGGTGCCGAGGAAGGTGAACGTGAAGCCCCCCTCCGCGGTCGTCGACGGCGGCGCCATCTCGCCGTAGATGGTGGCGAGCTGCGCGGACTGACGCGCGAGGGTGTCGTCTTCGGTGGTGTTCCCCTCGAGCACGGCCGGCACGAGCGCACCGCCCTCCTGCGACGTGATCTCGTAGATGCTCGGGATCCCGTTGACCTCGGAGAACAGGAAGTCCCCCGAGAAGTCGCAGCCTCCCACGCCCAGCGCGAGCAGCCCGACCGCGCCCCCGAGACCCCTCATCGTCCTGCGGCTTGCGACAGTCATCACTGCACCTCGAAGTCGAGCGTCAAGGTCGGCTCATCCTGGATGTTGTCCCACCGGTACGGCTCCGACGAGACCCAGTCGTCTTCCGTGATGTAGTCGGCGGGGAAGTTGAGCACGTTGCGGTACACGCTGCCGAGCTCGAACTCCGCGTCGTAGACCTCGGTGTCGAAGCCGAAGTCGGGGTCGCAGGTGGTGAACTGGTAGTTGTTGCGCGAGGGGGCATCCATCCAGCCCCACAGCGAGAAGCCCCGGCAGTCGACCCCCGGCTCGCAGTCCTCCTGGTCCTGATCCCAGAAGAACTCCTGCTGCCAGATGGTGAAGTCGGCCTCGTAGTACTCGCCCGCAGCGTCGAGCTCGAAGTCGAGGTCGAGCTCACCATCGCCATCCTCGTCTTCGTAGGCGGTGATCCGGATCTCGGCGTCGCTCGTGATGTCGATCAGGTCGTAGCAGGTGTGCCGCAGGAACTGCCCGCTCGTGACCTCGACCTCGTTGTTGTCGGTCACCGGCGTCTGCACCAGGTCGAACCAGTCGATGATGTCCTGCCACGTGCGGAACCGACCGCTCGTGATCTTGCAGTTGAGGGACTGCAAGCAGGCGAACCGGAGGTCGCCCACCGCGGCCCCGCCGTAGGGGTAGGTGTCGCCCTGCTGGTCGCCGCGGTACTGGGGACCGATCTCGGGGTGCGGATAGGACTCGATGACGTCCGCCCCTTCGATGCCCGGGTACAGCCCGAGGTAGACCGGCCCGATCAACCGGGAGTCGGTGATGGTCTCGAGCTTGCCGGTCTCTTCGTTGAAGATCTGCCGGGTGGCGGCCTCCACGGGGACTCGCACCGTGCCTCGGAGGTTCTCGATGATGAGCCCCTCGTCGTATGCACAGCCCGACCCCGCCGTGACGGCGAGAGCCAGGGCGCTCCAGAGGATGGCGTCGATACGCTTGCGCATGCTGGAATCCTTCTAGAACTGGTAGCGAATGCCGGCCTGGACCCGCAGGGGATTCTGGCGGGCGAGCGTGAACAGTCGGTTGAGCTGGTAGGCGCCGAATGCGGAGAGAAAACGCGGAGCCCGGTTGTTCGTGATGTTCTCGACGTCGATCTGCACGATGAACTGGCCCTTGCGCACATCGATGGCCTGCCGGAACCCGAGGTTCAGGAACCAGTTGGCGTTGTCGAGGAAGTAGGTGCCCCGCGGCCGGATCCGCAGCGAGTAGTTCTGCGACCACTCGGACCAGTAGAACCGGTCGAACGGCTGCCCGCTGTTGTAGACGAACGCCGCGGAGAGGGTCTGGGTCCACGGGTCGGTCGGGAGGTCCCAGTAGGCCAGGCCCCGGACCTGATGGCGGCTTGCGATGTTGAGGTTGCCGTAGTTCCACTGGGTGGAGGGATCGACCAGGAAGGACCCGGACAGTGCCTGGGAGGAGGAGCCCACCCCGTTCAGGTAGCTGTAGGTGAGAATCCCCGCCCAGCGACGGCTCGGGATCTTCTGTAGCTCGATGTCCCACTGGTAGAAGTCGCGCTGCGCGAGCGCCGGGGTGCGCAGCCGGCCGTAGATGTTGTTGGGGTCGCCGAGGCGCGACCCGATGACGGTCGAGCCGTCCTCGTCCCAGATCAGGTTGGTGTCGTCGGGCTCGAACATGAACCGGGCGAACTTCCCGGACATCCGGGAGCTGACCGCCACGTCCTCGACGATCTCGCGCTCGAGGATGAGGATGACCTCGTCGACCCGGGGGGTCCGCAGCTGGTCGTGCGCGAAGTTCAGGTTCTCCCTGGGCGTGAGCGAGAACAGGTTGGCCCCGCTCCCGAGCTGCTCCCCGAAGCCCTCTCCGAGGTAGAGCTTCTGCCCGACGCCCCCGGCCGAGGTGAAGTTCGCGACGCCCAGCCGGCCCACGTCGTTGAACCGGCCGAACCCGGTCGCGATCTTGGTGCGCTGGTCCTTGAAGGGGTCCCAGGACCCGAACAGGCGGGGCCCCAGAAGCGAGGCGTTGACCGTGGGCTCCCCGAGGTCGTTGCGGATGACGAAGCTGTCGAAGCGGAGGCCGTAGTTGAGCGTGAGGTTGCTCACCGGCTTCCAGGAGTCCTGCGCGAACGCGTTGAACTGCGAGGACGTGGTGCGGAAGTCCAGCGGGCCGCTGGTCTCGATCCAGTAGAAGTTCTCGATCGAGTTCGGGTCGAACGGCACCGCGTTGCGGTCGAAGTAGACCTGGTTGCCGTTGAAGCCGAACAGCCGGTCCCACACGAGCTGCACTCCCTCGATCCCGAACTTGAGGTCGTGGGTGCCGCCGAGCGGGTCGTCGACCGAGAGGATCGACAGCCGCGTGGACAGGTTGTACCGAAGGCGGTCGTCGAAGTCGTACGAGGTGAAGTTGACCGCGTCGAAGGCGCCGCCCTGCACGCCCTGGCGCCCCGGCGTCTCGTAGTCGATGTTCCCCTCGAGCTCACGTGGCTCGCACTGGTGCCAGTCCCGGTTGGGATCGTGGGTACACGGCACCGCGTTGTTCTCGAGGAAGGACTTCTGAATGGTGGCCACGGTGTCGAGGTTCATCTCCGGAGAGAGGAACCACTGCCAGCGGCCCGACAGGATGTAGCCGCCCTGGGTCTGCTGCCGCTGCGCCTCCGGCTTGATGAACGGCGTGCCCTGGATGATGTTCGCAATGTTCGTGGGGTCGGTCTGGAAGAGGACCGAGATCCGGTGCTCGGTGGAGGGCTGCGCCGTGAGCTTGGCGAGCACGTAGTGCCCGTCGTAGTCCCGCGCCTGTGGCACACCCGCGTTGGCGATCAGGGAGCGCTCCCCGGAGTACGAAAGGATGAACCACGCCTTGTCTCGCACGACGGGACCAGAGATGCGCCCGTTGACCTGGAAGGTCTCGAAGGTCTGGTCGAAGCCGGTGGGCGCGAGCAGGAACCCGTCGGCCGCCACCCGCTCGTCCATCCGGGGCCGGAAGTTCCCGTTCCGGTAGAAGAACGAGGTGTCGTACTCGAGGTTGTTGGTGCCCGAGTCGGTGACCACGTTGACCACGCCGCCGACCGAGGTGCCGTACTCTGGCATGTAGCCGCCGAGCAGCACCTCGATCTGCTGGATCGCGTCGAAGTTGAAGTTGGTGGAGAAGGTGCCCGTGACCGGGTCGGTGATGTTCACGCCGTCGAGCAGGTAGGTGTTCTCGTTGAACGCCCCGCCGATGTTCGGGTTGCCCGTGCCGTTGTCCTGCACGCCGGCGGCGAACGTGACCGCGGTCTGGTAGCTCCGGCCGGCGGGGATCTTCTGGAGGAACTCCTTGGTCAGCACCTGCCCGCGGGTCGTGCTCTCCACGTCGACCGCCTTCTGCTTGGCCTCGACCACGACCTCGATGCCGTCGTCACTCGACATCTCGACGGTGAGCGAGGTCGTCCGTGAAATGCTGATCTTGATCCCTTCGTACGTGACCCCACCGAAGCCGGCCTTCCTGGCTTCGAGGCGGTACGCACCCGGAGGAAGCTCGACGAACAGGAATTGACCGAGACCGTTGGTCTGGCGCTCCTGCGTGCCCCCGATGAGGGTCTCGCCCTCGAGGCTCAGCGTGACGCCGGGAACCTCGAGGCCTTCCTGGTCCACCACCGTGACGCGCAGCTGACCAGAGGTCTGCGCCATGGCGGGCACCGCGACGGTGAGGGCTACCAAGGCTGCCAGCAAAGGCAGGATCATTCGGCCCTTCAAGATTGTCCAGACCATTCCCTCACGTCTCCTGATGCGAAAGCAGCCCTTGAACCGAGGCATTCAGCTCGCCATCCCGGGCGATCGGTCGGAGGCTGAACAGCGTAGGGGTACAAGACGGGCACATGGAAGTCAACCCAGTGACACGACGCCCGGCCTGGACCAGGCACCGCTCAACTCGCCCCCGACAGGTGACCGAAGGGCCTGGCCCGTTAACCCGCCCCGTGTCGCGGGCACCTGATGAGCACTGGGCCGCCTGTGTTACAAGGGCGCGTCCACGGCATCACAGTCAGAAGATCATTCAGGAGGTCTCGATGGCCGCTCGGATCGTGCGAGGAGGCGTCGCTGCGGCGCTGCTCTTCCTCGCAACTGCGGTCGCGCCCACCGACGCACGGGCAACCAGCATCCCGGAGCTCTCGATCGAGCAATACACGGATGCGTCCACATGGATCGTCGAGGGCAAGGTCACCCGTGTGTGGACGGAGCTGGACGAGAACGACACCGCGCGGGTCTGGACCCGCGCGGAGCTCCAGGTCTCCGAGGTCCACAAGGGCCCCCAGGTCGTCGAGTCGCTCGTGATCGACTCGCTCGGCGGCACGTTCGGGGAGATCACCACCTACGTGCCCGGCTCGGCGGTGTTCTCCGAGGGCGAGTCGGTATTCCTCTTCCTCGACCGCCTCGGGAACGACCGGCTCGTGCCCGTCGGTAAGTTCACGGGCAAGCTCACGCTCCGGCGTGCCCCCGGGGAGCGTCGCGAGTTCGCCATGCGGTGGCACGCGGGCCGATCCGAGCGCTTCGACCACCGGTTCCTGCCCCACCCCCCGGCCCACCAGCGGCTGTACGTCAACGACCTGCGCGAGCGCGTCCAGGCGCGCCTCGACCGCGGGTGGGACGGGCAGCCCATTCCCGGGCTGACCGAAGAGCGCCTCCGCACCATCAACGAGCTCGACCGGAGGATTCCGCGATGAACCGCACCACCCGAGTCCTCCTGGCCTCGATCACTGCCGGGCTGTGCGTCGCGTCGACCAGCGCCTACGCGTGGAACCACTTCTTCACGGTGTGGACACCGGAGCAGATGCCGATCCCGGTGAATGTCGCCGACGACGGCGAGCCGAACTCGATCGAGGCGTGCGAGAAGAGCGACGGGCTGTCCGGCTGCTGCGAGGAGACGGTGCCCGCCGGCTACTGCTACGAGGCCACCCGCATCGGCTTCGACACCTGGGCGGACGTGCCGTGCACCGAGATCGAGGTCGACGTGGCCGACGGCACGCGCGACTCGTCGGTCGTGGCCCCGAACATCGCGGCCGACATCTCCGATGGTGTGAACAGCGTGGTCTTCAACGACCCCGGCAACCAGCTGATCGAGGCGTCGACCTACGCCGCCGCCCTGTTCTCGAACAGCGCGGGGCAGCAGGCCTTCGTCATCAACGGCGAGCAGTACTTCCGGCACTTCGGCAGCGTCGACATCGTGTTCAACAACGGCATCGTCTTCCTGACGGACGAGCAGCTGAACAGCGGCGAGGTCACCTGCTCGAACGAGGTCAACTTCCAGTCCGTGATGACCCACGAGATCGGGCACTTCCTGGGCATGGCGCACACCTGCGAGCGCGACGAGCCCTGCACGGACCCCCTCGACCTCGAGGCCACGATGTACTGGGGGGGCAGGCCCTGCGAGACGGAGTCCACGGGCTCCGCCGCCTCGCTCGAGGAAGACGACATCGACGGCATCACCACGCTCTACGGGCCCTCGGCGCGCTTCCAGTGCTCCCACCAGACGAGCGACGGGCAGGTCATCGGGGTGGTTCCCTTCGACCTGAAGTGCGTGGTGGTCTCCGACTCGATCTCCGAGATCACCGAGGCGTCCTGGACCTTCGGTGATGGGGGCCGGTCCGACGAGATCGCCGCCACCCATCGCTATGACGAGCCCGGCAACTACACCATCCAGGTGAGCTTCCGCGGGGACCGGCCGGCCTGCGGAGATGAGGGCTGGGAGTCCGACTTCCGCCGGGTCGGCTACGTCCGCGCCTGCGGGGTGCCCCAGGCCTCGTTCGAGGTCGAGCCCGTGGAGGGCCTGTCCTACAAGATGCTCAACGACTCCGACGTGTCGGTGTTCGGCTGCATCTCCGACATCCAGTGGGACGTGTTCGAGGGCGACTCCGCCACCGGCGAGCCCATCCTCCCGCCCATCAAGAGCTGGGAGCCGATCATCGACTTCCCCGAGACCGGCACCTACACCGTGGTCATGAGCCTCGGCGGCATCGCCGGCACGGGCGGGGCCTCGGCCACGTTCGAGGTCTCCCGCACGGCAGGCGGCAACGGCGTGTTCAACTGCAACAGCGTCGGCGCGCCGGCCGGGGGCTCGGCCCTCGGGGTGCTCCTGCTCGCCGGCCTCGCGGCCCTTCGCCGTCGGCAGCGCTGACCGACTCCGCCTGCGAGCTGACCAGCCCAGCGGCCCCCGCCGCTGGGCTTTGTCGTGTGGGGCCGGCTACAACGGGGACCGGAAGGAGGCTCCGGTTGGCTCTCACCACGCGCGCAGCCCGCGCCCTCGCTCTCGTCGCCGCCCTGGGGTTGGTGACGGCGTGCTCGTACCTCGGCAGCGACAAGCCGCCCCCGGCCCGGACAGGGGAGTCCCTCGCACTCGCCGAGCGCCCGCTGTCCCGGCTCGAGATCCCGGGGAACAGCCGCCCCGGCGGAGCCGTGCCCTCCGCGAGCATCCCCGTGAGCGGGCCCTGGCGCTACCTGGGCACGAGCAAGGGGGGGCTGCACAAGTACGCCACCCACGCGCCCATCCGGCCGCGGGGCCTCTTCTTCTTCAAGCCGAAGCCCGGCATGCGGCTGTCGGATGCCGCGGGCACCGAGATCCCGTACGACGAGCAGGGCCGCGAGGGGCCGGTCAGCTGGGGGCTGAACCGCACCGAGCTGCTCGTGTACCGCGCCGAGCGCGCCGAGCCGGCCGACGGTGAGCTCGTCCTGACCTACCCTCGCGCCGTCGACCGGGAGCGGGCGCTCAACTTCGACTTCTCGGAGGTCGCCGCCCGCGGGGGAGATCGTCAGGAGTTTGTCTGGACCACCATCCAGGACGACTGGGACGCGCGCTTTGGAATGCTCCTGCCGGCGCCCGGGGTCGCCGAGTGGACCCTCGAGGTCCCGCCGAGCGCGGAGCTCCACTTCGCGAGCGGGCTCGTGGAGCCGGAGATCCGACTCGGGGAGGGGTCTGACGGTGCCCGCCTGCTCGTCGAGGTCGAGGAGGGCGGGAAGACCACCGAGCTCGCGTCCATCGGCCTCGCGGTGCGAGATTTCGAGGATCACCGCCTCGACCTGTCGGCGTTCGCGGGGCGCACGGTCACCCTGCGCATGCGATCCGATCCGCTGGCGAGCCCCACCTACGACTACGTCTTCGTCGCCGACCCAGCCGTCGCCACCCGCCTCGCGAACCCGGTGCGCACCGTGCTCGTCTTCATCGACACGCTCCGG
>CAYMSU010000272.1:0-3797 GCA_964393165.1 uncultured Enterobacteriaceae bacterium
GGGAGCCACGGACGCCTCGCTCGACCTGACGCGGGGGCGTATCACAGCCCCGGGGCTCAGGACGTCCGGCGCATCCGCTCGCGCTGCACCGCCGCGTTCACGCGCGGCAGGGCGCCTGCCAGCCCCTTGTCGCCGGTGCCGCCGACGGCGCTCAGCCCGTAGCGCATCACGCGCGACGCGATCCGCCGCACACTCTGCACCGAGGCGCGCCCTGCGTGGTTCTTGCCGTCGTAGTGCACGACGATCGGCACGATGTCGCCGATCCGCAGGTCCTGATCCGCGTACACCGCGAAGCCCGTCGCGCTGATGTCGACCACCTTGCAGAAGCGCTCGTCGCCCACCGTGGCCTGGATGTCGCAGCCCACGCACGACACCCGGAAGGTCTGCCGCTGCTCGGCCGACACCGGCTCGCCCAGCAGCTCGAGGTCGGCGACGAAGAGATCCTCGACCGAGGTGCCGCGCACCGCGGCCGGCTGCTTCATGAACTCCCCGTCGAGGTGGAAGTACACGGTGAGCGTGCCTCCCTCCGTGAGCCCGTCGATCGGCGCGAGGGCCGCACACGAGATGGTCGCGTCTTTCACGTCAACCACCCGGGTGGGGTGCAGGGGAGCGCCAGGCTCGTCGTCTGGCAGGTGGAGGAACAACTCGACGTCGGGAACCATGCAGGTAGTGTTCACGGGCGACTCCATTCGGAACCGCTCATCGCCACCTTCCGTGCAGGCTTGAGCGCCGCCAGAGTCTCCACGGTTGCCGCTCGTCGGGAGCCGTGGTCCAGGCATGAGAACCGCCGTGCACCGCGCGCGCGGTCGCTCCGCTCGCGCGATCGGGCGCGGAGGTGTAGGCTTGCCGGCCGGAGGCCACCGATGGGGTTTCGCCAGCAGGCCGCGCGCATCGTGCTCGGCACCTCGGCCGTCGCCGCCATGGTGGCGGCCTGCCTGCCGCCCTACCCGGTGTGGGACACGCTCGGCGACCTCACCGGGTACACCGGGTCCACGGCCTTCACCGGGCACACCGGCCCCACGGGCCTCACCGGCGACAGCGGGCCGCCCCCGTTCGACTGCCCCCCCGTCCCCGACTGGGCCCCCGCCACCGCCAAGTTCCGGGAGGGCCTCGACGCCGAGGCGTGGATCCGCATCGAGGCCTGCATCGATCCCGACAGCCAGGCCCCGACCTTTGTCGGCTACTTGAGCGAGGCGGTCGTGGACCCGAAGACCGGCGAGGCCTTCTGCGCGTTCGTCTGGCGCGTGAAGGGCAGCGTGCCCGACGAGACCTGCACGGACTGCGAGGTCGCGTTCCAGCTCAGGTACGAGCCGATCGACGTCTCGGGCCCGGCGTGCAGCTCCTACGAGCTGGAGCCCCGGTTCGGGCTCGATCGCGTCACGCAGTGGGGGGTCACCGCGCCCCCCTACGAGCAGCTCCTCGCCGTGGTCGAGGTGGACTTCGAGGACTTCTCCGCCTTCGGAGGGGGATCGCTGCTCGTCGACCGAAGCCGGGTTCCCTTCTACCTGCTCTACGAGGAGACCTCGAAATACGGCTTCTGACGATGTAGACTGTGGGGCATGGTCGTCGTCGCGGTCTGGCTGGCCGCTTGCTCATCGGATGCCCCCGAGTCTGCCCCGTCTGCGCGCGAGGCCAGCCCGGATGCGTCTCCGGCGGGCCACTGGACCTGCCGCGACCCCATGGTGCAGGGGCTCGTGCGCAGCACCCGGCGGTTCGCCGGCATCCCGCTCCGCCAGGTCGATCTCGACACCGGCGCCTACCTGTTCGCCGAGGACTGGCTGCTGCAGACCCGGGCCCTGACCGCGGTGGGCCTCGGGCAGCACGCCGCGCTGTGCCCGCAGGACGCGGCCGTCGATCTGCTCGCCATGCGCGCGTCGCTCGAGCACATGATGTCCGAGCCCTCCCTCGCGTTCGACCGTTCGCAGTGGTCGGCGCCCCTGTCGGAGCGGCTCGCGTCCTCTCGCGGGAGCGTCGCGGCGCTCGGGTTCGGGGCGCTCGCCCTCGCGGTGCACCGCGCCCAGCGGCCCGACAGCCGGTGGACGAGCACGGAGCAGGCCTGGAGCGAGGCCATCGCCTCCCGGTTCGCCGCCGCGAGCGAGCCGCCCGGAGCGCGCCCGGCCGCCCGCCTCGTCGAGACCGGTCCCGGCGTGCGCCACCCGGTCGACAACGCCGCCGCGGTCGGGGCCCTCGCCATGCACGACCGGGTGACCGGCGAAGACCACGGAGCGCTGCTCGCGGCGATCACGGAGGGCCTCGCCGACGCCCGGGATCCGGACACGGGGCTGCTCCACCGCGGCGTCACCGCCGCCGGCGAGCCAGTCGCCCACGCCCACGGCTCGGGCACGTTCCTCGCGGCGTGGCTCCTCCACCGCGCCGACCCCGAGCTGTCGCGCGCGCTCTACCACGCGGGTCGCGACCACCTGAAGGGCCAGGTCTTCGGTCTGTACGCGATGCGCGAGTACCTGCCGGGGGTCCGGCTCGCGCCGGGCGAGCACCCGCCGCTCGTGTTCGGCTACAGCGTGGCGGCCACCGGGTTCGCGCTCGGCGGCGCGGTGGCCCACGGGGATCAGTCCACGTGCGACGCGCTGGTGCGCACCTTCGACCAGGGGCCCCCGATCGCCATGGAGATGGCGCCCGAGCTGTTCGCCGATCCGTCTGGCGCCACCGGCTCGGCGCTCGCCGACGCCCTGATCCTCGCGATGCTCACCGCGGAAGGCAGTCCGTAGCCAAGCTCGCGCGCCCGGTGCCGATGCGGGGGCAGCTTCGCCTTTCCGATCCCCGACCGTGTCGGGTCCAATCACCCACGCTCCGATGACCGGTCGCGCCGTCGGCGGAGCGCCAGCCAAGTAGTCCATGGAACTCACCGACGACGAAGTCGCAGCCCTGTACGAGCGCTACGCCCCGGTCCTCTTCCACCGCTGCAGGTCGATCCTGCGCAACGACGAGGAAGCCTGGGACGCGGTGCAGGAGACCTTCGCCCGCGTCATCAAGAACGCCGAGACGTTTCGGCAGCAGTCGAGCGCGCTGACCTGGATGTACAAGATCTCCACCAACTACAGCCTCAACCAGCTCCGCAACCGGAGCTCGCGCGCCCGCACCCGGCAGCAGCGGCGGGAGGAGCTCGCGGGGCCCGTGGCCAGCGAGCCCCCGGAGGCGTTCGAGGACCACGGCCGGATCCTCGAGCTGCTCGAGCAGGCGGATCCGCAGACGCGCGCGTGCATCGTGCACACCTACTTCGACTGCTGCACGCGGGAAGAGACGGCGGCCCTCGTGGGCTTGTCCGTGCCCACGGTCCGCAAGCGGATCAACACGTTCCTGACCAAGGCGCGACGCAACCTCGGCGTCGCGGGGATGACGTCATGAAGCTGCCCGATGGTCCCCTCAGCAACCTCGTGCTCGACCGCTACGCGACCGGAGAGCTCTCGGAGGAGCAGGCCCGCGCCGTCGAGACGCGCCTCGACGCGCGGGCCCGCCGCCACCTCGAGGCGGTCGACGCCGTGCGGGCCCAGCTGCCTCCGGTCGACGTCGCGGATCTCCGCGCGCGGGCCGCGCGGCAGGCCCCCGCGGAGGTCGTGGAGCTGCGGCCGCAAGGCGCGCGGTGGCGCTCCTGGGCGGTCGTCGCCCCGCTGCTGCTCGCCGCGGCGCTGGCGGTGCTCGCGGTGCTGCCCGGGCGGGTGCCCCACGGCGGCGACGGCGGCGTGGCGGCCGTGCGCCTGCGGGGCGGCGAGGCGCTCGAGGTCTTCCGGGCCGTGTTGGATCCCAGGGCGTGGAGACATCATCTCACAGGTTACGTACAA
>CAYMSU010000272.1:3807-8748 GCA_964393165.1 uncultured Enterobacteriaceae bacterium
GCCCGGGTGGTGCCAGTTCAGCCGCAGCGAGTCAAGGCCCGCTTCGCCGAGGGCGGCGAGCTGGTGCCGTACGTGGCCGGCACCCCGGTGGGGGAGGGCGACGTGCTCGGGTTCCGCGTGCGGCCAGGGGGCCACGGCACGGTCGTGGTGCTCTCCGTCGACGGCTACGGCGTGGTCAGCCCGTTCTTCCCGGATCGGGGAGACGAGGGGGTGCCGCTCGCCGGCGAGGCGGTGGTGGCCCTGAACGGCACGGTCACGCTCGACAACGCGCCCGGGCCCGAGGTCTTCGTCGCGGTGTTCGACCGCGCGGTGCAAGAGGCCGTCCGCGCCGCCCGCGACGCGTTCTCCGAGGGCGGCCACGCCGGGCTCGTCACGTGGGCGGAGGAGGCCCCTCACGCCGACGCGGTCGAGGTCACGCGCCGATGATCGGCGCGCTCGGGGCCCTCGGCCTGCTGCTCGCCTCCGCGGCGTCGGCGGCCGAGGTGCGCCTGGGCCTGTTCGTCGGCCACGACGAGGGCCTTCCCGGCGACGTCTCCCTCGTGTTCGCGGAGTCCGACGCGGAGAAGATGCGCGACCTGTTCGTGACCTGGGGAGGGCTCGAGCGCCGCGACGCGACGCTGCTCGTCGGGGCCCGCGCGCGCAGCGTGGAGATCGAGCTGCAGAAGCTGCAGAGCCGGGTGCAGGCGCTGCACGATCGAGGCGACGAGGCCTTCCTCGTCTTCTACTACTCGGGCCACGGCGACGGGACGTCGCTGCACCTCGGCCCCTCCAAGCTGCCCTACGACGAGCTGCGGACCGCGCTCGAGCAGACCGGCGCGGACGTCCGCGTGGCGATGGTCGACGCGTGCCAGTCGGGCGGGCTCGTCCGCCGCAAGGGAGGCCAGCGCGGGCCCGCGATGGCATTCGCGACCCCCACCGCCGAGTCCATGCGGGGCACCGCGATCATCACGAGCTCCGCGGCGAGCGAGCTCTCCCAGGAGTCCGACCAGATCGGCGGGGGGTTCTTCACCCACTACCTGCACACCGCGCTGTCGGGCGGCGCCGACCGCAACCGGGACGGCGAGGTCAGCCTGGCCGAGGCCTACGACTACGTGCACGTCGAGACGGCGTTCCGCACGCGCGACGCGATCGAGGCCCAGACCCCCCACGGGGACTTCGACCTGTCGGGCGCCGGCCACGTGATCCTCACCCGGCTCGAGCCGGCCGACGCGCACCTGTCGTTTCTCGGCGACCTGCAGGGCGCCTACAGCGTGTGGGACGAGTCGCGCAAGCGCTACGTGGCCGAGGTCGACGGCGCGAGCGCGCTCGAGCTCGCGGTGCGGCCGGGCGTCTTCTACGTGCACCGCCGCATGCCCGGCTGGCTCGAGGAGGCCACCTACCAGGTGCGCCGCGGCGAGACGCGCTCGGTCCTCGCCGAGGACTTCGAGACGATCGCCTACGAGGCGGCGGCGTCGAAGGGCGACCTCGACCGCCAGATCCGCCGGGCGCGGCTGCCCGACCTCTCGCTGCGCTTCGTCGCGGGGGCCCGCGGGCTCGGCTGGCAGGCCTCGAGCGCCTACTTCTCGTCGGTGGCGGTGGGGGGCTTCGAGGCGCGCTGGCTGTCCCGGCGCACGAGCTACTGGAGCGCCGACGTCCTCGCCGGGCGCGGCGTCACCGACCTGTCGTTCGAGGGCCTCGCTCCCGTGCGCACGGTCATCGGCACCACCTCGCTCGCCGCGAGCGCGGGCGTGGCCACGCGCCCGGCGCTCGTCCGGGCGGGGATCGGCGGCCGGGCCGGGATCACCTGGCTCACCCGCCGGTTCCCGGAGTGGGACGTGGCGCCGCAGGCCGCGGTCGCGCTCACCGCGGGGGGCAACACCTGGGTGGGCCTGTACCGCGGGCGCTTCAGCCTCGATCTGCAGCTCAACGTGGTCGCCATGATCACCAACTGGGACGACAACGATCGCTGGCCCGGGTACTCCGATCTGCTGCTCGCCGTGGGGTACCGGTTCTGATGCCCGTCCTGCTCGCCCTGCTGGCCGGCTGCGGCTCGCCGATCACGAACGCCCCGTTCCTCGAGGAGGCGGGGTTCCAGGCGGCGCTGCCCTCTCGCGCGCGGCTCGGTCCGCCCGAGCAGATCCTGCTGGCGCCGAACGCGGCGGACAACCCGCTGCTGCTCGCCGCCAAGCAGGCCGCGGCGGAGTACGACCAGCTGATCGAGCTGCCCGTCGACGTCGGGAGCGCGCTGCGGGAGATCCCGCCCGACGAGCGCACCGAGGTCCGCCGCGCGTGGGCGCCCACCGAGCTGGTGCTGCCCTCGCCCGAGGCCCTGCCCGCGCCCCCGAGCGAGGCCTCGTTCGTGCGGGTGTGGGCGCAGGCCGAGGTGATCCGCTCGGTCGACGGGGACTTCGCGCTCACCGTCGAGCTGTCGCCGAGCGCCGGCGGCGCGTTCACGCAGGTGGCCTTCGGCCGGGAGAACGCCGACGGCACGGGCGCGCTCGTGTGGGACTTCCCGGCCACCCTGCAGGTGCTCGGCCTGCCCGTCGGCGACGCGGCGCTCGTCTACCGCGCCGACCTGTCCTCGCTCGAGACCGAGGGTGGGGAGGACCGGCTCGTGGAGGTGGACTACGGCGAGCCTCCGACCGTGGCCCGGTCGTGGACGATCGGCGGCGAGTCGCTGCTCGTCTTCACCGGTCGGCTCGAGGTCAGCACCGACGGCGTGGCGCGGCCCGGGTGGGCGCTGGTGGTGCACCGGCGCGGCGGCGGGTGGGCCTCGGGGGCCGTCCTCGACGCCGACCAGGAGCGCACGTTCGAGGCCTGCTGGGACGGCTGGGGCACCCTCACCTACCACGACGGCGACGCCGGGGTGCGGGTCCTCGGCGATTCGAGCCGGTGCGTGCAGGGGGCCCTCGAGTTGGGCTGACCGTCGCCGATGGTGGAGCATGTCTACCACTGCGTCGCGACTGAAGAGCGTGCGCCGGTGCCTCCTGCAGGGAGACACGCCTGGCGCGCTGAAGAAGATCCGCCACATGCTGCGCGGGCCCCTCGAGACGCCGGTGGCGCTCGCGCTGGGCGCTGCGCTGATCGACCTCGGGCTGCCTTCGGAGGCGCTCGAGGTGCTGAAGCGGCCCCTGGCGTCGGCGCCGTCGGAGCCGCTGCCCCAGGTGCGGGTGACCCTGGCGAAGGCCCACAACCTGTGCGGGCAGCCCTCGGAGGCGCTGCTCTGCCTGCACCCGCTGATCGAGCCGGGCACCTCGGATGCGGACGCCTGGTACCAGGTGGGCTGGTCCTTCGCGCTCCTGCGGGATCGGCCGCAGGCGCTCACCGCGCTCCAGGAGGCGGTGAAGCACGCCCCCGAGCACGGCGATGCGTGGCTGCGCCTCGGCGGGGTGCTCACCGACGAGGGCCACCCGGCGGCCGCCGCCCAGGCCTACGTGTCCGCGGCCGAGGCGGTGCCCCACAGTCCCCTGCCCTTCGTGCGGCTCGCGTTCCTGTGGTTCAACCTGGGCCGCCTCGACGATGCGAAGGAGGCCTTCGGGCGGGCGCTGGAGCGGGAGGCGGGCCACCCGCCGGCCATCGCCGGCCTCGCGCTGATCCGGGAGCGCCAGGGGGATCTGGACGCCGCGTACGACCTGTGCCTGCCGCTCGTCGAGCGCAAGCCCACGCCGCCGATGATCGCGGTCGCCTTCGCCACGATCTGCCGACGGCGGGGGTCTCCGCAGGAGGCGCGGCTGGTCGTCGAGCGGGCCCTGGCCCAGCGGATGCCCGCCGAGGAGCGCACCCTGCTGCTCCACGCCCGCGCCGATCTGCTCGACGCCGACGCCCGCTACGACGAGGCGTTCGCCGCGTACGCGGAGGCCAACGCGTACCGGGGCCTGTCGTTCGACGGCCCCCAGCACGTCGAGGCCGTCCGGGCGATGATCGGGCACTTCCCGGAGGTCCGCTTTGCGTCGCTGCCGACGTCGGGCAGCGACGACGAGCTTCCGGTCCTCATCGTGGGCATGCCCCGGTCGGGGACGAGCCTGGTGGAGCAGATCCTCGCCAGCCATCCGCGGATCACGGGGGCGGGGGAGCTCGAGGACTGGCGCAAGCTCGCAATCGCGACGTCCGCGGAGGGGCGGCTGCCGGGGATCTGGTACGCGCACCTCGACAAGCTGACCCCCGAGCTGCTGCAGACGATCGCGGAGGGGTACCTCGGCCGCCTGCACAGCCTCAAGGAGCCGGGCGCGGTGCGGGTGACCGACAAGATGCCGGCGAATGCGCTGCACCTCGGGCTGGTCGCGCTGGCGTGCCCGAAGGCACGGGTGATCTACTGCGAGCGCGATCCGCGCGACACGGGCTGGTCGTGCTTTCGCCAGCAGTTCGGCGACGGGCTGGCCTGGGCGACGGATCTGGCCTCGATCGGGCACTACCAGCGGTCGGTGGATCTGCTGATGGAGCACTGGAGCGAGGTGTTGCCGCTGCCCATCCACCGCGTGCGCTACGAGTCGCTGGTGGAGGACCTGGAGGAGCACGCTCGGGCGCTGTGCGCGTTCGTGGGGGTGGACTGGGATCCGGCGTGCCTGTCGTTCCACGAGAACCGGCGGCTGGTGCCGACGGCCTCCTACGCGCAGGTGCGCCGGGCGATCTACGGGTCGTCGGTGGGCCGCCACGCGCCCTACGCCGCGCACCTGGGGCCCCTGTTCGACGCGCTCGGGCTGCCTCCGCCCTCGTAGGGGACCTGCGTCACTCTGGCCGGCGTACGTCTGAGGGGGCACAGGAGGTCCTGATGACCCAAGCTGCTGCCGCTCGCGTCCACGTCTCTCTCCGCACCGCGGATCTGTCTGCGACGACCGACTTCTACCGCCGGCTGTTCGGGGTCCCGCCCGACAAGGTCCGCGACGGCTACGTCCGCTTCAGCCCGCCGGAGGTGCCCGTGGTGCTGGCGATCATGGAGGGCACCCCGGGGGTGGATCACTTCGG
>CAYMSU010000273.1:0-8725 GCA_964393165.1 uncultured Enterobacteriaceae bacterium
GCCCTCTTCGTCCAGGACGAGTGGACGGTGCACTCCTCGCCGCGGCTCGTCCTGGTGCCGGGGATCCGGGGCGATCTCGATAGCTGGTACGGTGGCGCGCTCGCCCCGAGCTTCGGGCTGCGCTTCGATCCTGTCGAATCTCTCATCGTACGGGCCAGCGCGGGGCGGGGGTGGCGCGCCCCGAGCTTCAGGGAGCTCCTGCTGCGGTTCGACAACAGCGGGGTGGGCTACGTCGTCGAGGGCAACCCGGATCTGTCTGTCGAGCAGAGCTTGTCGATCACCGCGGGGCTCGAGTGGGCGCCGTCGCGGGCGCTCACCGCCTCGGTTCAGGCCCACCGCGACCATCTCTACGACCTGATCCAGATCGAGACGCTGTCCGAGGACGCGTCGGGGATCACGTTCGGGTACGCCAACGTCGAGGAGGCGATCTCGCAGGGGGTCGAGGCGGCGGTCGCGGGGAACGTCGCCGGCTGGCTCGGCTTCGACGCTTCCGTCACGCTGCTCGACGCCCGCGACCTGACCGAAGACGAACCGCTCGACGGCCGGGCCCCGATCCGCGCCACGGCGGCGACGCGCGTCGGGAACGCCCAGCGGGGGCCATCGGTGACCGGTCGAGGGGTCCTGGTGGGGCCGACCCCCTTCGGTGACGTGACCGCGCCGCCCTACGTGCTCCTCGACGTGCGGGCGGAGCAGGCCCTCTCCCCCGCATTCACGGTCTTCGCCGGATCCGACAACGTGCTCGATGTCGGCGAAGAGCAGATCGTCCCCATTCCACCGCGCCTGCTCTACGCAGGGCTCGAAGCGAGGTTGTGATGCGATCGTCGATGGCCGCGCTGCTGTGTCTCGGCAGCGCGCGATGTCTGCTCCCCGACATCTCCGACACCCTCGATCCGGGCCCCGTCGCCGACTCCGGTGCCAACGACGTCGGGATCGACGGCGACAGCGGGGAGATCGTCGTCGACGCCACCGACTACGACGTGTGGGTCGGCCTCGATCTCGACACGCTCTCGTTCACCGGCGCCGACGATGTCGCCCACGATCTGGCGTTCAAGCGCTTCGAGGTCGATCTGCAGGAGGGGCTCGCCGCGGCCGCGGTCGAGGGGGTCGCGTTCGAGGACGTGACCGAGGTGCCCGAGGAGGGCTGGCGGACCGACGAGCCGGACGCCGACGGAGACGGGATCCCCGAGTACGCGCTGGCCGACTGGTACGACTACGACAAGGAGACGCACACGCTGTCTCCGGCGGACCGGATCTACGTGGTCGAGACGACGGAGGCCGCAGCCTACAAGCTCGGCTTCGTCAGCTATTACGACGACGCGGGCACCCCGGCGATGATCACACTGCAGGTCGCCCTGCTCGAGGAGGCACCATGATCGCGGCATTCTTGGCGATGGTAGCGACAGCGGGCACGATCGAAGACGCCACCGGAGCGGAGGTCTCGGCCACGCCGGAGACCCGGCTGGTGGTGGTCGGCGGCGGGCTCACGGAGAGCGTCTACGCGATTGGGGCGGGGGCGCAGGTCGTGGGCGTGGACGCGACGAGCCTGTACCCGGACGAGGTCGAGGAGCTGCCGAAGGTGGGCTACTTCCGCCAGCTCTCGGCCGAGGGCGTGCTGTCGTTGAAGCCCGAGCTGGTCGTCGCGCGGGCGGATTCAGGGCCGCCGGAGGTGATCGAGCAGGTGCGGCGCGCGGGCGTGGCGGTGGCGCTGCTTCCGGAGATCCCGTCGGTCGACGGCGCCAAGCAGCGGATCGAGCTCCTCGGTGCGCTCCTGGACCGGGAGGCGGAGGCGGAGCGGCTCGTCACCGAGCTCGACGCCGCGGTGGCCGGGGTGGACCGGCCCGATGAGGCACCGCGGGTGCTGTTCATCTACGCCCGCGGGGCCGGCTCGCTGCAGGTCGCCGGAGAGGAGACGGCGGCCGACGCGATGATCGAGCTCGCTGGCGGCGTCAATCCGATCGAGGCGTGGACGGGGTACAAGCCGCTGACCGCCGAGGGCGTGATCGCGGCGCAGCCGGACGTGATCCTGCTCACCGATCGCGGGCTCGCCTCGATCGGCGGCGTCGACGGGGTGCTCGCGCAGCCGGGGATCGCCGCCACGCCGGCGGGCCGCGACCGCCGCGTCGTCGCGATCGACGACCTGCTGCTGCTGGGCTTCGGGCCCCGGACCGGGCAGGCGGTCACCGAGCTCGCAGAGGCCATCTCGCGGTGAGCCCGGGGGCGGCGAGGCGGGTGCCCCCCGGGGTCGGGCTGGTCGGCTCCATCATCCTGCTCCTCGGGCTCGCGGTGGCGTCCACGGCGCTGGGCGCGGTGGCGGTGAGCCCCATCGACTGGCTCGCGGGGACGTTGGGTCCCGTCGAGCGGGCGGTCCTGTTCGACATCCGGCTCCCCCGGATCGGGCTCGCGGTGGTCGTGGGGGCGGCGCTTGCCACGTCGGGGGCGCTGTTGCAGGGGTTGTTCCGCAATCCGCTCGCGGATCCGGGCCTCGTCGGCGTGTCGAGCGGTGCGGCGCTCGCGGCCGCCGTCGTCATCGTGCTCGGGGCCTCGACAGGCGGGGTCTTGCTCTCCGGGGCTGCGTTCGCGGGTGGCCTCACGGCGACCGTGTGCGCGGCCGCAGCGGCGCAGCGGGCTGGCGGGCTGGCGGTGACCCATCTCTTGCTCGCCGGCATCGCGGTCAACGCGATCTGCGGCGCGGGCGTGGGCCTGCTCGTGTTCGCCGCCGACGACGACGAGCTCCGCGGGTTCACGTTCTGGACGCTGGGCAGCCTCGGCGCCGCCACCTGGCGGAGCCTCGGCGTCGCCTGCGCGGGCGCGCTGCTGCCGTCGTTGGCCGCGGTCGGGCTGTCCCGGGGCCTCGACGTGCTCCTGCTCGGCGAGGGCAGCGCGCGGGCCCTCGGGGTGCGGGTGGAGGCGCTCAAGGCGGCCTGCGTCGGCCTCGCCGCCCTCGCCGTGGGCACCACCGTCGCGCTGTGCGGCATCATCGGCTTCGTCGGCCTCGTGGCGCCCCACCTCGTGCGCCTCGCGGTCGGGCCTCGTCATCGCTTCGTGATCCCGGGCAGCGCGCTGCTCGGCGGGGCGCTGCTGCTCGGCGCGGATCTCGTCGCCCGCACGGTGGTGGCCCCGGTCGAGCTGCCGGTGGGGATCCTGACGACGCTGATCGGGGGCCCGTTCCTGCTCTGGCTGCTCGCGCGGAGCGCGCCGTGATGAGGGCCGACGCGATCGGGGTGCGCCTCGGCGACAAGACGCTGCTCGATGAGATGTCGCTGGACCTCGAGCCGGGGACGGTGCTCGCGGTGGCGGGACCCAACGGGGCGGGCAAGTCCACCCTCCTCGACGTGCTCGCGGGGCTGCGGCGGCCCACCACGGGCGTGGTGACCTTGCGGGGGCGGCCGATCAAGGCCTGGGACCGGCGCGAGCTCGCGCAGACGTTGGCCTACCTGCCCCAGCGTGACGGGCTCACCGCCTCGCTGCAGGTCGGCGAGGTGGTCGCGCTCGGCCGCCATCCCCACCGCGACGAAGGGCGCTACGACGTGAGGTCCTGCCTCGCGGAGGTCGGGATGGAGGCGCTCGCCGGCCGGTCGATGGACACGCTCTCCGGCGGGGAGCGCCAGCGCGTGCACCTCGCGCGCATGCTCGCCCAGCTCGACGAGAGCCGCGACCAGGTGCTGCTCCTCGACGAGCCGACGAGCGCGCTCGACGTGGCCCAGCAGCACCGGGTGCTGTCGGTCGTCCAGGGGCTCGCGCACCGGAGGGGCGTGGCGGTGCTCGTGGTGCTGCACGATCTGAACCTGGCCGGGCGATTCGCCGACCGCGTGCTGCTGCTGCGCGCAGGGAGGGCGGTGGTGGCGGGGCCGGCCGCCGAGGTGCTGTCGGTCGACAACCTGCTGCACGTCTTCGACGTGCACGCCTACGTCCTGGCGCACCCCGAGCACGGCCGGCCCCAGATCCTGGTCGGCCGGCCGGCCGACCTCGGCTCGTGATCGGACGCGGGCACCGGACCGCCGCGGCCCTCGCCGTCGGGTGGGCGGGTCGGCCGGGGGGTGGGGTCAGACCGCGGCGCGGGCCCGCTTCAGCACGTGGACGACGGCGTGGCGGAGCTCCGTCGGCTCGATCTCGCGGCCGAAGGGAAAGAACAGGAGCCGCTCCGGCCCCTCGGTGCGCACGAAGAACCCGTCGCGTTGGAAGTCGGTGAGCACGGCCCGCTCGGGCTCGAAGCCGTAGAGCCCGCGACACATCTCGAGCAGGTTGTGGGCGTGGTCCTCGTTCATGTGGGCGATCGCCCCGGGGGCCGCCTCGGCCATCCCACCGCCCCGCGGATCGCGCAACACGTCGGACCCCTCGACCCCAACCGACGGCAGCCAGCGTGGTCTCACCATTGAGTCGATCTCCTTCGTCGACGCGCGGATCGATCCAGTTGCCATCGACGCCTCGGATGACCGGCTGGCAAGGTGTTCCCGCACCCGATCGGCGGTAGAGCTCGCTGTACGAGGATCAGGTCGTCGAGTACAGCCAGGGTCGGCGCTCTCGACGACCAGCGACCGGATCTCGGCGTCCGCGTCCGGCCCGAGCCGCTGCCCCCACGTCTGCTCCAGCCTCGTGCGGAGGAGCAGCGGCACGTACTCGGCGTGGCGAACGTGCGCCTCGAGGTCCGTGAGCTCGGCATGGTCGACGGGATCCCCACGCATCCGGGCCACCCGCGCCCGCACCAGGCGCGCCGTCCACTGACACGGCGCGTGGGTCTCCCGGTGTTCGACCACGGCGCGGTCGATCCGGGACCAGGCCGCGTCCAGCTTCCCCGCGAACGCGTCGACCTCGGCCACGGCCAGGTCCATCCACAGGATCTCCCGCGCCCCGGACGAGGCCTCGAACTGCTCTCGCGCCTTCTGGAGCAGCGCCCGCGCCCCGTCCCAGTCCCCGTCGACGATGCAGTGCTGGGCGCGGCACCAGTCCACCGTGGCCTCCAGGGTCACATGCGCGCGCCCAGACGGCGAGGCGTCCTGCGCCCGCTCGAACCACGCCTCCATCGCGGTGCGGTCCTGCATCAAGCCGTGCGCCTTGCCGACCCACACCCGCGTGGCCGCCGCGAGGAACCCGCTGGAACCATCGCCTGTGCTGGCCACCGCGCGCTGGAGCGGATCGAGCGACTCCCGGCACCGGCCGATGTCGAGCAGGATGTTGCCGATCATCGACAACACGTAGGCGTCCCGGGTTCGCCCATCGAACTTCGGCAGCTCCAGCGCCCGCCGGTAGCTCTCGAGGAGCCGCGAACGCGGCGCGACGAGTCGGTCCGCGTCGGCCTGGAGGCACAGCACCAGGCGTTCGACCCCTTCCACGTCCACGTAGTCCCAGAGCCAATCCCGGGCGGCCTGCGCCTCGTCGAGCCGGTGCATGTGGAAGCTCTGGGTCGTCTTCCACAGCAGGGCGTTGACGTGCCGCTCGCGGGGGGCGCCGTCCATGGCCAACAGCGCGTCCGCCGCGGCGAGGACGAGGTCTGGACGCGCATACGTGTTGGCGTCCGCGATGGCGACGTAGATCTCCACGGCGCGCTCGGTCTGGCCCGCGGCCTCCCGGTGCCGGGCGATGTCCAGGTGCAGGGCGGATCCGCGTCGCGCGGTCAGCACCTCGGCGGCGAGCCCGTGGAGGCCCTGACGACGCGTCGCGTCCAGGCGGTCCAGCACGCCGTCGCGCAGCGCGCCACCTCGAGCAGCACCCGTGTCTTGCCTCGACCCGTGGGCCCCACGACGGCCCCGACACCCCCTCGGCGCCCGACGTCCAGCAGCGCCGCCGTCACGTCCTGACGCCCGAGGCACCGGGGCCGGTGCAGGGTCGGGCGCGCGTCGACCACCACCCGCGCGGCGCCGACCTCCGCCAGGCGCACCGCGACGTCACCCGCGAACCCGGGACGGGCGAGAGGATCGTCCCGCAGCAGGTCGTGCAGCAGCGCCACCAGGCCCTCCGGCACGCCGGTGAGCCGATCGACGCTCCTCGCCGGCCGCTTCCACGACGGGGGGCGCCCGGTCAGCAGCGCGACCAGCACCGCCCCCAGGGACCACAGATCGGCCCGTCCGTCCAGGAGCCGCCCCTGACGCTGCTCCGGGGGCATGTAGCCGCGGCTGCCCGCCAGCTCCCCCGCGCCCACCGTGGAAGGGGGGTCTGGTGAACGTCGTTCACCTGGGCGTGGCCGACGCCGAGCCCCACGTCGAGCGAGCCCGCGAGCGCGGCTCCTGCGAACATCCACACCATCGAGCCTCCATCGTGGAGTGAAGGACACCGACGATGGGCGAGCGCGACACCCGTAGATCAGCCTCACGGCGGAGCAGCCGCTGGGCGGCTCGGGCGTTGCCGTGCGTGCAGCCTCGGGGGCCAGACCTCAGCGCGCTGAGGACCCGGGATGGTGGGTGCACCCTCCACCCCGAAGAGGGTCGAGGTGCGGTGGGGGCGGCTACAGGTCGGGGACCTCACGCATCTGAGGAGGACGATCCGCGCATGGTCGAGGGCGACGCTGCGTTCCTCGACCACGCGCTTCAGTCCGACACCGACACCCACTCCCCCGCGCCTTTCAGATCCCCGATCCAGGCCCTGGCCGTCGTGCCGCCGACCTCGCGGTCGTAGTCCCGGATGACGAAGGTGTGACCATCACCGTCGGCGACGAAGCTCCGGAAGCGGTCGGGATGGGCCTGCTCGAGCTCCTCGACGGCCGAGAGCAGCTCGGCCTCCCAGTCCTCCGGGGTCATCGCCAGACGTTCCAGCACGACGCCGTCCTGCTTGGTGCTCATGAAGCCCATCCGCAGGTCGGGGTCCTGCTCGAGCTGGTAGCGGTGGAAGCCGGTGAGGTTGCCGTCCTCGCCGATGCAGTCGGCACAGCTCTGCGGGTAGGCGTCGCAGGCGCTCCAGTAGTCGTTGATCGACGCCTGAGCGCCCGGCACGGAGATGCCGACGCCGGAGTCGTTGACCATGTCGATCGGGACGTCGGGGTAGTGGACCCGCAGGAGGGGCAGGGCGTGGTGCACGCCGAAGCCTCCCGCGCTGTTCCCGACGAGCAGGATCCGGCTCGGCGATTGGTAGGTCGCAGCGACCACGTCGATCGAGGCCGTCAGGTTCACGAGCCCGCGGAAGCGGTAGTCCACGGTTCCGTCGCCGTCGTCGTCCACTTCGCCGTCGCCGCTCCACAGCGAGCCGTCGCAGTAGGGGAGGTAGGCCAGATCGAAGTCGGCCACCGAGTTGGTCGGGTCGTTGGCGTTCAGGATACCGAACAGCTGCAGCGGAGCCGGAATCCCCGGCGGCCAGCTCTCCACGGCCTCGCACCCCGTTGGGCTGCAGGCGCCGCCCCCCTGCAGGAAGACCATCAGCGCGTCGCTGGCACCGTCACGGGTGGACATGTGGTACTGCGAACCCGTGAAGCAAATGGGGCCGTCCTCGCCGCTGAACGAGTGCATGACGACGCCTCCCCCCATGTCCTCGGTGGCGTCGGGCGTGAACGAACCGACCGACGTAGCGGTCCATGCCCTGGTCGTAGAGCTCCTGGAACACGCGGTCACCGGTCCCGTCGGGGTCCAAGAGGTCGCCGGTGTCGACGGTGTCGTCGGACCCACCATCGCAGCCGGCCAGCCCAAACGTGGCGAGGAGGACGGCGAGCCCGGTCTTCAGGGTGAGGGTCTCGGATGCCATGGATGGGGGTCTCCTTTTTGTTTCGAGGTATTGGACAGATCTTGCGAGACCCTGATGAAGCCAATGCAGGCGATCATCAGGGTCTCGGCGGTTGGCTGCGGGCCGAGCGCCTCAGCGCGCCTCGACGGGGACGGAGGTTGCCGGGTTGGGGTTGTTGCCCGGGTCGAACAGCGTGCCCGCGTCGACCTCGAGGGCCACCGGATCCACCCAATTCGGCACACAGACGACCAGGTGGTTGTCCCCGTCGGTGACGTCGTCGAAGCCGCGGGGCGCCCAGGACCGCCCCCTCGTGCCGATGATGTTGATTCCGGGCCGCTGCAGCGGGCCGACCACGGTGTTGAAGGGCCCGGTGATGCCTCCCTGGAAGGTGGCCGCGATCTCCACGGTCGAGCCCTGGCCGGCGCACACGGGCCCGGCGGGATCGACGAAGGCGAAGACCAGCGAGGTGCCCTCCTCGGGGTAGGTCACCTCGTCGATGCGCAGGCCATCGAGGGCTTCTCCGTCGAGGCTGGTCACCTCGCCCGTCACCTCGACCGCCACGGGCCGGTCGCCGTTGGTGCCGAGATCCCCCGTGAGCAGGACGGTGAACAGCTCGTCGTCGTCGATGGCGGGGTTCAGCGTCGCGCAGCTCGGCACGGTGGTCAGCCCGGACGCGGTGGTGATCGAGAAGTCGTCTGCATCCAGGGTCGCGGCGTCCACCTGGACGTCGAAGATCACCGGCAGGCCATCGTCACCCGGGTCCTGGGGGCACAAGCTCACGCCGGCGAGCACGTTTCCGTTCTGGATGTCGATGGCGCCGAGGTACGCGGAGACGAGCGCGGGCTCGGCCGCGAACGCGTCCATGGACAGGGTCATCAGGAGGCTGGCAAAGGTCGGGGTCATGTTCACTCCTCAGTCCACCGGGTTTGGTCCCGGCGGCTGATGTAGATGTAGACGCCTCATCTTGCGGAATCCTGACGAAAACGGGGAGGACTGATTTTTTGCCGAGGCCGTAGCCATCAGGATTCTACGTGGCGCGGCGCGGGGAGCACGTGGTCCTCGAGGTGCGCGACGACGGCCC
>CAYMSU010000274.1:0-6289 GCA_964393165.1 uncultured Enterobacteriaceae bacterium
CTGGGTGGGTGCGTGCCGTGGGCAAGCTCTTCGGCGCCGTCTACCACCCCAGCGTGCTCGGTCTCGCCGAGCGGACCACCGTCGCCATGGCGGTCACCGGGTTCCTCGTGCACCTCGGGATCATCGCGCTCGACCAGCAGGCCGGTGCCGTGTCCCTCGACTGGCTCTCGTCGAGCTACTTCGCGGCGCTGTACACGCCGTTCTCGTTCCTGCTGTTCTACGAGGTGCTGCTGCTCGTCCGGGCCCTGCCGCGGTCGTTCAGCGCCTCGATCGGCAAGCAGTACGAAGTCATCACGCTGATCGTCCTCCGGCGCGTGTTCAAGGACATCGCCCTGATCGACGCCGCCGCGGCGGTCGAGATCAGCCGGCCCGAGGTGCTGTACGTGCTGGCCGACATGGGCGGCAGCCTCCTGCTCTACTTCCTGCTGACGTGGTTCCGGCGGCTCAGCGAGGGACGGCCCGCCGTGGACGGCTCCGGAAGGGCCGTCGAGGCCTTCGTCGCGTTCAAGCAGCTGCTCGCCGTCGTGCTCGGCCTGCTGGTGGTCCTCCTCGCCGTGTACAGCCTGCAGGGCTGGGTCGTCGAGATGGCCTCGCTCGCCTCGCACGAGGCCACCCACCTAAGCGACGTCAACGCCATCTTCTACGAGGACTTCTTCGGCCTGCTCGTGCTCGTCGACGTGCTGGTGCTCATCGTGTCGTTCGGGCTGACCCACGACTCCCACCTGCTCTTCCGCAACGCCGGCTTCGTGGCGTCGACGGTGCTCGTGCGGCTGTCGTTCATGGCCCCGCGGCTCGACAGCCTGGCGCTGCTGCTGCTCGCCGTCGGGTTCGGCGTCGCCGTGCAGCTCGTCGACCGTGTGCGAGAGCGGTGGATCGGTCAACGGACCCAGTAGTCGAGGACCTCGAACTGCCGGCCGGCGACGTCGTAGATGTAGGTGTACATGCCGAACGCGTAGCCGTTGTCGACGAAGTTGGCGGCGTCCAGGTTGCCGACCTTGCCCTGGTACAGCGACTCCTCGCCGCTCGCGTAGGAGATGGTGTTGCCGCGCCCCCAGCCCACGCTGCCGCCGACCACCACCGAGCCGGCCGTCGCCTTCAGGTCGATGCTGTAGTCGACGCCGTAGCTGTTCCCCTCCTCGCGCTCTTCGTACACGCTGATCTCCACCAGGACGTTGCCGCCGCCCTCGCCGACGTCGACCTCGGGCGACGTCAGCCCGTCGAAGCGGCCGAGGAGCTCATCGCGCTCGCTGGCGGACCGGTACGAGCTGGGGTCGCCTTCCTGGTGGGTGAACACGCGCTCGTCGATCGCGAGCTCGGGCTCGAGGATCGATGCGTTGAACAGCTCGCGGGTGACCAGCGCCTCGATCGGAGCGCGAGGGGTCGACACGACGATCTCGCCGCCGATCAGCTTGGGGTTCGGGTGCGAGGTGATCGTGTAGGTGTACTGGTCCATCGGGATCGTGGTGAACAGCACCGAGTCCTCGAGGGGGCCCGTGGTGTGCACGACCCGCTTGGTCAGCGAGTAGGTCTCCCCGATCGACTTCGTGACCGAGCTCTGCAGCGTCTGCAGGACCTCCAGGCCGCCGACCTCGATGCCGAGCACGCTGAACGACTGGGAGAAGCCCGTCGTCACGCCAGCGGTGATCGTGTAGGTGTCCTCCTCGCTCACCGACGTCGTCGTGGCCTCGCCGAACGCCGTGGTGCAGGACCCCGCGTCCTGCCCCCAGTCGGGGTTGCACGGCGGCGCCGCCAGCGCCGCGATCACGACCGGCTCGGTGAACACGAGCTGGTAGGAGCCTCCGTCGTAGGCCACGCGCACGCTGTCGCCGTCGACGTCGGGCAGCACGAGGAGCGGCGAGTCCTTGTTGAACAGGGGAGCGTCGACCTGGGCGAGCTGCTGGATCCGGCCGGGCTCGGTCGCGTCGATCCCCCAGACCTCCAGACCGTCGGATGCCGAGCCCGAGTAGAAGACGATGTCGTCGCGCCCGTCCTGGGTGACGTCGCCCGCCGCCATTGCGGCGCTCCGCACGGTGAACTCCACGTTGCCTGACTCCCAGATCAGGGACTCGGTGTCGATCTCGCCGAGCTCGGTCCACGGCTTGCTCGAGGCGAAGTCGTCGTAGACCTTCTGCTGGATGTGGATCTCGTCAGCCCCGTCTCCGTCGATGTCGAGGGTGTCGACGAAGAGACTCTCGAGGGTGAGGCCCTGGCCCGACTCGGACAGCCCCTGGAAGCGCTGGTCGAAGTACCACGCCGGGAAGTCGGCGAAGTCGGTGAAGGCGTCGTCGAGCGCGAAGGCCAGGACGCCCCATTCCTTGTCGGACGTGCCGAAGGACACGTTGGTGAGCCCCCCGAACACGACCTCGTCGACCCCGTCGCCGTCGATGTCGCCGAGCGCGAGGTCGGCCGACTTCGCGGTGTAGATCTCCTCGCCCTTCGGGTTGCGGACGAGCCCGCTCCGCAGCTCCGCGTGGGCGGCGGACGCGTCGTCGAGGAGGACGTAGGTGGACCGTGCCTCGCTGCTGCCGAGCTCGTTGAGCACCAGCCCGAGCTCCTCGCCGAGATCGCCGTCGAGCTTGCCGGACGCCAGGCGCAGGTCGAGGTCCACGTCGCTCAGGCCGGGCGTGAGATCGAACGTCGCACCGGTGAGGCGCAGCGTGCTGCCGTCGGCCTCGACGAACCGGATCTGGGCGGAGCCGTCGAAGACGAGCCCAATGGCGAGGTCGTCGTCGCCATCTCCGTCGATGTCCAGCGCCTCGACGGCGATGCCGAGCGGCTCGACGTCGGCGACGATGCGTGGCTCCGACGTCGCGAACCCGGCCTCCTCGTCGTCGATCACCCGCGCCTGGACGAAGGATCCGTCCCAGGTGACCACAATCGTCTCGTCGAGCCCGTCTCCATCGACGTCGCCGGCAGCCGCGCCGCGAACCCCGATCGCCCAGGGAGCCTCGGTGTCGTCGGGATCGTGGAGGACCGACGGCGTGAGCGTGCCCGCGCCCGGCTCGAGGTCCACGATGGCGAGGGCGTCGGCCTTGCCGGGCCCGAACCCGATCGTGGCGATCTCCACGTTGTGCTGGAGGTCTGCGCGGGAGCCGAGGGGGGAGTGATCGTCGGGCAGCGGGTCACCGTCGGGCCCGAGCCGGGGGGTGGGCTTCCGGTCGACCGACAGCCGATCGAGGGACTCCTCGACGGTGGAGGGGGGCCCGTCGACGCCGGGCTCGCCGGTGTCGCCCGTCTCCACGCCGTCATCATCTCCGTCCTTGTTGCCGTTGCAGGCGACGACGGCCAGTCCGAGCAGGGCGACCCCGAGGGAAGTGCGGATCATGGTTCCTCCCGCCCCGATCTTAGCTGGTTCGCTCGCCCGCCGCTGGCGGCGGTCAGAGCGCCAGGTCGCCCGTGTTGTTGGGGGTGTGGTGGTCGTAGTACCGCCACTGCAGGTACAGCGCCGTGCCGGCCAGCACGTGCCACCAGGCGTGGCCGTTGAACGCCACCTCCGACTCCTCGCAGCAGCTCACCGGCGCCAGGAAGGGGATCGTGAACAACGAGAGGAGCAGCACTCCGAAGAAGGGCACGAACGCAGCCCCCCACCAGTCGGGCCAGGAGCTGGACGTGCGCCCCCGGATCGCCCACAGGTGCACGAGCCCCATGATGAGCGCGAACGTGGCGAGCATCAAGAACAGCATGAGCACCCCCCACCAGCCCGAGCCGTAGTCCGTCGGCACGGGGCAGCCTCCGGGGAGCAGCGCGAGATCCTCGGTGGTGGTGTCCTGTGTACGCAGCACGATGGCCGAGACGAGTACGACCAGCGGCATCGCCATGGTGGTGGCCTCGTGGGTCGCGGGGTGGCCGACGATCCGCTGGTCGGGCTCCTTCCAGTCCGAGAAGGTCACGCCGAGGAACACGACCGACAGGATCAGCAGGCACCCCCCGAAGATGCCCATCATGCCTTCCGAGCCGATCGCGTCGAGCGGCTCTTTGATGGCGACGAACACCGGGCTCATGGCGACGACCACGACGGCGATCACGATCTTGAGCCAGAAGGGCCAGGGTGCCCCTCGCGCCATGATCCGCTCGAGCCCGTACACGAAGACCGCCAGCAGCGCGCCGTAGATGCCGGCGACGTCGAGATCCTGGAGGATCCCGGACCGCACGCTCGCGTGGAAGAGGAAGCTGCCGAAGCCCAGGAACGTGCTGTTGATCATGAACGCCCAGGCGAGCGGCTCCTTGGGCCGGGCCGCGGCGGCGAGCAGCCCGACGAGCACGAAGATGAGGTTGGACCAGGCGTTGCTCGGCTGGAGGTTGTCGGCCACCGTGGGCCGCCAGCTCACCCAGGCGGAGGCCAGATCGGCACCGCCCTGCTGCAGCGCGGACAGCTCGCGGAACACGGCCCGAGACTCGCAGTACTCGCAGTAGCGGCTGTAGGCGTGCTCTGCGGTGGAGGCGGAGGCGGAGGGGGTGACGGCCTCGAGCAGGCCGCCTGCGATGAGGAGCCCGGCGAAGCCGAGCACCAGCGACCGACCGAGGCCCGACGACCACCAGCCGAGGAAGCGGCCGGTGGTCCCCCAGTAGACGCCCCAGGCGGCGAGGAACCCGACCCCGAGCGACGTCAGCACCACTGCCAGCCCGGCCTCGGAGCGCATGAGCACGAGGAAGAAGGCGGCGCTCACGATGAACCCACCGGACAGCACGACCCGGGCGCCGGGCTCCTGGGGGACCTGCGCGAAGCTCCGGATCGAGAGCGCCCACGCCCCCCAGAAGGCGAAGGTCCCGGCGAGGACCACGAGTGCCGTGACCAGCGCGCTGACGTCTGCGTTCATGTCGGCCCCTCCGTCGGCGGCGCGACTATACCCGCTGCGAGGCTCCCGGCATCGGGGCTCGATCGTGCTGAGCACCGCCAGGTCCGTGCGCTTCGCCGAGGGTGACGGTGCTCGGGATGCCGTGGTTTGAAGAGGACTGCTCCAGATCCTACAGCCTGGGCTCGAACGCCGAAGACGGGGGGTTACTTGTTCACCTGTTCGCGATGCTGGCTGCCTGCTCCACCTTCGACCTGTGGGGCGAGCCCGAGTACGTCGAAGCCGGCGACCTGGACCGCATCGCCATGCCGACCTCGTGCCGTGGCTCGTCGAGGGCAAGGGGGACTTCGTGGCGGCCGGCCTCACGATCACCCCAAGCGGGAGGCGGATCCGAAGACAGCCTTCAGCGCGCCCTACCACGAGGTGTCGGTGGTCGTGGTCGCGCGAGCGGGCGAGGCGGCGCTGTCGTCGGTCGAGGACCTCGCAGGCCGCGAGGTCGCCGCGCGTCCGTCGTCGTCGTACCACGACACGCTCGAGGAGCTGCAGGAGGACGGCGTGGCGGTCCGGATCGAGCCCGTGCCCGAGGACGTGGAGACCGAGCTCGTGCTCCAGGGGGTGGCCGACGGAGAGTACGATCTCGCCCTCGCGGACCGGCACATCGTGGCGATCGAGCAGGCCCACGGGCGGCCGCTCGAGGTCGCGCTCGAGGTGAAGGCAGACCAGGCGCACGGCGTGCTCGTGCGCGACGGAGACACCGCGCTGCGCGAGGCGCTCAGCGCGTTCGTCGCGGACGCGAAGGCGAGCGGCCTGTACGACCGGCTGCACCGCCGGTACTTCGAGGACCAGCGGCGGATCACCGAGACGACGACGGTGCGCTCGGACGTCGACGGCCAGCTGTCGCCCTATGACGAGCTCGTGCAGCGCCACGCCGAGGAGCACGGGTTCGACTGGCGGCTGATCGTGGCGCAGATGCACCAGGAGAGCCGGTTCGACGCGCAAGCGGTGAGCTGGGCTGGCGCGAGGGGGGTGATGCAGCTCATGCCGCGGACGGCGCGGGAGCTCGGGGTGACGGACCCGATGGACCCGGCGCAGGCGATCGAGGGCGGCGTGACCTACCTCGGCCGAATGCGGGACCGCTTCGACGAGGCGCTGCTGCCCACGGATCGGACGTGGCTCGCGCTGGCCAGCTACAACGCGGGCCACGGCCACGTGGTGGACGCCCAGCGGCTGGCCGCGCGCAAGGGGTGGGACGACGGGCGCTGGTTCGGGAACGTGGAGCGCGCGATGTTGCTGCTGATGCAGCCGAAGTACGCGCGCAAGTCGCGCTATGGCTACGTCCGGGGCACCGAGCCGGTGCACTACGTGCAGACGATCCGGGACCGCTACCAGGCGTACCGCACGGCAAGCGCCGAGTAGAGAGCCTGGCCGCGCCCGCCCACCAAGTGGTTGGAGTGGTTGGAGTGGTTGGAGTGGTTGGAGTGGTTGGAGTGGTTGGG
>CAYMSU010000274.1:6389-8708 GCA_964393165.1 uncultured Enterobacteriaceae bacterium
AGTGGTTGGAGTGGTTGGAGTGGTTGGAGTGGTTGGAGTGGTTGGAGTGGTTGGGGAGACTCCGGAGGCTCCCTACGACCAGAGGAGATGCGCGGAGGAGCCATGCGCACGCTCGCCCTACCTGCCCTCGCCGGCCCCCTCGTCCTGTTCTCGGGCTGCCGCCAGCCCCCCACGCTCGTCGAGTCGAGCCCTGCCCCCGAGGAGGCCTGCCCGACCGACGGCGAGCAGATCCGCGTGGGGGCGGACGACGGCGACGGAGGCGGCACCGCCGGCGACGGCCAGCTGCAGGAGGGCGAGGTCGACGACGCGGTGGTGGTCTGCGACGACGCCTGCGCGCTTTAGGAGGCCGACGGCTGGCTCACCCTGACCTGCGCCGACTACGTCCAGATCACCACCACGAGCGCGACCTCGTGCGGGCTGCGACAGGACGGCACCGTCGACTGCTTCGGCGCCGGCGAGCTCGGGACCGCCGAGATCTTCGAGCAGATCTCGGTGGGCGGCCCTACGTCGTTCCTGTTCGGCTGCGGCCTGAAGGAGGACGGCGCGGTGGCCTGCTTCACGGCGCCCGACCCCCTGCCCGCAGCCGACGTGGGGCAGGCCTCGCCGCCCGACGGGAGCTTTCAGCAGGTGCGCGCGGGGCTGGACTTCGCCTGCGGGCTCGGCGACGACGGTGCGGTGAGCTGCTGGGGCGGTCTCGATCCGGCTCCGGCGGGGGAGTTCGTGGCGATCACGGCCGGGCAGCTCCACGCCTGCGCGCTCGACGACGCCGGGGCGGTGAGCTGCTGGGGCCGAGGCGAGGAGGGCCAGATCGACGTGGTCCCGGGGACCTACACCGCGATCTCGGCTGGCGGCCGCCACACGTGCGGCGTGACGGTGGCGGGCACGGTGCTGTGCTGGGGCTGGGACGCGTTCGGCCAGGCGACGGTGCCGTCCTCGGTCTACTGACGCGCCGGCCGGGCCAGGGTCTGCGCACGAGGGCGGCGCAGGCTCCGCCCCCCCTCGGGCCGTCGCGGAGCGCGGACCGAGCGCCAGGTGCAGTGCCCCTCCTGTCTTTCAGGGAGGGGCCCCGAGGTCACTCCAGGGCTTCGCGCGCCTGGTTCACCATCTCCACCACGTCGGGCACGCGCTCGACCATCTTGTCGAACGCGCCTGGCGGTGCGGGGATCGGGAGCACGCTCACCCCGCTGCTCGTGAACGCGATGACCGCCGCGGGACGGACCTTCCCGCCGCCGGCAGCGCCCTCGCCCACGCCCTGGCCGGGCGAGCCGTTGGCGCGCGACTTCCGCCCGCGCGCGGGCCGAGACTCGCCGGTGCCCTCGCCGCCGCCCGCGCCCATACCGATGGACAGCATCGACAGCACCACCAAGGTGACGTCGCCCAGCTGGATGGGCTCGCCCGCCACCGCCTTGCTCGACGCCGCCTCGCTCAGGCGCGAGACCACGGACCCCACCATGTGATCGATCGACTCCACGGCAACCTCCTTCAGTGACCGAGCGGGTTGATGCGAACTTCGCCGTTCTCGACGACGAGGACAGCCACCGGGGTGGCCTTTGCGCCACCTCCGGCCCCGCCCCCGTGACCCTTGCCGTGGGCGCCGGTGTCGGGATCGTCGCCCTCGCCCTCGCCGCCGCCCCCGGCGAGGCTCAGAGAGAGCTCGACCAGCGGGATGGCGTGCCGCCCGTCGACCGTGATGGTGGAGCCCACCACGGCGTTGGACTTGACGAGCGCCTCGAGCTTGGGGGCGACGCTCTCGAAGAGCTGTTCTGCATCCTTCACGGGAACCTCCTCGTTCGTGGGAAGATGGGCTACGCGCCGGACCACCGCGCGCGCAGCAGCTCGGTGATCGCGATCCAGCCGACGGCCAGGGGCTGCACGCGCCCCTCGAGCTGGCCCTCGAGGTCGACGACGGGCTCGAGCCAGTCGACGGTGAGCGCACGGCTGTCGAGGCGGGGCGCGGCCCGGCGGAGCGCCTGCAGGGCGCCCCAGAGCTTCGCGGTGTCGGCGGGGTCGCCGGTGCCGAGGCGGCCGAGCACCCGCGCCCGGAGGTGCAGCGAGCGCAGCGCCCGCCGGAGCATCCGCACCCCGGCGCGCCAGCCGAGGCGCCGACCGCTGCCGGACCCGCGCTTGCGGTCGCGCCGCGCGACCTCCGCCCGCGACGCTCGGTCGGAAGCCGCCCCGGTCCCCAGGCGCCCGCGGTGGACGACGCACCCGGCCACCCGGGCCCACCGACGCCAGGAGGCCCCATGTCCCCGGGCGCCCCCGGTGAGCCAGTCGGCGGCGTGGGCCATCTCGTGGAGGAGGGTGTCGAGAAGGGCGTCC
>CAYMSU010000275.1:0-8680 GCA_964393165.1 uncultured Enterobacteriaceae bacterium
GAGTCTCAGCACGGTGCTTGGTTCACACGAGCTGCCCGAAGGGCTTCGTCCAACGGGCCATGGGTAGCTCCTGCTAGAGAGGCGCCACCCTTTGTCGCCCTCGCACAAGGAGGCCACCCCCGTCGCTCGGCGACTGACTCAGTAGGTGCCCTCGTGGCCTGCCGCGTTCAGCGGCGCCGCGATCAGGTAGAACGCGCCCGTGAGGATCGCGGTGACGTAGCCGAGGCCGAACAGCCAGGTCAGCACGAACAGGTTGAAGGCCTGCACCAGCCAGTAGCTGCCCATGATGAACAGGCCCATGCCCACCCGGCCCTGCGCCAGGTGCCCGATGCCGAAGGTCTGAAGGAAGAACCCGGGAATGATCTCGAGCAGCACGGCGGCGGTGTTCTCCTTGCGCCGGCGTGCCAGTGACGTCTGCATCGATTGCCCTCCACTGCACCTGTACGGACGCCGGCTCGGTGTCATTTCGCGAAACAACTTCCAGCGAGTACCGTACCCGCGTAGTCATGGTGTAAACTGCCACTGTAGGATGGGTGCTCCATGCCAGGACCGGGCGACGACCTCGACGACCTTCCGACCCAGATGACCGTGGTGCCGCCCGAGACGTCCTTGTCGGACCTCGGAGATCCGGATGCCACTTGGATGATGGGCCCTGATCCGGACGACCTCGAGCTGGGCTGGCCAGAGCCGAGCCTGGATCCGGAGCCGATACTGACGCGCTCCGCCGTGGGTCGCCCGGACGAGCGCCCGGACGAGCGTGTCGTCGCCGCCACCCTCGTGTTCGGCCTCGGCGTGGGCCTCGTGATCGTGAGCACGGTGCTCGTGGGAGGGCTGGCCGGCGCCCTGCTGGTCGCGCTCCTCGGGTAGCGTAGCGAGGGTCCCCGCCAGGCCCCCTCTCGCCACAACCGTTTCCGACTCTCGGCGGTCGTGGGTCAATAGGTTCGTGCGACGAGCGTTGACGTGACGCGACGCGCGATCACACCGACGAGGGGAGACGCGAATGACGGCGATCACGAGGACCCTGCTGGCCGGGTCCCTCCTCGGGCTGGCCGCCTGCGAGGGCGAGCAGACCGGCGAGGGCACCAACCCCGGCTCCGAGCGAGCACCCAGCCCCTACATCTTCGACCCGGGGGACCCCCCGGAGCCGACCGAGGCGCTCGACGCCGTCGAGGGCGCGCTGCAGTCGGCCTTCGACCTCGCGCTGCTGGCCAACGCCGGCGCGGTGCGCACCGCGTACGACGAAGTGCTCGCCTACAGCAACGACCAGTGCCCCTACTACTACGCCACGGAGGCCGGGAGCTACTGGCTGGACAGCTGCTCCTCGGACAGCGGCGCGTTCTTCGACGGCTACGTGTTCTCCGCCGACCTCGCGCAGACGCAGCCCCAGACCGGCTTCCTCATCGAGACCTGGTACGTGTCGGGCGGCGCGGCGATGATGGATCCGAGCGGGAACCTCCTCGAGGTCGGGGGCACCGCGGTCGTGCAGAACACCTCGGGGTTCGTCGGCCCGAAGGGCGACATCCCCTTCGTCCAGTACGCGAGCCAGCTGCAGGGCAGCTTCGCGTGGGACGGCGCCTCCGCCGAGGGCACGTTCCTGGGGGAGGGCCTCGACCCCGACCTCGGGCTCCAGCTGCAGGACTTCGCCGGCTTCGGGAGGACCGCGCTGGTCTCCGGCGGGTTCGGCGGGTTCGACGGGGGCTGGGCCGTCGCGTTCGACGAGAACACGCTGTTCACCGAGTCCCTCGGGTCCAGCTGCTCGGGCGAGCTCTCTGGCACGGTCGCCGTCCGCTCCCCCCTCGGGGAGTGGTACGATGTTCGCTTCGACGGGCCGACGAGCGAGAACGACGTCGTCGCGCCCGCGGACTGCGACGGCTGCGGCACCGCCTACTTCCAGGGCGAGGAAGTCGGCCTGGTCTGCGCGGATCCCGAGGCCCTGCTGAGCTGGGGAGGGACCCCATGGTGAGCCGACTGCTGCCCCTCGCCGTGCTCGCGGTCGCCTGCTCCGGAGGCCCCGACGAGGCGCCCGACCTCGGCCCGATCGTCGAGCTCGACGACAGCGACCTGCTGATCCGCGCCTCCCTCGACCTGCGCGGGGTGCGCCCCACCCTCGCCGAGTACGAGGAGCTCGAGCGGACCGGCGACGTCGACGCGCTGATCGAGACGTTCCTCGAGGACCGCCGGTTCGGCGACCGCGTGGCCGACCTCTTCAGCGAGGTCTACCTCACCCGCACCGAGAACTACGCCCCCATCGACTTCTCGGCCTTCGACCTGACCGGGCTGTCGATTGCCGACGTGATGCGCAGCGTGGGGGACGAGCCGCTGATGATCCTCGCCGAGGTCGCCCGCGAGGACCTGCCCATCACCGATCTCGTGACCGCCGACTGGACGATGGCCAACGAGATCACGGCGCGCATGTTCCCCGTGGACTACCCGGCCGACGCCACCGGCTGGCGCCGCGCCCACTACACCGACGCGCGGCCGGCGGCCGGGGTGCTGTCGACCAACGGCATGTGGTGGCGCTACCAGTCCACCGCGAGCAACGCGAACCGCAAGCGGGCCAACGCCACGAGCCGCATCCTGCTCTGCCACGACTACCTCACGCGGCCGATCGACTTCGACCGCAACGTGAACCTCCTCGACGAGGAGGCGGTGGCCGAGGCGGTGCGCACGAACCCGGGGTGCGTGAACTGCCACGTCTCCCTCGACCCGCTGGCCGCCTACTTCTTCGGGTTCTGGACGTTCCAGCCGACCGCGTCGGAGGTCGCGAGCTACCACCCCGCGCGCGAGCGGTACTGGGAGCAGGTGCTGGGGGAGGGCGTGTCGCCGGCGTACTACGGCGACCCCGGGTCGAGCCTGGCCGACCTCGGGCTGTCGATCGCCGCCGATCACCGGTTCCCCGAGTGCATGGTCGAGCACGTCACCGAGCTGCTGCTCCGTCGCGAGGCGGAGCTGCTCGACTTCGACCGGATGACCGCGCACCGCGAGGCGCTGCTCGACGGGGGCCTCACCCTTCGGGCGCTCTTCCGCAGCGTGGTGCGGAGCCCCGAGTACCGCGCCGCGACCGACGACGGGCTGCCCGGCACCCAGGTCCCGCTCAAGATGGCCACGCCTGGGCTGCTCGCGAGCCAGGTCGAGGATCTGACCGGGTTCGAATGGGAGAGCCAGGGGGGCGCCGACCTGCTGCTCACCGACCGCCAGGGCTTCCTCACGCTGGCCGGGGGCGCCGACGGCTACTACTCGACCAAGAACAGCACGTCGCCGAACACCACGCTGCTGCTCGTCCAGGAGCGCCTGGCCGAGGCGGCCAGCGACTTCGCGGTGAAGGAGGCGCAGGCCGGCCGCTCGTCGCTGTTCGGCGAGCTCCCGCTCGACGCCACGCCCGACACCGACCGGGCCGCCCTCGTCGAGGTGCTGCAGCGCCTGCACCTGCGGATCTTCGGCGACGAGGTCGCAGCCGACGGCCCTGAGGTCGAGGCCAACCTCGCCCTGTGGCGCGACCTGTACGCGCTCGAGGGGCGCGCCGACCGCGCCTGGGCGGGCGTGCTGTCCGCGCTGCTCCGCGACCCCGACTTCCTCTTCTACTAGCCGGCACGGAGATCAAGATGAACCGACGTCAGTTCGTGAGCGCGGCCGGCGCCTGTCTCGCCGCGATGGGCGTGCCCCTCGCCAGCCACGCGGCAATCCCGGCCAACGACCGCAAGTTCGTGTTCGTGTTCGCGCCCGGGGGCTGGGATCCCACCCGCGTGCTCGCCGACGCGCTCGACAACCCCAACGTGGACACCGAGGCGGCCGCGCGCCGTGAGTCGATCGGCGACCTCTCCTGGATCTCGCATCCCTCGCGTCCGGCAGTAGACTCGTTCATGTCGGCGTTCGCGAGCGACCTCGTGGTGCTCAACGGCGTGATGGTGCGCTCGATCGCCCACGAGATCTGCACCATGATCATGATGACGGGCGGCACGTCGGGCCTCACGCCGGACTGGCCGGCCGCCATCGCGACCGCGAATCGCGACGCCTTCACCCTGCCTCACCTCGTGGTCAACGGGCCGAGCTACCCCGGAGACCAGGGCGTGGCGGTGAGCCGCACGGGCACCAACGGCCAGCTCGATGGCCTGATCAGCGGCCAGGTGGAGAACCTGAGCCGCATCCCCGTGGAGGCTCCCGATCGGGTCGCGGAGAACCTGATCGATCGCTACCTGCAGCGGCGGGCCGGGGCGCGCGCGTCGAGCCCCCGCTCGACCGTGGAGGGGCAGCTCACCGGGGCCTACCGCGACTCCATGGCCAAGCTCATGGCGCTCAAGGACCTGCGGTACACGATGGACTTCAACGCGTCCACGCTGCTCGAGGACCAGGCCCAGGTGGCCGCGCAGGCGCTGTCGCTGGGCGTGTCCCGGTGCGCCACGTTGTCGTACGCGGGCACGAACCCGGGAGCGTTCGGCTGGGACACCCACGCGAACAACGATCCGGACCAGGCCACCCTGTGGGAGGGCCTGTTCCAGGGCCTCACCTCGCTGATGGCCCTGCTCCAGGCCACCAAGGGCACCGCTGGCGGCACGCTCGCCGACGAGACGCTCGTGGTCGTCATGTCGGAGATGGGTCGCACGCCGCTGCTCAACAACCTGAACGGCAAGGACCACTGGCCGTACACGTCCACGCTGCTGATCGGGAAGGGGCTGACCGGCGGCCGCGTGGTGGGAGGCTTCGACAGCGCCTTCTATGGCCGCACCATCGACCCGGGCTCGGCCGAGGTGGCCGGCTCGGGGCAGGTGCTGTCCGCGGAGTCGGTGGGCGCCACGCTGCTGACCTATGCCGACGTCGACCCCGAGCCCTACGTGAGCGGCGTGCAGCCGCTGACCGGGATCTTCGCATGAGGGTCGGGATGCTCGGCGTGCTCGTCCTCGGCCTGGCCGCGTGCGAGGAGGAGGCCCCGGAGGTCGCCACGATCTGCGAGGACGCCCCCGCGCCGGTCACCTGGGAGAACTTCGGCCGGGGGTTCGTGACCGAGCGCTGCCAGTCGTGCCACGCGTCCACGGCGCTCGACCGGGAGGGCGCGCCCGAGGCCGTCGTCTTCGACACCGAGGAGGACGTCTGGCAGTGGGCCGACCGCGTGAGGGTGGTGGCCGGCCAGGACGACCCGGTGATGCCTCCCCAGGGCGGCGTGGAGGAGGACGACCGGTACCTCCTCGAGGTCTGGCTGTCCTGCGGGGGCTGAGCCGCTCGTGACAGCGGCTCGCGGCCTGCATAGGCTTCCAGAGCGACGCGCGTTGGCCCACGTCCCGAGGCCCGCGTCGCCCGAGGCCATCATGTCCTCTCGCGTGAAGCCCAAGCAGCGCCCGACTTAGCCCCCACTCCCCGTGGCACCTGCGCCCGACGGGGGCGGGGTGGGCATCGCTTTGCTCGCTGTCCGGGTTCGACTCCCGGAGGGTGCGTCTTGCGCAATGGTGCGCAGGAGCCCCGCAAGTGCGCTTGCAGGGAGTGCTGACATGAACGAAGAAGACGTCCTGAACTATGTCCAGAACCTGCGCCTCGGCGACCTCCGCCACCTCGTGCGCAAGCTCGAGGATCGCCTCGGCGTGTCGGCGGCGGTGGCCCCCGTCGTGGTCGAGCCCGAGCCGGCGCCCGAGCCCCTTCCGCCGACGGCCCTCGATCTCGTGCTGATCGAGGTCGGAGAGCGGCGGCTCGAGGTGATCCGCGCGCTTCGCGCCGAGCTCGGCCTGGCCCTTCGCCAGGCTCGAGACGCGGTGGCGGCACTGCCCGCGGTCGTGGCACGAGACCTCGACCCCGAGCGCGCAGCACAGCTGGTCGCGGTGCTCGAGGCCGTGGGCGCGCAGGTCGACGCGCGGCCCGATGCATGATTGCGTCAGGCCACCCGACCCCGGGCCCCCGTGCCGGCGACAAGCCGGTGCGGGTGGCCCCCTCCAGTGGATACTGTGGCTGCCGTGGAGGCGGAGTGAAGCACGTGTGGCTGGGTGGGCTGGCGGGACTGGCCCTGGGGTGTTCGCCCGACCCCGAGGTCGAGCAGGGTGAGATCGCAGGCACCGCGGTGGTCCGGTGGGCCGGCGCTGGCGAGGGCCGAGCACGTGTGCTCTACACGCGCGGAGATGGCGCCGAGGAGGAGACCACGCCCTGGCGCGAGCTCGGCGACGACGGCGCGATCGACGTGCTCGGCTTGCGGGTGGGCAACACCTACCGCGCCCGGGTCGAGGTCGAGACCAGCGGGGGCCGCGTCCGCGAGTCCGCCGAGGTGGCGTTCGACGTCGCCCCGCCCCCGCAGACGGTGCCTCCGCTCGAGCTGCTCACGTGGGAGCCCGAGGCGTCCTGCTTCGACGGCGGCTACGTGCTGATGAGCTACATCGGCGCCGCCGACGCCACCGGCGTCACGATCATCGACCGCGAGGGCCGCTACGTGTGGGCGGTCGAGAACGACATCGAAGACACGAACATCGGGCGCCCCCGGCCGGGCCGCGACGGGCGGTCGATCCTGTGGAACACGGCCGACACGGATCGGGTCGACGACCTCGGCTACATCGTGCGGCGCTCGCTCGACGGGCGCGAGCGCACGCAGACGCGGGCCTTGCAGGCACACCACGACTTCCTCGAGATGCCCGACGGCGAGCTCCTCTGGAACGGCTACGAGCTCGACGAAACGGTGATCATCGACGACCAGCCGATCGCGGCCGACACCGTGAAGCGCGGGCCCGAGGGCGCCGCCACGATCGACGACACCGAGGTGCTGTGGACGCAGTTCGACACGACGGACTGGCCGGTCGACCTCACGTGCGCGGCGCCGGAGTTCCTGGGCAACGGGTTCTGCGAGGCGGGCCACGGGAACTCGCTGGTCCACCTGCCAGAGGACGACTCTCTGCTGCTGCTGCTCCGCCGGGTCGATGCGCTCGTGAAGATGTCGGCCGAGGGCGAGACCGAGTGGATCCTGGGCGGCGAGGGCAACGAGTTCACCGTGGTGAAGGGCGCCGCCTTCAACGCCACCGGGACCGACGTCGATCTGTTCCAGGATCCCCACATCTCCGATGCGTACTACGACGGCGACGAGCTGAAGGTGCTGGTGTTCGACAACCAGGAGCCGGGCGTGGACTCGCGGCTGGGCGTGTACACGGTCGACGAGTCCGCGAAGACCGTGGCGCTCGACTGGGGCTTCCAGATCGACCAGCACGTGGAGGTGCTGGGCGACATCCGCCGCATGGGCGTGGAGGGCTGCGACCACTACCTGGTGGCATTCTCCCAGCTCGGTCGGCTGGCCGAGATCACGCCGGAGGGCGAGGTCGTGTGGCAGGTCCGGGTCCCGAGCGGGGGGCGGAGCGCGGCGCTCACGCGCGTGACGTTCCTGCAGGATCTGTACGACTTCTCGGGAGCCGGCTACCCATAGCCGCATGCGCAAGGTCCTCCCCCCCTGCTCGCGCCTCGGCGTGGCCGCTGGCTTCGGGCTGCTCCAGCTGCGGCAGTGGCTGAGGATGGCGGCTCAGCGGATCGGAGCCTCGCGAAGGCCTGCGCCGCTCGCCGCCGAGGTGTGGGCGGCCCCCGACTCGGCCCTCGCGGCACGGGCCCGCGAGGTCGCCCACGAGGCGTACGACGCCCACCTGCTCGGCCACGGGGAGCGCACCTGGGCCCTCGCCATGGCCGTGGCCACCCACCTCGGCCTGCGCCCCGATCCAGAGGCGCTGTTCGTGGCCTGCCTGCTGCACGACCTCGGGCTCACGCCGCTCGAGTTCGACACCCTGCTCGAGGCCGGCCGCCTGACGCAGGATCTCGGCGAGCCGGGCCGTGACGACTCCTTCGGCCACGGACTGATCGACGCGCAGCGGGCCGTGCTCGCCGCGCTGGAACTCGAGAACGGTGGCGTCCTGCCCGGGATCCTGTCCGCGACGCCCGGTACGCTCGACTTCGGAGCGTTCGCCGACACCCGTTCCCTGGAGTTGCGCAATGCCGGCGGGCAGGAGGACCCGGTGATCGTCACCGAACTGGTCGTGGACCGGCCCTGGCTGTCCGTCGCGCCGACGGCGACGGACGCGAACGGGCTCGGAACCTACTCCGCGGACGTGGACCGCGCCCAGCTGCCCGAGAACGGGAGTTTCCTCGGACGGATCCGCGTCACGGCGAACACCGGATCGCTCGAGGTCACCGCACGCGTCACGCAGGCCTCGCCCGACGAACTGGCCGATGCTGGCGTGACCTTCTTCCTGCTCGTGGATCCGAACGCCCCGCCCGGCGCCCGGTTCGAGGCGGACGTGCTGGAAGCCGATGCCGGCGCCTACACCTTCCTGCGCAGCGGCGTCGTACCGGACGGCTACGAGGTGTACGCCGGCAGCGACTTCGACAATGACGGCGTGATCTGCGAACCGGGCGAGTCCTGCGGCATCTTCCCGACCACCGACGCGCCGTCGATCGTGAACATCGTCGACGACGATCGCCTCGGGCTCGACTTCGTGACCGCCTTCCGCGCCGGGATCGAGGTGCTGCCGGCCGCGGCCGGCGCCGACGGTGCCCCCGCCGCCCGGCGAGGCATCCGCATCCGCAAGCCCGAGCCACCGCGCTGAGGCGGAGGTCGCCGGGGGTCGCTCAGCCCCCGGCTCCCTCCGGCCTCAGCAGGCACAGCAGATCGAACTCGAGCTCCGCCACGCGGCGCCCGCTCGCCGCCATGACGATGTTCGAGAAGGAACCGTTCAGG
>CAYMSU010000276.1:0-8668 GCA_964393165.1 uncultured Enterobacteriaceae bacterium
GAGCGGACCCTCTGATCTCTTGGCCTCGGACCCTTGCCCGGGCCCGGGCAAGGGTCCGGAACCGGAACCGCGAGCGTCGTGCCGACCGGCAGCGGGTTGCCGAGTGCGTCGATCACGCGGCCCATGTAGGCCGGACCGACCCCGACCTGGAGGATCCGACCCGTGCGCTTGACCTCGTCGCCCTCGTGGATGCCGGTGTCCGACCCGAAGATGGCGACACCGACGTTGTCGGCCTCGAGGTTCAGCACCATCCCGACGGACCCGTCGGGGAACTCCACCATCTCGCCGGCGAGGGCGTTCTCGAGACCGTGGATGCGGGCGATCCCGTCACCGACGGACAGGATCGTGCCCGTCTCGGTAACCGAGACCCGCGACTCGTAGTTCTTGATCTGGGACTTGAGGATCTCGCTGATCTCGTCCGCGCGGATGTCCATGGGCGGAATCTCCCGTCAGGCCTCGGCAGGGGTTGCGCCGCCCCAGCTGCCGGAGAGCAGGGCGTCTTTCATCTGTGAGAGTCGATTGCGGATGGAGCTGTCGTAGACCTTGCCCCCGACGCGGGCGACCATGCCCCCGATCAGCGACTCGTCGACCTCCGTGCGCAGCACGATGGTCTTCCCGGTCCGCTCGGACAGCGCCTTCACGACCTCGGCTTCGAGGTCTGCCGACAGGGGCTCGGCGGTCTGCACGAGCACGCGCAGGCGCCCCGCCCGCTCGTCGGCGAGCTCGCGGTAGGCCTCCGCGATCTCGCGCATCATGAGGAGGCGCCCCTTGTCGTTCGCCAGGTGGATGAGGTTGGCGGACATGCCGTGGAGCTCGAGCTTGGGCAGCACCGCCTGGAGCACCGCACGCCGCTCCTCGGTGGTGAACACCGGCGACCCGAGCGCCTTCGCGAGCAGCCCCTCATGCTCGTCCCAGAGCTGGGAGAACCGCTCGAGGTCCTGCTCCACGCGCTCGAGGATGCCCGCCTCGGCCGCGATCTCGATCATCGCCTGGGCGTAGGGCCGCGCGGCAGCGCTCTTAGCCATGGGTGGCTCCCGGGGGCTCGTTCTTGAGCGAGTCGAGGAAGTCCTGGGCCAGCGCGCGCTGGTCCGTGCTGGCGACCTGGCTGCGCAGGGTGTCCTCGGCCAGCTGGACCGCGAGCGCGACGGCGTCGCGGCGCAGGGCCTGGCGGGCCCGGGTGGCCTCGTCGCGCACCGAGCGCCGCGCCTGCTCTGCGATGCGCTCGGCCTCCCGCTCCGCCCGCTCGATGAGCTTCTGCTCTTCCCGGTCGGCCTCGGTCGCGGCCTCGACCTGCATGCTCTGCATCTCGCTCTCGATCTTGCCGAGCCTCGCCACGAGCTCCTCGTGCCGCTCGCGGGCCTGGTCCCGCTCCTGGGTGCTGTCGACGAGCTCGTGCTTGATGCGCCGGCTGCGATCCCGGAACACGTCCTGGATCGGCTTGCGGAGCGCCCACCAGAGCAGCCCGATCAGGATGGCGAGGTTCAGGAAGTGGAAGAACAGATCGGTGACGACGTAAGCCTCGGGAGTCTCTTCCCGAAGGCCATCCTGTGGGTCGAGCCAGTTCGCGATCCCGTCGTCGTCGTCGTCTGCGGTGTACAGCACGTGGTGGCCGCCGCCGTGCTCACCCTCGCCGTGGTCGCCACCGGCATGGGAGCCGTGGTCGTCGCCGTTGTGGGCACCCCCGTGCTCGGCCGACGGGGCATGGTCGCCGCCATGCGAGGGCTCAGCGAGTGCGGGCGTGGCGAAGCAGAGCGCGAGAGCCATGAAGAGGAAGGAGCGCATCATCGTTTACGCCTCACACCAGGTCGCGGCCGAGGACACGGGCCGCGATGACGGGGGACAGCTCCTTGGCCGTGTCTTCCAGGGCCGCCTTGGCGGACTGCTGCTCGGCCCGGATCCGCTCGACGGCGGCGCGAACATCTTCGTCGGCTTGCTGACGAGCCGCGGCGAGCATGTCGGCCTCGCGTGCGAGGGCCCGCTCGCGGGCCTCCTGCCGTACCGTGGCGGCGTTCCTGCGCGCCTCTGCGAGCCGCCCTTCGATCTGGGCCATCTGCTCGGCGGCAGCCTCTTCGAGCTCCTTGGCCTCGCGCTGCGCGATTCGGGCAACCGACTCGCGCTCCTCGAGCCAGCCGAGAAGGGGCTGCCAGAGAATGGCATTCAACCCGAACAGCGCCACCAGGAACGGCAACGTGAGCAAGGCGACGTGCGCGGGGTCGGGGAGGATTTCCATCGGGGTCGCTTCCAGCGCTGGGGCGGAGCCCCGGGTCACCGCGCTGGCCGGGGACGTCGCAGGAGCTCCTGAGGAACCGCCGTTATCCAACCCCCGTCCAAGCGGGCAACCACCTGCAACATTCCGCAGCGTGAGCCAGTGGAACGGCTCAGTCGCCCGCCGCCTCGCGGCCAGGCCACTGCAGCTGCAGCAGGAGCGCGGCCTCTCCCCGGAGGAGGGAGGTGACGGTGGATGGGTCGTCGCCCCGGAGCAGCGAGCGCTGCCACTGCACCGCGTACTGCAGGCCGAGGGCGAGGGCCGGGGTGAGCTCCACGGTGCCCCCGAGGCCGAGGCGGCCACCGATGCCCCCGAGGCGGGCGCGCTCGAAGGCCGCCGCCTGGTCCGCGGCTTCCTGCTCCTCCTTGGTGTACCCGCTGGAGGCGTCGCGCGCCGAGGGGAGGTCGAGGTGGACCCCACCGAGCGCGAACAGCGCCGGCTGCCCTCCTTCGAGCAGGTGGACGCGCACGTCCACGCCAGGCCGAACGACCCCCTGGTGGCGCTGCGTCACGGCCTCCCCAGTGCGCACAGTGGTCTGCACGCGAGCGATGCCCAGGGAGCCCAGGAGCTGCAGGCGGGCCCCGAGACCGACCCCGCCGTAGGCCGAGAGGCTGGAGCGGACGAGGCCATCCAGCGGGCCGACGGCGAGCCCCGTGGTGTTGCCCTCGGCGACCCACGTGAGATCTCCTCGGGAGAACGGTCGGTACTCGACGCCGAGCACCCCCGCGGGAGGCGCTGCATGCGCGGCGGCGCAGAGGAGGAAGGGCAGCATCGGACTCCCGGACGGTGAGCGGGGTTAAGGGTGCGCCATGTACGTCACACGCTCGAAGGCGGACGGCCTGCGCGATGCACTGCCCGAGTGGTCCGAGCACGACCGCGTCGTCGAGCTCCCCGCGGGCCCCGACCCGGCGCGCTGCGCGCTCGCCGACAGCCTGGTGCTGTTCGCCGCCGCCCTGCACGACGATCCCGGCCGCCTGCTGGTCGGCCTCGAGTGGGGCGTGCTCGAGCGGGTCGGCGATGCCGATCTCGGTGACCTCGAGCTGCACGGGCTCAATCCGGCGGTGGTCCAGGGGATGGTCGAGCCCGGGCACCACTCGATCACCGTGGATGTGGAGCTGCAGCTCGACGAGCCCGCCTTCGCGCAGCTCCGACGGCATGCGGCACGCGACCCGCGGCTGGTCACCGCGCTGGGTCAGCGACCGGCGCTCTCCGTCAAGGTCGGGTGGCTCTTCAACGGCGACTACACGGTCGCCACCCCCTCCACGCTGGGCGTAAGGGTCGGCGACGTCGCGTTCGAGACCGTGGGCCGCGAGCGCCCCCCGTGGCTGCCCGAGGTCCTCGGGGCGATCGGGAACCGCTTCCTGCGCACCGACCCGTTCGAGCCCCCCTTCATGCTGGCGGAGCGCCTCCGCTCGGCCATGATGTCGCACGACCCGGAGCGCCGCCGGCGGTTCGCGGAGCTCGTGCACCTGTTCGGCGAGCCCCCGTTCGACACCGGGCGCGGCGCCCCGTCGTTCGGCATCGCGGAGTACGACCGCGTGCCCTTCTTGGTCTTCGGCGAGGGGCTCCACCGGCTCCGGCAGGTGGGGCGCGCCACCGGTGACGCCCTGCGCGTGGCCGCGGCTGCCTGGATCGATCGCCCGGACGTGCTGGTGGTGACCGAGCCCGTCTCCGCGGGGGTGCTCGACTGGCTGCGCGCGCTCCCCGAGCTGGACGACGCGCCGGTCGAGCAGGTCTGGGTGACCTCGTGAGCGCGGCCGTCTGCGTGCGCTGCGGCGCCGAGCGGCAGGACTTCTCGAAGATCTGCCCGGAGTGCGGCCACCGTCCCGACGGAGACGGCTTGCTCGTCGCGTGGCTCCTCTCGGAGGAGAACCTCGGCGTGGGCAACCTCGGCGAGGTCCAGCGCCGCATCCGGGGCGGGGAGAAGATCCGGCCGAGTGCCCGCATGCTCGACAAGGCCCGGCGCGCCCTCGGCTCACACTACGCGACGGACGCAGGACTCCCCGTGCCCCAGCTGGTCGCGCTGCTCGCCACCAACCTGCTCCTCACGCCGCTCGTGGGGTGGGTGCTCGCCGCCTGGTGGTGGGGCCAGCGGCCGCGCGCCGCGGTGCAGTCGCTGGCCCTCACCGTACCGGTGGCCGCCCTGTTCTTCGTGGGCGTGCTGTACCTGCGCGGCACCCAGCTCTGACCGAGCTAGGGAACGAAGGTGACGAACGGAACCGAGCCGATGCTCGTGGCTCGGCCGACCCGGCCCTCACTCACGAAGCCCGGAGCGTTGTAGACGCCGGCATTGGCCTGGAAGCAGTCGTCCAGATCCTCGTACCGGCCGAAGCCCGCCTCGTCGGCGTCGGCGCCGTCGAAGGTCACGAACACGCTGTAGGCATCGTCCTTGATGGTCGACCAGTCGGTCACGCTGCCGTCCGCCGCAGCATCGCCTGCCGTGGTGAGCGCGCCGATGCCGAAGCCGAAGGTCAGGCCCTCGAGCACGACCTCGGGGTCGGTGTCGCCCCACCCATTGGCGAGGTCGAGCGTGCCGCAGTCGGTCGACCCGTCCCCGTCGGCGAGCGTGAGCTCCCAGGCCCGGTCGATCAGGCCGGTGGCCTCGGTGCCGTCGATGTCGAACTGCGTCCAGTCGGCCGGGTCGATCTCGACCGCGGCGTCCGCGTCGTAGACGATCCGACAGACCTCTGCGCCGGCACTGTCGAGGAACACTGCCGACACGGTGGCCGCCGTCGCGTCGAAGGTGCCGTCCCCGTCGTCATCTGCGTCGAAGTCGCCGATCGAGCCATCGCCCTCGATGGCGAAGTCGAGCTCGAAGCCCACGCCGGTCGCGGCCATCACGGTGGTCCCGGTCGACCAGGTCGTGCTCGCCTCGCTCACGCTGGCCCGGTCGCAGCTGATCCCGGTGACCTCGTCGAAGCCGAAGAACGCCGTCTTACCGAACGTCGCCTCGTCGACACCGATCCCCGCGCCGGCGATCGCATAGCCCGCAGACCACTGACCGGGCTGCAGGGGATCGAAGCCCGTCTGGCGCAGGGCCTCCCCTGACCCGTCGAGCTGCACGACCTCGCAGACCGCGTCGTGGACGAACCCGAAGTTCACGAGGTGCGCATCGACGTCATCCCAGCTGAGCCAGCCCCCGTAGACGAAGCTCGCCCAGTCTGCGTCCCAGTTGTCGCCGGCTGCATCCACCTCGGTCTCGAGGGGCCCCGCGAGGTCGTCGAGCCCGCCGAACGCGAAGCCGAAGTCCAGAGCGCTGAGCACCGTGCGGATGTCGTCGGAGCCGTACACCGCGGCATCGAGCGCGGGGCAGTCGGTGGTTGCCGTGGTCGGCGTAAGCGACAGGGCCTCGACCAGCGAGGCGGTGGAGGCGCTACCGTCCGGCGAGAGGAGGTTCCACGCGGGGAGCGGGTCGAGCGCGGTGGCGACGTCGCCCTCGAAGTTGACCTCGCACAGCTTGTTCCACTCGGGACCGAACAGGTTGACCCGCAGGACCGCCGAGCGCTCCTCGCCCCCGTCCACGATGCCGTCGTTGTTCGCATCGAAGAAGTAGTCGTGGACGCCGTTGGCGTTGGACACGAGCTCCCAGTCGAACGAGACGAACAGCGGATCGAACGCCGGCGTCGGCGGCACGTAGCTCGGATCGTCGAGCGCCACCGACGGATACGTGCAGAGGTCGTCGGCCGCCATCGTCGGGTCGGTTCCGTCGGTGACCTCAGCCCCGTCGAGGACCCCTCCGTAGTCGGTGTCCGGCAGGAACGGATCCGCTCCCGCAGTGAACTCGGCGCCGTCGAGCAGCCCGTCCCCGTCGGTATCGGCGACGACCGGGTCGGTGCCCTTCTCGTTGACCTCCTCCGCGTCCGAAAGGCCGTCGGCGTCGGTGTCGAACTTGTTCGGGTCGGTCGGGAGGTTGTTGACCTCCTCGGCGTCGTCGAGGGTGTCCCCGTCGGTGTCCGTCTTCAGCGGGTCGGTCTTGTGGAGGTTGACCTCCTCGCCGTCGGTCAGCGTGTCGCCGTCGGTGTCCGGCTCCAGCGGATTCGTCTTGTGGGTGTTCACCTCGGCCCCGTCGCTCAGCCCGTCGCCATCGGTGTCCGTCTTCAGCGGATCCGAGCCGAACTCGTCGACCTCGACCCCGTCGGACGCTCCGTCCCCGTCGGTGTCGGGGTTGTCGAACGCAGTGCCGAGGAAGTCGATCTCGCGCGCATCGTTCAGGCCGTCGTCGTCGGTGTCGCGCTTGGTGGGGTCGCTCCCCACCTCGAGCTCGAAGTCGTCGGTCAGGCGGTCGTTGTCGGTGTCCTTCAGGAGCGGCGACGTCCCGTGGATGTTGACCTCGTCTCCGTCCGACAGCGTGTCGCCGTCGGTGTCCGGGCCCACCTGGTCGGTGCCCTGCTCGACCTCCTCCAGATCGCTCAGCCCGTCCCCGTCGGTGTCGGCTTTCAGCGGGTCGGTGATCCCCTCGAGCTCGTCCGAGTCGCTGATGCCGTCGCCATCGGTGTCGGGGTTGGTCGGATCCAACCCCAGGTCGAGCTCGTCCGAGTCGGAGATGTCGTCGCCGTCGGTGTCGTCGTCGGTCGGGTCCGTCTTGTGGATCTCGATCTCGGCGCGGTCGCGCAGCCCGTCACCGTCGGTGTCGTTGTTCCCCGGGTCCGTGCCGTGCACGTTGACCTCGTCCCCGTCGCTCAGCCCGTCGTTGTCGTAGTCGGGGTTGTTGGGGTCGGTGAGGTACACGTCGACCTCGTCACCGTCGGTGAGCCCGTCCCCGTCCGTGTCGGGGTTGTTCGGGTTGGTGTTGTACCGCGCCTCGCGGTCGTCGGTGAGGCCGTCTTCATCCGTGTCCTCGGGCTCGCCGGGACCGACCATGGTGCCGGTGTCACCGTCGGCGCACCCTGCAAGGGCGAGCCACAACACCATCGGGATCCAGGGACGCATGAATTCTCCCAGAGGTCGTTTGAGCCGGCGCAGGATCGCACTACGCGCGAAAGGTGGCAACCTGGAGTCGGTGTCCTTCTCCAAGTTGTTGTTTGCAATCCTAGAGATCGACGGCATTGTGCAGCGATCGGCAATCGCACACGACGGCGCCTGCGGGTCGCCTCAGGGAACGTCGACTCGCGCGAACACCCGCTCCGCCCCGACGGCTGCGGCTGCCGTGATCACACACAGTGCAGCCACCGTCTCCCCGGCGACGGGGAGCCCCTCGGCCACCACGCTCGACAGACCCCACGCGCTGGAGGGGAGGTAGGGCGACGCAGACAGCAGCACGTGTACGCCGGACGGGATCTGCTCCACGTACTCGGGCGACAGGCTGGCGCGGAACTGGGACCCGACCCAGAGCATCCACCCCGCGAAACGCTCGAGCACGAGGAACAGGAACATGGCCCCGATGGTTCCCGAGACCGAGCGGCTCGCGACGGACACGAGCAGCACGACCGAGGCGAAGCTCACGTCGGTCGCGAACGTCGTGAGGTAGCCCGCGAACACGTCGGTCCAGGACACGCCGCCCTCCGAGGAGAGCAAGACGAACCCGGCGAGCACCGCGACCACCCACTGCACGGCGAGCGCGACCGCCGACCACCCGGCCAGCGCCACCCACTTGGCGAGCAGGACGCCCGCCCGCGGGACCGGCCGCAGGAGGTCCTCGCGCAGCGTTCGCTGCTGGTACTCCCCCGCTACGGAGGCGGCCCCGAGCACGAGCAGGAGGGCCTGGGCGACGTAGAAGTTGCGGACCGTGAGCGCCCAGCGGACCCCGTTCGCCGCCGACAGGTCGATGGCCTGCGGCTGGCCGTTCACCTCGAACGAGGCGTCGCCTACGAGCCACATGAAGGCGGGCGGCAGGAACCCGAGAAGGGCCATCGCAACCCAGCCGAGGCGCGCTGCGAAGCGGGACTGGAGCTTGCGCATCTCCGCGATGACGAGCTGGCCGACGTGCTGGAGGAGCTCGGAGCTCATGGGCGGCTCCCGCGCGTGACCTCGAGGAACACGTCCTCGAGGTTGCGCTTCTCGGGGACGACACTGTCGATCGGGACCTCAGCTGCCACGAGTCGTGCCACCAGGGCGGGTACGTCCATGCCCTGAACCTCCAGCCGGCGCCGCCCCTCCCGGCCCGGCCCCTCGACCGTGACCCCCTCGATCTCGGCGACCGCGGCGTCGAGCGCCTGGAGCGAGGAGCTGCCGACCTCGACGACGTGCCGGACGGTGGCCTCGCCCGAGAGCATCTCGGCGACGTCGCCCTCCGTTCGCATGACTCCGTGCGACACGATCCCGACCCGGTTGCAGATCGCCTGGACCTCCGCCAGGAGGTGCGAGGACATGAAGACCGTGATCCGATCGTGCAGGGCGAGGGATCGCACGAGCTCCCGCACCTCGCGCATGCCCTGAGGGTCGAGGCCGTTGGTCGGCTCGTCG